>DATHNM010000147.1:0-4246 GCA_035486095.1 Bryobacteraceae bacterium
TTCAACTTCGAAGGCACGCCGCTGATGGCGAACGGCGTGATTTATTCCACTGCGGGAACTCGCCGGGCCGTGGTGGCAGTGGATGCGGTGACGGGCGAATTGCTGTGGGTGCATGGCGAGCGTGAGGGCGCGCGGGGCACGGCGGCGCCCCGGCAGTTATCGGGCCGCGGATTGGCATACTGGACCGACGGCCGCGAAGAGCGCATTTTATACGTAACGCCGGGCTACCGGCTGGTGGCCCTGGATGCCAAGACGGGCAATCTGGTGCCAGGCTTCGGCAATGCCGGCCTGGTGGATCTGAAACTGGAAGACGATCAGGAAATCGATCTGGTAACCGGAGAGGTGGGCTTGCACGCGACACCCGTGGTGGCCAATGACGTGGTGATTGTAGGAGCGGCGCATCGCCCCGGCGGAGTGGTAAAAAGCAAGACCAACGTAAAGGGCTTCGTGCGGGGCTTCGACGTGCGCACCGGCAAGCGGCTTTGGATCTTTCACACCATCCCGCGATCGGACGAGTTCGGATACGACACCTGGGAAAAAGACTCCGCGTCTTACACCGGCAACACAGGCGCCTGGGGCCAGATCAGCGTGGACGAACAATTAGGGATGGCCTTCATACCAGTGGAGTTGCCCACGGGAGATTATTATGGCGGGCATCGTCCGGGGAACGGGTTGTTCGGCGAGAGCGTGGTGGCGGTGGATCTGAAAACCGGACAGCGCAAATGGCACTATCAGCTGGTGCACCATGGAATTTGGGACATGGACATTCCGTGCGCGCCCATGCTGGTGGACATCACAGTGAACGGCCAGACCGTGAAAGCGGTGGCCCAACCCACCAAGCAGGCTTTCCTCTACGTATTCGACCGCATCACCGGGAAGCCCATCTGGCCGTTTGTGGAGCGGCCGGTGGAGCAGTCCACGGTGCCGGGCGAGAAAACCAGTCCGACTCAGCCGTTCCCCACCAAGCCCCCGGCCTACGATTTGCAGGGCGCAGCCATCGACGATCTGATCAATTTCACGCCCGAATTGCGGGCTGAGGCGGTGAAGCTGGTTTCGAAGTACAAGCTCGGTCCGGTCTTTACTCCGGGGGTGGTGAGCCAGCCGGAGGGCCCTTACGGCACGCTGGCGATGGCCACCGCGGGCGGCGGCACCAATTGGGCGGGCGGTTCTTACGATCCGGAAACGCACATCGCCTACATTCCTTCACAACGAATCATGGGCACCATCGGGTTGATTCCGGGCGATCCGAAACGGACCGACATGTCCTATATGTCGGGCAGCGCCGCGCCCAGAGGTGGAGCCGGTGGAGCGGAAGGCGCCGGCCCCGGCCTCACGGTGGAAGGCTTGCCCCTGGCGAGACCGCCTTACGGAAGCATCAGCGCCATCGATTTGAACAAGGGCGAAATCCTGTGGCAGATCGCGAATGGAGACACTCCTGACACCATCCGCGATAACCCGGCGCTCAAGGGCCTGACCATTCCCCGGACCGGCCGGCCGGGAGTTTTCGGCGTGCTGGTGACTAAGACGCTTGTGATTTGCGGCGAAAAGAGCGCGGGCAAGTCGGCCGTCATGCTGCGGGCATATGACAAGGCGACAGGCAAAGAAGTGGGTGCCGTGCCGATGCCTGCCGGACAGACAGGAACACCCATGACGTACTCGGTCAATGGGAAGCAGTACATCGCGGTCGCGATCGCAGGTCCCGGATTCCCGGCCGAATTGATCGCGTTCAGGCTGCCGGACGAAGAGCGGAAAAACTGAGGGATCGAACGCGCCCACTCGGCAGTGCCATTGGAGTATAGTTGTGGTGAGTTGCCAAGCAGCTCATAAGGAGATGCTATGAAAACAATCACTGCGGTAGCTTTAATGACCATGGGACTTGCCGCAAGCGGTTTGGCTGCGGAATACAAAGGTTTCGTCGAGGACACCAAGTGCTCCACCATGCCGGCCATGAAGGGCGATGCCGATTGCGCGCAGAAGTGCATCAAGGGCGGGTCACCGGCGGTCCTGGTCACTCCAGAGGGCAAGATTTATAAGATCGCTAATCAGGACAAGATTGTCGCCAGCGCAGGCATGAACGTCACCGTCACTGGCAAGCTGAAAGGCGATACGCTTACTGTCGACAGCGTGCAGTAAAACTTCCGAGTGCACTGATAGTCAAACCGTTTCTGGGCAGCCTTGCGCTGCCCAGGTCCTCACGACGTCCCCCTGTTTTCCAAACTGCTCCCATTCCCTGTATAATTCTCATCACTTGGCCTTGAGAAGGAGAGCCAACTATGCCTCGCTCCACGTATCTTGCACTCCTGCTCGCCTTGCCTCTGGCGGCGGGCACGGTTCGCATCATCCAGACCAATAGCGCCGGTGACGATGTTTCCATCATCGATCCGGCGACGAATAAAGTGGTTGGAACCATTACCGGCATTGAGGTGAACCATGGCGCAGCCGCCGCGCCAGACGGAAGCCGTTACTACATCACCAATGAAGGAAGAAGCACGCTGGATGTGGTGGACCGCAAGACCCTGGGAATCACACGCAGCATTCCGCTGAGCGGGCATCCGAACAATCTCGCAATCAGCAAGGATGGACGCCGGGTGTATGTTTCCATCGCCGTGGCGCCCGGCGCCGTGGACGTAATCGATACCGGCACGCTCGAAAGGGTCAAGAGCATTCCGGTGAAGGGCGCTCTGCACAACACCTACGTCACGCCGGACGGCAAGTATGTGGTCACCGGTTCCATTCAATCGAAGACCATCACGGTCATCGATCAGAAAACGGAAGAGCCGGTATGGTCGCTGGTGATGGATCAAGGCATCCGTCCCATGGCGTTCCTGACTAATACCGACGGATCCACCAAGTGGATCTTCGTCCAATTGTCCGGCTTCAACGGATTCGCCGTGGTGGATTTCGCGACCCAGAAAGAGATCAACCGCCTGAAACTCCCTGCTCTTCCCTCCGGCAAGAGCCCCTATCTTTTTGGCGGAAACGAATCGCATGGCATGGCTGTGACGTCCGACGAAAAGACCTTGATAGTCAACAGCCGGCTGAACAGTTCCATCTACTTTTATTCGCTGCCGGATTTGCAGCTTCGTGGCAGCACCGAAGTGGGGCGGTCGCCGGACTGGGTTACGCTCACGCCCGACGGCAAGACGGCCTATGTGGCCAACGCCGCGTCGAATTCGGTATCGGTGGTGGACATCAAAGCGATGAAGGAAATCACGCGGATTCCGGTGGGCGAAGTTCCGAAGCGGAATATTACCGCAGTGCTGCCTTAACGAACTCTTCAGAGGATATGTGCATATGACGATCGCGCGCTTGGCGCTGCTGGCGGTATTGACTTCGTTGACTCATCTGGCGATGGCGCAATCGCCGGATTATGAGGCTTACAAGAAAACTGTTGAACCGATTTTCGTCAAGAAGCGCGTTGGCCACGCACGCTGTGTGGCGTGCCATAGCGCGTCCAACAATGCATTCCGCCTGCAGCCATTGCCCGAGGGAAGCACCTGGACCGATGAGCAATCGCGCCGCAACTTCGAATCGGTTTCCAGGCTCATCAACCGCGCCAATCCCCAGGCCAGCAAGCTGTTGATGCATCCGCTGGCTCATGAAGCCGGTGGCGACGAGTTTCACAGCGGAGGCCGTCAGTTCCTCTCCAAGGACGATCCGGATTGGAAAGCGATGGCCGTCTGGGTTGGCGTCAGCGAGTAATCTGGCTTCCTTTTAGAATCTCATCGATCAGGAAAAGGTCTGTCAGAAGGGCGCGCAGGTGAATGGACGCGTTCAAATTGTCGATTAGCTGCGAACCAATAGCGGGCTGCGCCAGCACCAGTTCCACCGCCGCCAGAGAATCCTGCGCGTCGCGCGCCAGCACGGCTTGAAACGCGGCGTACGGCCCGGCGGGCGCCAATGCCATCTCTTTCACCGCCGACGCATACGCATTCTCAATACCAGCCAGGGCCTGCGCCGCGCGGCTTAGAAAGTCGCGAATCAGCCCGTCACGCCCGCCGGCTTCGGTGGGCAGGCCTTGCCCCGCAAAAGCCAGCATGAATTCGTAACATTCTTCAATGACACTGCAGCTTTCGGAAAGTTCGTTGCTCACTTCGTCACGGCCCAGCGGTCCGGATCGTGATGTTCCAGGTAATGCTCGCGCGGCACCGTGCCGAAGACCATGGACTTGGTGATCACGAACTTCTCGGGGCGCAGCGCAAAATAAATGTGAACCATGATCAGGGCGATCAGCCCCACGCCGGCC
>DATHNM010000148.1:0-6037 GCA_035486095.1 Bryobacteraceae bacterium
AGCCCGCCGGTGCGAAAAGAAATCAGGCGCGGATTCAGGTTCGAAAAATCGTTGGAGGGCGAAACCACGTTGGCCGCGACATTGGTGTTCAATGTGGCCACCAGCAGCGCAACCAGCGCGATGGAAGCAATAACAGGCTCATGAAAACGCGCCAACAGCGCCACCGGATCCCAAATGGCCTGGCCAAACAAGATCACCGACGCAGACGTAACCGCGACGCCAATGAACGAATAGATGGTCATGGACGCCGGCAGCCCCAGCGCCTGGCCGATCACCTGGGCCTTTTGCGATTTCGCATAGCGCGTGAAGTCGGGAATATTCAGCGCCACGGTTGCCCAAAAACCCACCATGCCGGTCAGCGACGGAATGAAGAAGTGCAGGAACTCAGCAGTGGTTTGGAATTTGCTGGGAGTATGCAGCACTGGCCCCAGCCCGCCGGCTTTGCGCGCAATCCACCACAGCAGGAGCAGTCCAACGGCCAGCATAAACGGCGCGCCAATGCCTTCCAGATATTTGATGGTCTCGATGCCGCGCCAGATCACCGCCATGGTAAGCAGCCAAAATAGATAGAAACAGATCCAGGGCGTCCACACGCTGGAGGCCAACGCGGGCCACAGCACCTGGAGCATGGAATAGATGGCTTGGCCGCCAATCCAGGATTGAATTCCGAACCATCCGCAAGCCACCAGCGCGCGCAATACAGCCGGCACGTTTGCACCCCGCACTCCGAAGGACGCGCGCACCAGCACGGGAAACGGAATGCCGTACTTGGCGCCTGCGTGCGCGTTCAAAATCATCGGAATCAGCACGATGACATTTCCAAGCAGAATTGTTCCAATGGCCTGCTTCCAGCTCATGCCGCCGGCGATCAGGCCTGACGCCAGCATGTAGGTGGGAATGCACACACTCATGGCCACCCACAGCGAGGCGTAATTATAGATGCCCCAGGTGCGTTTCTCCATGGGGACTGGAGCGAGATCCTCGTTATATAAACTGGATTCGCCGCGATGAACTAGGTCCATGCCCCGCCTCTCGCCATCCGGCGCAGGTATTGGCCGCGGCCCGCGCGCCCCACGTATTGTCCTTTATCGACAATCAACTCGCCGCGCGAGAAAACCTGGCGGGCGTTGCCCACCACCTTAAAACCTTCAAACATTGAGTAATCGACGCGCATGTGGTGCGTCTTGGCGCTAATGAGATGCTCGGCTTTGGGATCCCAAACAACAATGTCGGCGTCGCTGCCGGGCGCGATAACCCCTTTCTTGGGATACATGCCGAAGATTCGGGCGGGCGCGGTGGACACGATCTCAACAAAGCGATTGAGCGTGAGCTTGCCGCTATTCACGCCGTGATGATGTAAGAGCTGCAGCCGATTCTCGATGCCCGGACCGCCATTCGGGATCTTGGTGAAATCGTCTTTGCCCAAGGCCTTCTGATCTTCAAAGCAGAAAGGGCAATGGTCTGTGGAAACCACCTGCAGATTGTCGGTTTTCAGCCCATCCCACAATTTCGGAAGATTCTGTTTTTCGCGCAGCGGGGGCGTGAACACGTATTTCGCGCCTTCAAAGCCCGGCAGTTGCATGTCGTCGATAGAAAGCAACAGATATTGCGGGCAGGTTTCGGCGAACGCCGGCAAGCCGCGGTCGCGCGCTTCGCGCACCTGGTTCAGCGCATCCTCGGACGATAAATGCACGATGTAGATGGGAACGCCGGCCATCTCAGCCAGCGCGATGGCCCGATGCACCGCTTCGGCTTCCGCCAGCGTGGGCCGCGTGAGCGCATGATGGATGGGCGCGGTTTTGCCTTCGGCCAGGGCCTGCCGCACAATCACGTCGATCACGCTGCCGTTCTCGGCGTGCATGCAGATCAGAGCGCCGTTCTTCGAGGTCTGTTGCAAGGCACGAAAAATGGTGGCGTCGTCAACCATCAACACGTTCGGATACGCCATGAAAAGCTTAAAGCTGGCAACGCCTTCGCGCACCATGTCGTCCATGTCTTCCAGGCCCGCTTCGGGGAGATCGGTGACGATCATGTGCAGCCCGTAATCGATGCAGGCCTTCGATTCCGCCTTCTTCCACCAGGTATCCAGCGCGTCGCGCATTCTTGTGCCGCGGGCCTGGATGGCGAAGTCGACGATGGTTGTGGTGCCGCCGATGGCCGCGGCCAGCGTCCCGGTTTCGAAATCGTCGCTCGACGTTGTACCGCCGAACGGCATGTCAAGATGCGTGTGCGCGTCGATGCCGCCCGGCAGCAGCAGCATGCCCGCGGCGTCCAGCACGTCATGCCCCGGCTCCGCGGGAATGCCCGGACGCACTTCCTTGATGGTGCCGGATTCAATCAAGACATCCGCCGCGAAAGTCTTGTCGGCGGACACCACCGTGCCGTTCTTAATGAGCAGTCCCATTGGCCAGATCTTCCCAAGTCTTGCGCGGCAGATGATTTTCTACGCGCTCCATGGTTATGCAATTCTCCACCGGACAAACCAGCGCGCACAGATTACAGCCCACGCATTCTTCCTCATCCACGCGTGGAATCCGCACTGGCGCAGCCTGTGACGCGGCGCCGCGGTCTAGTTTCGGGATGGGCGTGACGCTGATGCGCGCGCGGCTGGCCGCCTCCAGAGCGGGCGGTTTGGAATGTGCGGAGTCGACATGAATGCACTGATGCGCGCCATCCCAGCAGGCGATGTAGCATAGCTCGCAGCCAATACATTTCTCCTCGTGAATGCGCGCCACGATCTTGAAATTCAAATTCAGATGATTCCAGTCGGTGACCTTGGGCGCGCTCAGGCCGCGAAAATCCTCGATGCGAGCGTAGCCTTTCTCGCGCATCCAGTTTTGAAGCCCGTCGATCATGTCCTCCACGATGCGATAGCCGTAATGCATCGCGGCCGTGCACACTTGCACCGTGCCGCTGCCCAGCAGAATAAATTCGGCTGCGTCGCGCCAGGTGCCAATGCCGCCAATGCCCGAAATGGGAAGCCGCGAGGATTCGTCGTTTTGAATCTGGTGCACCATGTTCAGCGCGATGGGCTTCACGGCGGGCCCGCAATAGCCGCCATGTGAAGAGAGCCCGTCCACATTAGGGCGCGGCTCCAAAGTATCCAGATCGATGCCGGTGATGGAGTTCAGCGTGTTGATGGCCGAGAGCGCGTCGGCGCCTGCTCGCTTGGCCGCGCGCGCGATTTGCCGGATGTCGGTGATGTTGGGCGTAAGCTTTACCAGTACGGGGGTGCGCGCCTTCTCTTTCGCCCAGCCCGTGATCATTTCAGTGTATTCGGGCACCTGCCCGACGGCGCTGCCCATGCCGCGTTCGCTCATGCCGTGCGGACAACCGAAGTTCAGCTCCAGACCATCGGCGCCCGCGTCTTCGGAGCGCTGCACGATGTCGTGCCAGGCTTCGCGCGTAGACTCTACCATCAACGAAGCGATCACAGCATGCTGGGGATAGCGCTTCTTTACTTCCGCGATCTCGCGCAGGTTCGTTTCGATAGGCCGGTCCGAAATCAGCTCGATATTGTTCAGGCCCATCATCCGCTGGCCGTTCCAATCTACCGACGAATAGCGCGACGATACATTGGTGATCGGCTCGCCGATGGTCTTCCATACCGCGCCGCCCCATCCGGCGTCGAAAGCGCGCATGATCTGCTCGCCGCAGTTGGTGGGGGGCGCCGATGCCAGCCAAAACGGATTGGGCGATCGAATGCCTCCCGCGAACGTGACCGAAAGATCGGGCTGCGGTTTATCAGGCAAGGGCGCCCTCGAAGGATTTCACGATCGCCAGAGCGGCGCGCTTTCCATCCGCCACCGCATCCACCACCTCGCGGCCGCCATTGACGCAGTCGCCACCGGCAAAATATTTTGGACCCCGGCAGCGCTCCAGAAACCCTTCCACCGGCGCCTGCCCGATGGCTGGGATCAGCATGTCGCACGCGAGTTGAAACTTTGAGCCCTGGCGATCGCATTCCAGCGACACGATCCGTCCCGACGCCGTGTCGCAATGAACGGCCACCGGTTGAGCCAGCCATTCGAACACCACGCCTTCCTGTTTGGCATGCTCATACTCGAAGCCAAAAGCCGGCAGATCGTTTTCAGTTCGACGGTACACAATGGTGACATGAGCCGCTCCCAGCCGGCGCGCAGCATTGGCTGCGTCGATGGCCGTGTTGCCCGCGCCCACCACAATGACGTTGTTTCCAACCTCGAGATCGCCCGCGGTCTTGTATCTTGCGATGAACTCCAGCGCGTCCACGACGTCGGGATGATCCGCCCCCGGAATACGAAGCGGGTGCATTGTGCCCAGCCCTATTCCCACGAAGATCGCGTCGTATTCTTTTTCGAGCGCCGCCAGGTGGCTCTCGCTTTCGATTGAAACTCCGAAACGAAATTCCACGCCGAGCGCACGGATCAGCCCCACTTCACGCAGACTGTCCGGCGGCCGTAATTTGTATTCAGCAACACCGTAGGTGTTCAAGCCGCCGGGCAGCGGCCGCCGCTCCATGACGGTGACGGAAAAACCTCGCTGGGCAAGTTCCGCCGCGCAAGCCAGCGACGCCGGGCCTGCCCCGATGCACACGATTTTCTGGCTGCGTTTCCCGTTCGATTTCTTGGGCAGTTCCCCACCCCGTTCCAGAAAATGATCCATCGCGTGGCGTTGCAGACGTCCGATGGCGATAGGCTGCTTGTTGTAGCGCAGCAGCACGCAAGCGCCTTCGCAGAGCACCTCCACGGGACAAACGCGCGCACAACTTGCACCCAGAATGTTCGCGTCCAGGATGGTAAGCGCCGAGCCGACAAGATTTTCCGTGGTGATCTTCTTGACGAAGCGCGGCACATCGATGTGAGTGGGACAAGCCGCCGCGCAGGGGGCGTCGAAACAATTCAAACAGCGATTGGCTTCCACCAGAGCCGACTGCCGGTCAAAGGCCGGATGCAAATCGGGAAACCGGCGCGCGATCTCGGGATGGTCCTGAAATGCGAAAGGAACGGCGCCGCCCATCCTCTAGGTCTACCAAACGGATGGCCGCCTCGTCCAATTGCCAGCTACAATGCTTTGGTGAACCAAGCGTCATGAGCCTCTATCCCGAACGAACCATCGCCGAACTGAAGGAACTGCGCGAGCTGACCGCGGACGGCAATGGCGCGCAGCGCGTGGCGTGGACGGATACATGGCTCCAGGCGCGCGAGTGGTTTCAATCCAAGATCAAGGGCCTTCCGGTTAAACATCACTACGACGCGGCGGGAAATAGCTGGACTACGCTGGCGGGCGCATCGGAGAGGACGTTGATCATTGGCGGACATTTGGATTCCGTTCCGAACGGTGGCTGGCTGGACGGATGCCTGGATTTCCTGGCTGGCCTGGAAGTGTTGCGCCGCTTCTCGGAGGAATACGCGGGCCGCCCCCCGCTGACCATTCGTTTAGTTGACTGGGCCGATGAAGAGGGCGCGCGTTTTGGACGCAGCCTGCTGGGCTCGTCGGCTTTCGCGGGCACTTCGAGCATCGCAGCCGACCGCGTGCGCACGGATAGAGACGGTATTCGCCTGGAAGACGCGGTGGCGCGCTGCGGTTTTCCCATCGATCGTTTTCCCGATGCTACCCGCGAGCAGAAGAACGCGGCGGCGTACATCGAATTGCACATCGAACAGGGGCCGGTGCTGGAGAGCATGGAACTGCCGTTGGGAGTGGTGTTGGGAACGAAAGGCGTGGAACGCCACGCTATCACGTTCTTCGGACAGGAGGCGCATTCGGGATCGACACCCATGAACGCGCGGCACGATGCGCTGGCGGCGGCCGCGAAACTGGCGCTCGAAATCAGGACCATCGCCGGAAAACATAAGGACGCTGTGTGCACCATGGGCAGCGTCAAAACATTTCCGGGAATTGTTACCGCAGTGGTGGGGCGCTGCGAAACCACTCTCGATCAACGCGATTTGGATGCCGGGATCCTGGCGGGCATGTATCGGGAAGCACAGGAAGCGAGCCAGCGCTTCGCTCGCGAGGAGAAATGCACCGTGGAATGGTCGCGCATCTGGAGCAT
>DATHNM010000149.1:0-5892 GCA_035486095.1 Bryobacteraceae bacterium
GTGACGCCGGTGGCGCCAGGGTCAGGAAAAATCACGGTCATCTATGGAGATCTCAGGCTCGACGTCCCGGTTCGTGTAAGGGAAACCAAGTGATCGCCGACATGGGCCTCGCCCGTCAACTCACCATCGAGACCAATCCGCGTTCCTTCAACCCGCTAATCGCCAATCCGTAACGGCCCCGCACGCCGGTCTTTTCGAAGATATGCTTCAAATGGATCTTTACCGTTCCCGGGCGAATGCCCAATTCGAGCGCGATTTCCTTGTTCTTGAACCCTTGTTCCACCATTTCGAGCACCTGGTGCTCGCGCGGGGTGAGTTCCGAGCGCGGGTAGCGCTCCTGGCGCGCCGAATCGCGGAACACGCAATCTTCCATCCAACTGCGTCCGGAAGCCACCGTCCGCAAGCAGCTCAGGATGCTCTCCAGATCGGCGGTCTTGCGGACAATCCCCTTGGCGCCAGCCTGCAGCAGGCGCAAGGCTTCGGCCTCGGTCATGGAAACGCCCCACACCGTGACGGCGGGCGCGGCGTCCGCCATCTTCAGATCGTGAATCCAGTCCAGCACGATTCGCATGCCGAATCCTTTATCCACGATCACAACATCGGGTGGCCGGGCGGTCATCAGTTGCGTGGCTGCCTCCAACGAATTCAACGCCGACAGGAACTCCAGGTCTCCGGCCGCGGTCAGTAAGGTTCGCAATCCTTCCGCCGTTATGGGTTGGGTGTCGCACACCACGACAGTTTTCTTCGATCGGTCTTCATTCGAATGTTCTGGGCTCATGTTGGTCTCTTACCAGCCGACACGCCTTCCTCATGCGGGCCTCAGTTTGATTCGTGAATCAAACTAAGCCTTATCGGCGAATGCGTTCGAATGTTTAGTTGATCGGGTGAGTGAAGGCTCTCATGTTATCATCAACACTAGCCGATTTGATCGTTAGGACTCTCATGAGGGAAAGTCCGCAGTGCGCCCATGCCCCAGCCTGAAGCTCCGAAATTCAGTGGTACCTGGAAAGCGCTGTTTATTTGCCCTAACCAGAAGATAATCCGGGACTTAGCGCCGCTTCTTCGCAAGCATCTGCCTACTTTTTCGGGCCACGATCTGAACGCCTATCCCATGCGTCACCAGCTGGCGGAGGTGATGGGTACCGAGACGCCGAATCTTTGCCTGCTGGAGATTGGCGAACCACGCGAGGCAGGTTTAGCCCTGATCCACGATCTGCTGCGGATCGATGCCAAGCTGCCCATCATCGTGGTGCTGCCGACCAACGATCCGGAACTGGTGCTGCGTTGCCTGCGCCAGGGCGCGAGCGACTTTCTGATCCCCCCGTTCACCTCCGAACAGGTGGAAGGCGCGCTGCAAAAGATCGCCCGGCTGCAGCCCGGCCGCGCCACAAACTCCGGCAAGGTCTATTGCATTATGCCCGCCAAGGGCGGCTGCGGCGCCAGCACCATTGCCAGCAATCTGGTGTATCAGATGAAGCGCGGCGACAAGCGAATTCTGCTGGCCGATCTGGATCCGCTGGCCGGTACGCTCTCGTTCCTGCTGAAGATCAAATCAGCTTATAGCTTCATGGACGCGCTGGCGCGTTCGCACGACATTGACGCAGACCTCTGGCGTTCTGTCGTCACCACCCGGAATGGTGTGGATGTGCTGCTCTCGCCCGAAGTGATGACGGAGGGCATGAGCGAGCTAAAGGACGCTACCAGCATCATTGAATATGCGCGCGGCACTTATGACATTGTGGTGCTGGATACCGGCGGCGTGTATGGCGATTGGAACTTGAGCCAGGCCCAGTTGGCCGATGAGATTCTGCTGGTGACCACGAATGAGCTGACCGCGCTGCAGGCAGTGCAGCGGGCGCTGGGCTATCTGGATGCCAACAACATCGGGCGGTTCAAGCTGCGTTTGATTGTGAACCGCTATGACCGTCACACCGGGCTGAGCAAAGACGTGATCGGCACCGCGCTGCACACCGACATCTTCCACATCATGCCCAGCGATTACGAAGCCATCCAGAAATCGCTGATGGAAGGCAAGCCGCTGGGTCCGGCCACCAGTTTCGGCAAGAGCGTGATCGGGCTGGTGGACCGGCTGGCTGGAAGTTCGGAAGCGCCCAAGAAAAACAGCTCACTCTCCGGTCTGTTGTCGCTGTTTTCCCGCCCATCATAGAGGCAATCCAACCCGGCGCCAGCGCATGCCGGCGCCAACCGCTAAACTGAAATCGGAGGCAGTTCATGGCCGATCAGCAGGACCTCCGCCCGCCCACTCAAGTTCTTACCCGCGGTTTTGATCCCAGCCTTTCGGTTGGATCGGCGCGGCCCGCGGTTTTTCGCAGCTCCACCTACGTTTTCCCCAGCCCGGAAGCCGCCGAGCGCGCTTTTGACCTGGTGGCCGGACGCGCCCAGGTCCTCGAAGGTGAGCAGCCCGACCTGATTTATTCGCGCTTCAATCACCCCAACGCCGAAATTCTGGAAGCGCGCGTGGTTCCGCTTGAAACAGGCGCGCACGCGGCATTGGTTTTCAATTCGGGGATGGCCGCCATCGTTACCGCGTTGTTCGCGTTTGCGCGGCCCGGCCAGAATATCGTCTACACCGTGCCAATTTACGGCGGCACGCAGCATTTGATTGAGGATTTTCTCAGCACGCTCGGCATCGGCGGCGTTCCGGTGCAGGCCGGACACACCGGCGAGATGGACGAAGCCATCCGTTCCACCAAGAACCTGGCCATCGTCCTGATTGAGACGCCTGCCAATCCCACCATTGTGATGACCGACATCCGTCACGCCGCCGATGCGGTTGCGCATCTGGATCCGAAGCCTCTGATTATGGTGGACAACACCCTGCTGGGCCCAACGTTCCAGCACCCGCTGATGCTGGGCGCAGACTTGTCTTTGTACTCAGCCACCAAGTATCTTTCCGGGCTCAGCGATCTGATCGCGGGCATAGCCATCGCCAGCGATGCAAACCTGATTCGCCAGATGCGCTCCAAGCGCAATCTGTTTGGCAATATTCTGCAGCCCGACGAATGCTGGATGCTGGAGGGCCGCTTGCCCACTGTTACGCTGCGCATGAATCGATCGAGCAAGAATGCCGAGCGTATCGCGATCCGGTTGGCGAAGCATCCCAAGATCGACCGCGTCTTATATCCAACGCTGTTCACCGATCCCGAGCAGGCGGAGATCGCGCGGCATCAATGCGATTTTCCGGGCGGCATGCTGTCGATTGACTTGCGCGGCGGCAAACGAGCCGCCTTCGAGTTTTTGCGTAATTTGCGCATCGCGCGCAACGCGGTGTCGCTGGGCGGCGTGGAAACGCTGGTGTGCCATCCCAAGACCACCACGCATTCGGGATTTACCGAAGAGGAGTTCGCCGCAGCGGGCGTCACCGACGGGCTGGTCCGCATCTCGATCGGGATCGAAGACTGGCGGGATTTGATGACCGATTTTGAGCAGGCTCTGGATTTGATCTAGGTCGTGCGCTACCGCTGGAATTTGATGACTGCTTTGCCCAGGTGAATCTCATCGCCCGGCAGCAAGCGGGTGCCGCGGGTGTCGCGATGCACTTCCTGCCCCATGCCATCGCGCACAATCCAGAGCCCGCAATTGTTCTCCGTCTTGTTGCCGCGCTTGTACCAGCGATCGTTGAACAAGCGATACTCGCCGGTCTTTTTGTCGTGCAGGATGTGGGCGTGCTCGCGCGATACGGTGCGATTGATGGGATTATCTTCGGCAAACGCCAGATCGTTGCGGCGCGAGAGCCCTTCGGATTTGTAGACGTCGCTAAGGCGGCCGATATTAATGCGCGCTTTTTGCAGCGGGATTTCCGATTTATTGGCGGTTCCCGCGGCCACCACTAAGCGAGCGGCCTTGCGCGCGCGCGGGCTTTCGTCGGATTGCGGCGCAGCTTCTTCGGCCACCGTTTCGATCAGCAGCCACTTGGCCTGCTCACTCACGGCCCGAATTTCGACGCGCAGGTCATCGGGAAACCGGCAAGCTTCTTTCGACAATCCCTTGCGCAGCTCTTCGTCGAAAAATCCACGGAAGAAGTCGCGTTCGAAAACGGCGCCTTCGTCGGCCGCGGCGCGGATCTGGATGCGCACCACGTTGTAAGGGAAAAGCGCCTGCCCGCCCGCGCGCTGGATTTTCTTCTTCACCTCATCCAGCACCGCGATACGAATCTCCGCCACCTCGGGCGAATCGCCGATGGCTTGCGCGTTGGCGCCGAAGGGGGCTTCGAATACAGTCCGCCCCAGGCGCTCAATCAGCTCCGAAATTTTCATTTCACCAACCCTAGCTCTTGAGCGGCATCCACAATTTCCCGTGCGATGGGCGCGGCCGTTGTTCCGCCGTATCCGCCATGCTCAACCACCACAGCGAACGCGATGCTCTTCGATCGATCGCCATCATAAGGTGCGAATCCAGCGAACCAGGAATGCGGCATGCCCTCATCCAGCTGCGCGGTGCCGGTTTTTCCGGCGACACTCACGGCCTCGCCCTTCATCGCGCGCCGCGCCGTTCCTTCCACCACCACGGACCGCATGGCGCCGGCCAGAAACGCCGCCAGATCTGGCGCGAGAATTTGCTTGGGCGGCGCGCTGCGAGCGTTGCTGGCGTCGATTACCCAACGGCCTTCCTGCATGGAACCATTGGCCGCAATGGTGGCTGCGACGCGCGCCATCTTAAACGGTGTGACCAATACCGGGCCCTGGCCATAAGCCGCAAATGGCATGGCAGCTTGAATATCGGCGATGCTGCCCGCCGGAATATCCAGCAGCGTGGCCGTATCGCTCAGCTGTTTCGCGCCGACCGAAAAAACTCCCAGCTGCGCGAAATACGCATTGCATGAAACCGCGATGGCCTGATGCATGGTCAGCGTTCCATGCGCCGAATCGCCCACGTCGTCGCGAATCGGCTTGCGCCAGCCGGGTATGATGGCGCCCACGCGGCCATCCGGCAGGCGGCGGCAACTGAAGCTCTTGTTCTCGAGCGCGGGATCCAGGCGCAGCGCCGCCATGGCGGTGACCAGTTTGAATGTGGAACCCGGCGGATATTGGCCGTAGCGCGCGCGATCGAACAGTTCTTCCGGTGTGGCCTGAGACTTGGCATCGGGCGCCGGCGCGCTCACCAGCGCCAGCACATCGCCCGAGTTCGGATCCAGCACCACGATGGCGCCTTTGTCCTTGTGCGCTTTCAGCAGTTGATTTTCCAAAGCTTTTTCCGCGCGCATCTGCAGGCGAATATCGATGGACGCGCTGACATTGCGGTCGCGCGCCAGCAATTTCGCAATTTCGGGATTGCCCGGCTGATGACGATAGCGGATCAGCGGCGCCAGTTCATGATAGTCGGTGAAGCCTTGCAGTTTCTGGTTCGAATCGTGCTCGATGAGCGAGGCATTGGTGGCGTGAAAATTATCGCCGGTGCGCAGGTCGCCCAACAGGTGCGCGGTAAGCGATCCGAAGGGATAATGCCGGTTGTCGAGCCGTGAGCAAGCCGCATCAATCGAAATGCCCAGCTTTGAATATTGATCGCGCCGCTGCTCCAGTTCATTCCAATCGCTGGTGGCGAGCAATACGCCATTGCGGTCGAAAATGTTTCCGCGGCGGATCTCGCGCGCCAGGGAGTTGAGCCGTGGATTGCGCTGCGGCCTCTTGACGCCGTCGTCCTCAAAGACCTTCGCCTCGCGCGCCAGGAAATCCTGGTCGTGCGCCACCTGATAATACGCCGCGAATCCCAGCAGAGTCGCGGCGGCGGCCCCCAGTACCCATGCCTGTCGAAGCACTGGCTTGCGAAAGGGTTCGGTAATCGCGGCGTTCTCGGTTGCCTGATTGGAAATCGCCACCAGAATTCCGAAGATCAGGAAGTTTGCCAGCATGGCGGTGTTGCCGAAGCTCAAGA
>DATHNM010000150.1:0-11302 GCA_035486095.1 Bryobacteraceae bacterium
AAATACATTCGCTATGGAAGTTCGCCGCGAGGCGCGCAGGCCCTGGTGGAATGTGGCAGGGTGCTCGCTCTGATGCGCGGCCGTTTGAACGTAAGCGGCGACGATGTTCGCGAGATCGCGCCCGACGTGCTCCGCCACCGCATCATCCTGAATTTCGACGCCCACGCCGACGGACAGACCCCCGATACCCTGCTCACCACCATCATCGAAAGCGTAACCGCCTTATCCGTCAAGTGAAAGCCGTCCATTGAAAACCGAGCCACTGATCGACAGCGCGTTCCTCGAGAAGCTCGAGCGGCTGGCCATCCGCTGGCAAAAGTCGTTCCCCGGTCTGGTCGGTGGCCACAATATCTCGCATTTCGCCGGACCCGGCCAGGAGTTTCTCGATCATCGCCAGTTCCATCATGGCGACGATCTCCGCGCCGTCAACTGGCGCGCCTACTTGCGACTGGAAAAGCTGTTTCTGAAAATGTTCCAAGTGGAGCCGCGCACTCCCGTCCGCATCCTGCTCGATTGCAGCAACTCCATGACCACCGGCGCCGTCTCTAAGTTTGACTATGCCCGCAAGCTGGCCGCCGCGCTGTGCTATGTGGGCCTGGTGCGGCTGGACACCATCTGCATCCAGCCCTTCGGCCACGAACTGGGCGATTCTTTTCTGTGCGGCGGCGGACGCCACAGATTTATTCCAGCCGTGAAGTTTCTGGAGCAGCTCAAGCCCTTCGGGCGCACCGATTATTTTCAAATCGCGCGCGACTTCATCTCCACGTATCCGCAGCGCGGCTTGCTGATTATCATTTCGGATTTCCTGGACGATGCCGGTTGCGAGCGGCCGCTGCAATATCTGGCCGATTTCGGCCACGAACTGATTCTGGTTCAGGTTTGGGCAGACGAAGATCGCGAACCCGGTTGGGAAGGCTTGCTGGATCTGACGGACGCTGAAACGGGCGAGACGCTGGAGATCGGCTTCGATGACGCGTCACGCGCGAATTATACGCAGGCCTTCGACGCCCATGCCCGCGACATCCAGCGCGTGGGCCTGCGCAATAGCGGGCGATATGTGGGGATCAGCACCGCAACTACAATTGAAGAGGCAGTGTTTGGCCCGCTGGCACGCGCCGGCGGGCTCGAGTAAGCCACGATGTTCTTTCTTACCAACCTATCTTTGCCCGAACTGCTGGCGATTCTGGGATCGCTTTCGGGCGTCGTGGTGGCGTTGTACCTGCTAGACCGCATGCGCAAGCACCACACCGTGGCCACGCTGCGCTTCTTCGCGGCCGCGGAAAAACCCCCGGTATTAAAGCACCGCCGTAAACTGCAACAGCCTTGGTCTCTGCTGCTGCAATTGATCAGCCTGTTGCTGCTGCTGCTGGCCATCGCCCAGCTTCGTATTGGTTCGCCGGCGCGCTACTCGCGCGATCATGTGTTGATTCTCGACACCTCCGCGTGGATGGCCGCGCGCCTGGGTAATGCCAGGCTGATCGACCGGGCACGCCTGGCCGCCGACAGTTACGTGAACGCGCTGCCCCCGGCCGATCGCGTCATGGTGGTGCGCGCGGACGTGCTGGCCATGCCTGCGCTGCTTTTTGAATCGGATCGCAAGAAGATTCATCAAGCCATCGATCAGACCCAGCCGGGCGTCGCGCCGCTCAATCTGCAGGAAGCTCTCGATTTCGCCGCTCAGGCTCAGAAGGTGCAGGCCCAGCGTCCCGGGGAAGTTGTTTTTGTGGGTGCCGGCCGCGTGCCCACTGAGCAGGCAGCGCATCTGGCAGTACCCGCCAATTTCCGCTTGATTCCGATTGACGGCCCCACCGAACACGTTGGGTTGCGGAAGGTGAGCGTACATCGCGCGCTGGACGATGCCGATACATGGGAGGTCTTCATCGCCGCTAAGAACTATGGAGCCGTGGCTCGTTCCATTCCGATGACCGTGGCTTTCGGTGGGTCGCCAGTCGCAACCCACCGCTTCGAACTCAAACCGGGCGCCGAAGAAGACATGAACTTCCGGTTCAAGACACGCGCCGCTGGGTGGTTGGAAGCGCGCCTGGCTACGCAAGGGGCTTTCCGCCAGGACAGCCGCGCCATTCTGGAACTGCCGCCGCGCGGTGTCTTGCCCGTCACCATCTATTCAGCCGAGCCCGATCTCTTGCGGCCCATCTTCACCGCCATTCCAGGCATTCAGCCCACTTTTCTTCCGGTCTCGAGCTACCAGCCGGATGCTCACGGAGGTATCGTTCTGCTGGATCATTTTGCGCCGCCGTCGCCGCCCGCCGCGCAAAGCATTTGGCTGGAGCCGCCCGTGGGCAAGTCTCCCATTCCGGTGCGCGGCACAGAGCAAAACGTCAAGCTCAATCAATGGCAGTCTGATCATCCGCTGGGCGCGGGGTTACGTGCGCGCGATATCCAACTGGCCAGTGCCCAAATCCTGGAGCCCGGTCCCGGCGATATCGTGGTTGCCCGGTCGGATGCCGGCCCGTTAGTTGTCGCGCGCCCCGGTAATCCAAGAATGGTGGTGCTTGGTTTTCACCCCGTGAGATCTGGAATGAAATACCAACTCACCACGCCGCTGTTATTCGCGAACATCATCCGCTGGATGGCGCCCGACGCTTTTCGCTCCTGGGAGTTGACGGCGGCCACGGTGGGCACAGTGGATGTTGAATTGGAATCGGAAGCCGATCCGAATTTGATCCGCGTCCAAACGGAGGAAGGCCGCCCGCTGCCTTTCACCGTGGAAGGCAAGACGCTCCGTTTCTTCACGGGC
Organism: Bryobacteraceae bacterium; assembly: GCA_035486095.1. Taxonomy (GTDB): domain Bacteria; phylum Acidobacteriota; class Terriglobia; order Bryobacterales; family Bryobacteraceae; genus Palsa-89. The sequence continues at coordinate 2,759 of DATHNM010000150.1, forward strand.
GCGCCGGGCGTGGTGCGGGTGCTCACTGGCGATCGGGAACTGGTTTACTCGCTCACGCTTCCGCAGCCCGGCGACACGGTCTGGAAGCCCTCCGACGCCGACATTCGGCAGGGCGTGAAGCTGGGCTTGCCTGGCCGCGCGCCCCTGGGCCCCACCTCGCGCGATCTTTGGCATTGGCTGGCGCTGGCGGGTGCTGCCGGCTTGCTTGCCGACTGGATTCTTTATGGCCGGATCGATCGGCGCATGCGCGCGGCCAAAGGCGCTGCAGCGGGCGAAGCCGGGTCGCCGTGGTGGAGGAAAGCATCGTGACCTTCGAGCGGTCCTGGGTTCTGATCTTTCTGCTTCTGCCCCTGGGTTGGATGTTTTTCGAGTGGCGCCACACACGGCGCATCACCGCGCTGCTTCTGAAGACACTCTCTTTCCTGGCCATCGTGCTGGCTCTGGCCGAGCCTACGCTCACCTTGCCCCAAACAAAAATGGCGGTTGCCGTTTTGGTGGATACATCCTCCAGCGTTTCCCAGCAGGATCTGGCGCGCGCTTCTGAATTTGCGTCAGCTCTGGATAAAGGCCGCGGCCGCCACTGGGTGCGCGTGCTTCCCTTTGCCCGATCGGTGCGCGATCTGGCCGCTGGCGAGCAGCGCGGCCTGCATCTGGAAACCACGGCGGGCGAAGCCGGACGCGCCACCGATCTGGAAACCGGCGTCGAAGAAGCCATCAGTTCGCTGCCGTCGGATCTGGTGCCGAGAATCGTGCTGGTTTCTGACGGTAAAGAAAACGCGGGCAGCATTACGCGCGCCGCCTGGCAGGCTCAGCGCCTCGGCATTCCCATTGACACAGTCGCGTTACGGGGCCGGCCTCAGCCCACGCTGCGCCTGGAATCGGTGACCGTGCCCACCGTGGCGTTCACCGGCGAGCAGTTTCCGGTGGATCTGAGCATCGCATCGCCGTCCGCGGTCTCAGGCTCGGTGGAAATCAGCGCCGAGGGAAAAGTGCTGGGATCGAACCCGGTGAAGCTTGAAAAGGGCGACAATCAGGTTCGCGTTCATGCCAGCCTCACTGCGGCGGGCGCTTTGAACCTCTCAGGCGTGATCCAGGCCAGCGGTCTGGGCGAAATCCGGTTCGATCGCGCGGTGACATTGCGTCGTCCCAAGCTGCTTTACATCTCGCAGGATCCCGCAGGCACGGAAACCAACCTGCTGCAAACGCTGGCTGCGGCCCAGTTCGACGTCGATCGTACCGGCGATCCCGCGCATGGCACGCTGGCCGACTACCAACTAGTGGTGTTGAACAATCTGGATATGGAAGCACTGCCTGCCTCCAGAAAAGACGAGATCGAGAAATTCGTCCAGCAAGGCGGCGGGTTGCTGGTGATCGCGGGTGAGCGCAATCTCTACGCCGAAAACAAAAAAGTGGAAGATGCCTTGGATCGCACGCTGCCCGCGAAACTGGCTCCGCCGCGATCGCCTGAGGGCACGGCCGTGGTGCTGATAATAGACAAATCGTCATCCATGGAAGGCAAGAAGATTGAACTCGCGCGCCAAGCCGCCATCGGCGTGGTAGACAATCTTCGCCCCATCGACCTGGTGGGTGTTCTGATCTTCGATAACTCCTTTCAGTGGGACGTGCCCATTCGCCGCGCCGAAGACAAGGTCCTGATCAAGCGCCTGATTTCAGGAATTGTTCCCGATGGTGGGACGCAGATTGCGCCCGCGCTATCGGAGGCGTATCGCAAAGTGCTGCCTTCCCACGCCACGTTCAAACACATCGTGCTGCTCACCGACGGTATTTCGGAGGAAGGCGATAGCTTGGACCTTTCTAAAGAAGCGTTGGCACAGCATGTGACTATCTCCACTGTTGGCCTGGGCCAGGACGTGAACCGGGCATACCTGGAAAAGGTGGCTTCCGTCGCTGGTGGCAAGTCTTACTTCCTGAATGAGCCCTCCGGTCTGGAACAAATTGTGCTCAAGGATGTGATGGAGCACACCGGATCAACCGCCGTGGAAAAATCGCTGCGGCCGTTCGTCTCGAAGAACACCGAGATTCTGAACGGCGTGGATATCGATACGGCGCCTGCGCTCAAAGGTTATGTGCGATTCATCAGCAAGCCCACCGCGGACACTATTCTGAAGGTGGACGAGATGGATCCGCTGCTGGTGCGCTGGCAATACGGCCTGGGCCGCGCGGTAGTATTTACGTCTGACGCGAAGAGCCGTTGGGCAGCCGATTGGGTGACCTGGAAAGGCTTCGACAAACTGTGGACCAACACGTTTCGCGATTTACTCCCGCACGCTGAAAGCCGCGAAGCCAAGGCCGAGTACGACAGCGCGAGCGGGGATCTGGTAATGAATTACCATCTCGGCGCCGGTGCCGAAGATCCCTCGAAGCTGCCTGAAATCTTTATCCTGGGACCCAATGGTTTCCGGCATCCGGTGCCCATCACCAAGCTGGGAGCCAAATCGTATCGCGGAACAATTCATATCGGCGCTTTGCAGGGCCTGTTCCGTATCCGGCCGCTCGACGAATCGCGCGCTTTTCCCGAAGTCGGCTTCTATCAGCCGGAGCAAGAACTGCTGGATTACGGGTCGAACGATTTTTTGCTGCGTTCGGTTGCGCAATTCACCGGCGGGCGGTTCAATCCGGAGCCCAAGCAGGTGTTCGATTCAGGCGGACGGTCTGAGTCCTCAACCTTGCGGCTGTGGCCGATGCTGCTGGGCCTGGCCATCGCATCGAGTCTGGCCGAACTGCTTATGCGGAAAGTTCGACCACGGTTTCCAGGTGGAATGTTTGGGGGAACAGATCGACCAGCGTGAGTTTCTGGATGCGGTAGTTCTGGGTGATCAAGCCCTGCAAATCCCGCGCCAGAGTTGCCGGATCGCACGAAACGATGGTGAGGCGCGGGGCGCGAATTCGTGCCAGTTCTTTCACCACCTGTTTGCCTAAACCGGCGCGCGGTGGATCGGCCAGGATGAAATCAGGTGTGGAGTCCAGGCCCGCCAGGTAATCTTCGACATTGGCGTTGACGGCCGGTTGTGCGAAATTCCGTTCTAAATCGCGAAGACTGCTGGCGCTTGATTCCACCGCTGTCACTTTGGCGAAACGTTCGGCCAGCTTTACCGAAAACAGTCCGACGCCGGCGTAGAGATCGAGTGCCCATGCGCCTTGCGTATCGTTGATGGCGCATTCTGTTAACGGATCGATCAGGAAGCGGTTCACCTGGAAGAAAGAATTGCGGCTCACTTGAAATCGGCCGTATTGAATCGGCGTTGTTACTCCGAGCGTTGCCAATGCGGAGAGTGCCTGGCGCGGAACGCGGTCCACAACATTGACCTGCACGTCTGTTTCATTGGTGAATAGTTCGATGGCCGTGGTAACGGAAGGAAAGTCCGCAAGCACTTCCTTCAGTTTGGCGATGGTGCTATTCAGCTTCGGTGAAGCGATGGGACAATGATCGATCGCGCAAAGATCCCGCGAGCCTTGTGCAAAATAGCCGACGTTTCCACCCTCCACGTGGAGCTGCACGCGGTTGCGGTATTGCCACGGCTCGGCTGAGAGCATGCCGATCTCGCCGGTGAATTCAATCTTGCCCACGCGCTGCAACGCCTCGCGCAGAATCTCTCGCTTTTGCTGCAATTGGAAAGAGTAGTCGATGTGTTGATACTGGCAGCCGCCGCAGCGCTGGAAGTAGGGACATCCGGGCGTTATCCGCGAAGCCGATGGCTGCAGCACTTCCAGGGCCCGGCCGCGCCACAGATCGTTCTTCGAGCGCTCCGTTTCGGCACGCACTATTTCGCCCGGCAGGACAAAAGGCACTAGAATGACCTTGCCTTCCTGGCGCGCCAGTCCTTCGCCCCCGTACACCAGCTTTTCAATCGTCAAAGTTTCTTGAATAGGCAAGCGAAAGGGTACCATGAATGTTCAGACATGAAAGCACGCGTGTTTTCCGGCGTTCAGCCGACCGGCAATCTGCATATTGGAAACTATCTCGGAGCATTGAAGAACTGGGTTGAGATCCAGGGCAACTACGAAAGCATCTTCGGCATCGTCGATCTGCATGCCATCACGGTTTATCAGGAGCCGGCCGAGCTGCGCGCGAAGATTCTCGAAACTGCGGGGCTGTTTCTGGCGGCGGGCATCGATCCGAAGCATTCCACCATCGTGGTGCAGTCGGCGGTGCCGGAGCATGCCGAGCTGGCCTGGATGCTGACCTGTGTCACTCCCGTTGGCTGGCTGGAACGGATGACGCAATATAAGGCCAAGTCGCAGGCGCAGGAAACGGTGGGTGACGGATTGCTGCAATATCCGGTGTTGATGACGGCCGATATTTTGGTTTATCAGGCCGCAATCGTTCCGGTGGGCGACGATCAGGCGCAGCATCTGGAACTGGCGCGCGACATCGCGCAGCGCTTCAATTCGCTGTACGGTGAAACGTTCGTGATGCCGGCCACGCACTTGCCATTGGTGGGCGCGCGGGTGATGGGCCTGGATGAACCAGACAAGAAAATGAGCAAATCCGCGGCCGGAACCGGGCATGCGGTGGGTCTGCTTGACCCCATCGATCAGGTTCGGAAGAAGATCATGCGCGCCACCACGGATTCTCTGCCGGCGGTGGACTTCGCTGCGGCCGGCGCGGGCGTTCTAAACCTGTTGAGCATTTTTCAGGCTTTCAGCGAATGGCCGGCGGATAAAATGCGGGCGCACTTTAGCGGCATGCGCTACGGCGATCTCAAAAAGCAGGTCGCGGAAATGGTGATCTCGAAGCTGGAGCCATTGCAGAAGCGTTATGCCGAGATCATGGGTGAGCCCGGCTACTTGACAGGCGTGCTCAAGGAAGGCGCGGAGCGGGTGTCGCCCATCGCCAAGTCCACCGTGCGGTTGGTGAAGGAGCGGATGGGGCTGTACGCTTAATGAAAGTCGTGCGACGGCACGGCCTCTTCAACCACATGCAGTGGTTCGAAATGCGCGGCTCGCACGGTATAAACATTGTCCACGTTCTGCATCTCGCCATCGATAACCAGATAAGAATTGTTGAGGATGGTCTTGCGTTCGCGATCGAAGACATCGGGCATCACCACGGCATTGGAGACGCCGGTTTCGTCCTCGATGCTCAGAAATAGCAGGCCTTTGGCTGTACCGGGCCGCTGGCGGCAGATGATGCATCCGGCGATGCGAACGATGCGGCCGTTACGCACGAATTTCAATTGTGCAGCGGGCGTGACGCCCAGGAGATTCATTTTCTCGCGATGAAAAGCCATGGGATGTTTACCGATGGTGAGGTGCGTCCGGCGAAAATCCGAATTCAAGCGCTCGCTGGCGCTCATGGGAGCGAGCGGCGCGGGATTGGGCGTTGAAGATGGGGGGGTGGAAAACAATGGGCCGCTCGGGCGTAAGGCAAGTTCGGAATCCCACAGCGCGGCGCGGCGATGCGTGGGCGATGCGGTGATGAAATTGAGCGCGCCGATTTCGCTCAACTTGCGTAATTCGTCTTTGCGAAGCTCGGGAACGCGGTCCGCTAAATCCTGGATGCTCGCGAACGGAGCCTGCGCGCGTGCGGCGAGAATGGCTCGGGCGGCCTGCTCGCGCAGTCCCTTGACGTAATTCAATCCCAGGCGAACGCGCCGCTCGCCATTTTCTTCCTCGATGGTGCACGGCCAATCCGAGCGCGTGACATCGATGGCATTGAAATGCAGGCCGTGGCGCTGCGCGTCCTTGACCAGCGTGGCCGGCGCGTAGAAACCCATGGGCTGATTGTTCAGAATCGCGGCGGTGAATGCGGCCAGATAGCGGCACTTCAAGTATGCGCTGGCGTAGGCGATCAAGGCGAAGCTGGCGGCGTGCGATTCAGGAAAACCGTACAGCGCAAACGCGGTGATGGATTGAACGATGCTGTCCTGCTGCTGGCCGGTGATGCAGTTGCGCGTCATGCCATCGCGCAGCCGGGTTTCGATGCTGCGCATGCGGGCTTCGGAGCGCTTGAATCCCATGGCGCGGCGCAGCTCTTCGGCTTCGCCTCCAGTGAATCCAGCCACGATCATTGCCATGCGCAGCAACTGTTCCTGGAATAATGGGACGCCCAGTGTCCGGCGCAGCACGGGCTCCAGCGATGGATGCAGGCACTCGGGTTTCTCCCGGCCCTGCCGGCGGCGCAGAAACGGATTCAGCATATTGCCCACAATAGGGCCTGGCCGAATGATTGCGACTTGCACCACAATGTCGTAGAACTCTTTGGGCTGCAGCCGCGGCAGGCAGGACATTTGTGCGCGGCTTTCCACCTGAAACATTCCGATGGTGTCGGCATTTTGCAGCGCTTGATAAACCAGATCGTCATCTTGCGGCAGATGCGCGAGATCAACTTCTTCGCGATATGCGGTGCGAATCAGCTGGATGGATTCTTCGAGCACGGCCATCATGCCCAGGCCCAGCAGATCCACTTTGATGATTCCCATATCGGCGCAATCTTCCTTGTCCCACTGGATGACCACGCGGCCGGGCATGGTGGCGGGCTCCAGCGGAACAATGGAATCGAGCTGGCCCTCGCAGATCACCATACCGCCCGAATGCTGGCCCAGATGACGCGGCAGATCCTGGATAGTCATGTACAGATCCAGGAATTTTCCAATCAACGGATGCTTTTGCGGCGAAAAGCCGGCTTCGGTGAACTGGCGTTCGGCAGTCTCTTTTGGATCGGTCCAGCCCCAGGAGGGAACCAGCGCCGAGATGCGCGCCAGATCAGTTTCAGGAAATCCCAGCACCTTGCCGATGTCGCGCACCGCAGACCGGCCGCGATAAGTGATGATGTTGGCGGTCATGGCTGCGCCGAATTTGCCATAGCGTTCGTAGACGTACTGGATGGCGCGCTCGCGTTGATCGCCGCTCGGCAGGTCGAGATCGATATCCGGCCATTCGCCGCGCTCTTCGGACAGAAAACGCTCGAAGAGCAGTTCCATCTCCACCGGATCGATAGCCGTGATGCCGAGCGCATAACAGACCGCGCTATTGGCTGCAGAACCGCGGCCTTGCACCAGAATGTTCTGGCCTCGGCAGAAGTCGACAATGTCCCAAACAATCAGGAAATAGCCGGGCAGGTCGAGTTTTTCGATCATCGCGAGTTCACGATCGATTTGGACGCGGGCGCGGCGGCGCAGATCGACGGATTTCGAGTGATAGCGATTCATCGCGCCTTCTTCCACGCGCTTTCGCAGGAACGAATTCATCGTTTCTCCAGGGGGCACTGGATAGCGGGGAAATTGATAGCCCAGATCGGCGAGCGTGAATTGCAGGCGATCGGAAAGCGCTTTGGTGTTAGCGATGGCTTCGGGCAGGTCTGCAAAGAGGCACGACATTTCTCGCGCGGTTTTCATATACCGATCGGAGTTGATGGAGAGCAGGCGTCCGGCTTCGTGAATGGTGGTTTTGTGGCGGACGCAGGTGAGCACGTCGAGCGCTTCGCGGGATTCAGGCGTGGCATGGCTCACGCCGTTGGTGGCCACCAGCGGCAATCGGTGGTGGCGTGCGAAATCGATGAGCGCCTGGTTCAGAGCTTCTTCAGCGCGATTGTAGTGGCGCTGGAGCTCGACGAAGACGTTCTTCGCGCCGAACAGATCGAGAAAGCAGGCGTCGGGGCGGGAAGCCAGACACACCAGTCCTGGTGATAACTCAGCGAACTCTTGGGGTGCGGCTGCACCCTCTCCTTTCTTAGCGCGCATCTTCATGCGGGTGATCAGCCGGCACAGGTTCTGATAGCCGGTGCGATTTTCGGCCAGCAGCGCATAGCGATGGCCATCGGTGCAAGTGATTTCGGCGCCGATGTGCGCGCGGATGCCGGCCTTTTTCGCGGCCATGTGGAAGCGGGCGGCGCCGGAGATGTTGTCGTGATCGAGAATAGCCAGGGCAGGGAAGTCGAGTGCGGCGGCGCGGGCCACCAACTCTTCCGGAACAGAAGACCCTTCCAGGAAGCTGAATGCGCTGCGGCAATGGAGCTCAACGTAAGGGGATTGGGGGTTGGGGATTGGGGAGCTGGCACTTTGGTTAGTCATAGGAGCCTTCTACAAACCAATGGGAATCGCGGTAAATGCGGTACAGGGAGCCGTTGGAGAGCGCGACGTCCCATTCGTCGCGATACCAGACGGTAGTGGTCCACCAATCGCCCGAGGTGCGCCACGGCCCGGCGGCGTTGAGCACCTTTCCGTGAATGCCGGAAGCGGTGAGACGGCTGGGGCGGTTGCCGTCGAGTTCCACAGTGGCGGAAAGGGGTGGACGGAAGTAGCGGAAGGCCTGGCGGCCCGGGGATTGGGGTTGGGGATTGGGAGCTGGGGGGCCAGGCACGAGACGAAAAGGGTGGGGATGGTGAGTGTTGAGGAGTTCGGGGAGGCCAACGTTGTTTTCGCCGACGATGCCCCGGATGCGCGCCAGCGTGAGCTCCAGTTTGTCGGGCGCGGGCGTGACGGGAAGAAAAATGCCGGTTTGAACCGTGCGCGGATGCACCGGTTTAAGCGAAAGCGCGAGAGCCGTGGTGGGCGCCGAGGGAGGATGCGTTTCCAGATCCAT
>DATHNM010000151.1:0-4521 GCA_035486095.1 Bryobacteraceae bacterium
ACACAATTCAATGGGCAACTTTTCGTGACGGCCGGCACCTACGAAGGATCGGGAATCATTCTTGCGTCACCCAATCCATCGGCCGGCGACAATAGCTTTCAGCAGGTAGGCCCCGACTGGTCCGTCATGCCCACCTGGGACGTAGAGGTATTCAATAATTTTCTGTACGCCACCACGGGTTTTACACGGCAAGAGAATCCAGCCGAGGCTGGTTATGGAGTGTATAAGACCGCAGGCACCGGGAAAGCGCCGTATCCTTTTACTCCGATCGTTATCAATGGAGGTTATCAGAGCAACCCCAGCTTGATGGCGCCCAATGGTCTTTACATGCACATCTTCCGCAACGAATTGTACGTATCGACCAACCGGCCCACCGAGTTGATCAAGGTGCGGGCCGACGACAGTTGGGATCTGGTGGTTGGCGAACCGCGTCCGCTGCCGCCTGATGTCAACATCGGAACCAGCGGCGCCAGCGGGCAGATTATGCCCCTCTCCGGATTCGGAAGCGGGTTCGGCAATTGGATGAACGGACATTTCTGGCGCATGGGATCCATCACCGGCATGGGAGAGCCCGACCAGGCCGCCTCCGGCCAGAATCTTTTTCTCGGAACCTGGGATTGGAGCGTCGGCCTGCAACAATTCCAAACCCTGAGCCCACTGGACAATGCGTTTACGCATCAATATGGAACCGATGTTTACCGGACCGAAGATGGAAGCCATTGGTCGGTGATTACGCAGGCCGGCTTCGGCGATGCGAACAACTCCGGCACGCGCAGCCTGGAGGCCACGCCCGTCGGTCTGTTTCTTGGCACCGCGCGGCAGCGCTTCGGCGCCGAAGTCTTTCTGCGAACGTCCGGGTCCACCAACCCGCTGCTGGCGCCACGCCGATTGATGGCGGAAAGCGCGGTCACCGCGGGCACCACCGTGAACCTTACATGGGATCCGCCGCCGAATGCGGTTTCATTCAATGTCTATCGCGCCACCGTGAAATCCATCGCGCAAATGGCTTTGTCCATTGGATCGATCAATGTTCCCTTGCCGAACGGCAGTTCGTTGAAGGTGACCATGCAGGAGATCGAAAGCGGGCAGTTCAATTCCCTGTGTGCCAATTCAGCGGGCACTTCGCTTGCGCAACTGTGCAATTTGATGGAGGTGTTTGACGGCAGCGCTTTCTTGAATAGCCCGGCATCGTTCCCGGGGCCCTACGCGCTGGTTGGCCAAACCACCGAACCAACTTATACCGAGCAGCAACCCTCCACCATTCCGTCGCTCTATTATGTTCGCGCCGTGGATGCGAACGGGAATCTTTCGGATCCATCGAACATTATGGCGGCGCCTTCCAAATCCGCACCCATCGAACAATTGGCCTGCGACATCAACGGGGATGGTTATGTGGACTCGAACGATATCGATTTAATCAACGAATCGATCGGCACGCCGGTTTTCGGCACAACCGATCCACGGGACGCCGATGGCGACGGGAAAATCAGCGCGCTGGATGCGCATGTTTGCAGCGAGATGTGCAACCAATCGGGGTGCCAGCTGCAGTAGGCCCAGCGACGAGCGTTTGCTCAGGATTCAGAACCGGGAGACGATCTGGCTTGCCTGACCATCTCGATAAAAACGGCGCGGGCATCCTCGCTATTTTTCACTTCTCGCACGAACGCCACACGTTGGCCGTGAATTCGGTCGCCTGACTTGAGCCGCAGATGGAAGCCCAGCCGGTCCACGGCGGTAATAATCGCCTCGTCAGGCGATTCGCCGGCAAAGCGTTGCGCGATCAGACGCAATGCAGCGGCATGATCTTCATTCATGTGCTGGATGATTCCCGGCGCAGCCTTGGCAAGCGGATCGGGCAGCGCACTCCCGTAATCCCCGGCCGAAATCCATCCCATAACGCCGAAGCCTCCAATGAAGTAGGCGGCCGAAACCTGCAGGCGAAAATATGCAAAATCGGAATACTCCTGCCAGAATTTTGCATTCTCGTAGCGCGAGAGATAAAGCTGGCTGACCTCCGCAGCGGGCGCTTCCGTCACGTCGCCCACTAACGTCAAGCGCGCGGCGCCCAGCGGATCTCCAGAAACATCCGGTTGCGTAATCAGCAGGCTGGCGCGCGGATCTGCCCGCAGATTCTGGGTATGCATGGCCATGCTGCTGATGAAGAATATCGGGCGCCCCAGTTGGTCCGCCGCATAGGGCATCATGGAGCCGAAAGGAAATCCGGGAACCCTTTGCGAATGCGTGGAGAGGCTGCCAATCAGTCCCAACAAAGCCAGCGTGCGTGCGCGTTCGGCCAGCGTTGGTTCTGGAACATGAGGAGCCGCGGGTCCGGGACCGGCGTGTTGTCGGGTAGGCACGCCTATATGGTAGAACTCTGAAGCGAGGGTCAAACATTTGAGCTTAGTGAATGCGGATGGCGTGCGACTTTACGTCGAGGAAACTGGAAGCGGCGATCCGGTAGTCTTTGTGCATGAATTGCACTCGGACTACCGAGGATGGGAAGCGCAGGTGCGATGGTTTTCGCGCTTCTACCGTTGCGCCGCTTTCAATGCGCGCGGTTACCCGCCGTCGGACGTGCCGAACGACGCGGCGTTGTACGGACTGCCTTTTGTGGCGCACGACATCGCCGCCGTTGTCAAAAGTCTGGGCTCTTCAAAAGCCCATGTGGTGGGGTTGAGCATGGGCGCTTACGCCACGCTGCACTTCGGATTGATGTATCCCGAGCTGGCGAGATCACTGGTGGCGGCGGGAGTTGGCTCGGGATCGGCGCCGGCGGACCGGGCAGCCTGGGTTGCCGAGTCCGAGGCTAATGCCCGCGCTTATCTGGAAGAAGGTTCGGCGGCGGTGGCCGAGGTGGCCGGCCGGGGTCCCACGCGAGTGCAACTGCTGCGCAAAGATCCGCGTGGATTCGAGGAATTTATGTCCCGTCTGCGCGAGCATTCTCCCGAAGGCAAAGCGCGGACGCTGCTGGGGTACCAGGCGCGGCGGCCCTCGCTGCAGGATTTCGAGATCGAATTCTCCCGTCTGAAGATTCCGGTTTTGTTGATCTGTGGGGACGAAGATGTCCCTTGTCTGGAAACCACGCTTTGGCTGAAGCGAACTCTTCCCAACGCCGGACTGTGGATTTGCCCGAATAGTGGCCACGCCGTCAACCTGGAAGAACCTGGCGACTTCAACCGCACCGTGGGCGATTTCTTCAGCGCCGTGGAACGCGGGCGCTGGCGAAGCTGAATTCGAGCGAACAACTGTGCTATCAGTGGGTCTTATGCCATCGGAAGAAGAACTGCAAGCAGAGATCGAGCGCCTGCGCGCCGAGAATCAATCGCTGAAGAAACCCGCGCGCGGGCAGATGTCGCTCAAGGTGAGCGAAAAGGGCGGCCTGTCGGTCTATGGGCTGGGACGCTTTCCCGTGACGCTGTACCGCGAGCAATGGGAGAAGCTGCTGGGGATGGCGGATGAGATCCGGAACTTCATCCAGGAGAATGACGGGGCCTTGAAAAAGAAGGAATAGGGCTTCATTCTCCTAGGACTAATCCGGCCGCGCGACTAGCCCAAAAGTTTCTACCGGAGACGCGAATGTAAGGTAGTTTCAGGGATGTCCGGCGCCGCAGTGTTCAAACTCATTTGGATGGCTGCTCTGGCGCTGGCTTTGAATAATACGGGCGTCGCAAGTGAAGCGGTGAAGACTTCCGCGGTCCGCTACGCCGCCACCGTTCCCGGCCTGGACATGGGCGCCGAAATCAACGCCCTGTACAAGAGCCTGCCGGCTACGGGCGGCGAAATCGTCGTCCGGGAAAGCGCGTCCTTCGCTACGCCCATTGTCTTTGGCAGCCAGGATAAGCCGGTGCTTCTGGTGGGTCTGCCCGCCGACATCGTGACCCTTACCTATACCGGCCTTTCGGGAACCGCAGTGACCTTTGATTACGGAACTGGCCATCGAATGGGTCACGGCATGCGCGACCTGACCATAACCGGCCCGGGCCACGCAACCGGCACCATAGGCGTGATGTTCGGCGGCCTGAACGGCGCCGAAGGGCTCGACTTCCGGGATTTCAAGATTGAAGGTTTTGGCGTCAACCTGCAAATGGGGTCGCACACCTGGCTGGCATATTTCCAACATGGCATGGTTCGCGACGGAGGAATTAATCTGTTGCTGCCCTCCGGGCTGGTGGAAGCCGGCGAGCAAATCACGTTCAACCATGTCACTTTCGCGGACGCTCCGGCGCCGCACACCAACAGCGTCTGGATTCAGGGCGGCGGTCAGGAAGTGGTTTTCACGGATTGCTCATTCGATCAGGCCCAACTCCGCATCGGGAACCGCGATATCTCCTCGGCGCAAACGGTGGTGCAAGGCACCCACTTTGAGAACCCGAACTACGCCCAACCTGGATCCGTAAATTATGACTACGTCGCGGTGGACAATAATTCCGGGAATTATCTGCGGCTCACGGACAGTTATTTTGTGCAGCGGGCGCCGAACAACGGGCCAAAGCAGTTTCTGTCGGCATGGGGCGGTAGGAC
>DATHNM010000152.1:0-5009 GCA_035486095.1 Bryobacteraceae bacterium
CGGGGCCGGCGAAACGGACCTGGTATTTATCGTAATGAACCGCCACGGGGTAAACGATTTGATGAAAGACAAGTTCACGCTAGGCGGCGACGCAAGTGCGATGGCGGGCCCGGTGGGCCGCTCTGGTGAAGCTCAAACGGATGCCTTGATGCGCGCCGAAATACTGTCGTATTCCCGAGCCCACGGCATCTTCGCGGGAGTCTCGCTGGAGGGTTCCACCTTGCGGCCGGACCATGGCGACAATCGCGAAATGTATGGACGCGACGTAACACAGCGGGAAATCCTGTCGGGTCGGGTGAGACGGCCGGCTGTAGCGGGGCCGATCTATGCGGAACTCAACCGTTACGCGCCTGTGAAGCGCGCCGCCCGATAGGTTAGCGCACGGAAGCGGCTGGCTTGAGACGGTTACGCGTGGAAACAGCCGCTTCCGCCCAGGGGTCTTACAGATGGAGTCACAAACCTTACTAAAGGGACTGTAAGAACAAATTCGATCAGCAACCCCAAAATTATGTACAAGCGGGACAGCAGCAGCCCCAGCACGAACATTCCACCAGGTAGTTTCCTCCCCGCTCCCGAGGCTTTGTGTTAGTCTCGGGAGCACCCTCTTTCTTCATTTGATGCCCTATCAGCCGATTGAAGATTACGGCGTAGTGGGAAATTTGCGCACTACGGCGTTGGCTGGCAAGAACGGCTCCATCGACTGGTTTTGCTTCCCGCATTTCGATTCGCCCAGCGTGTTCGGCGCCATTTTGGACGAACGCAAGGGCGGATACTTCCAGATCTGTCCCACCATAGACGAGATTGCGCGCAAGCAAGTCTATTGGCCCGATACCAATGTATTGGTCACGCGTTTTCTTTCCACCGACGGTGTCGGCGAAGTGATCGATTACATGCCGGTGAGCGAATCGAAGGATCGGGAGCCCACTCGCGGGTTAATTCGCCGGGTGAAAGTGGCGCGAGGTTCCATGCGGTTTCGCTTGACGTGCGTTCCCGCCTTTAATTATGGGCGCGATCCGCACACTGTCGAGATTGTCGGGGAAGGCGCGCGCTTCAGTTCTGCGAACTTGTGCATGGCGCTGGGATGCTCCATTCCGCTGCAAGAATTCTCCCATAACGGCGTAGCGTGCGAATTTTCACTGGAGGAAGGGCAGACCCAGAGCTTTGAGTTCCATGGCCTGACGCCGGGCCTGCGGGAGCAGATTGGCTTGCCGGAAGAGGAGAGTGAAAAACTTTTTCACGACACCATTCATTTCTGGCGGCAGTGGGTTGGCAAGTGTACCTACCGCGGCCGGTGGCGTGAAACGGTTCACCGGTCGGCGCTGGTGCTGAAGCTGCTGACTTTTGAGCCCACCGGTGCTATTGTTGCGGCGCCCACCTGCAGCCTGCCCGAGAGCCTGGGTGGGTCGCGCAATTGGGATTATCGCTACACCTGGATTCGCGATGCGGCCTTCACGGTTTACAGCCTCATGCGCATCGGGTTCACCGACGAAGCGGCGCAGTTTGTTGCGTTCCTGGATGCACGCTGCCACGAGATGGATCCGGAGGGATCGCTGCAGACGGTTTATGGCATTGACGGCCGGCACGTGCTGACCGAAGAGACGCTCGATCATTGGGAGGGTTATAAGGAATCGAGCCCGGTGCGGATCGGCAACGACGCCTATCGCCAGCTCCAGCTGGACATTTACGGCGAGTTGATGGACTCGCTCTACCTCTACAACAAGTACGGAACCCCCATCTCTTACGATCTTTGGAGGTATCTTCGCCGGTTGACCGATTGGGTTTGCAAACATTGGAAAGAACAAGACGAAGCCATCTGGGAAGTGCGCGGAGGGCCACGCGATTTCGTCTATTCGAAAATGATGAGCTGGGTGGCAGTGGATCGCGCGCTGCGGCTGGCCACCAAAAGGTCGTTCCCGGCGGATTGGGCGGGCTGGACGGCGGCGCGGGACGAGATGTACGAGACCATCATGCAGCGGGGATGGAACGAACAGCGCGGAGCTTTCGTGCAGCAATTCGATGGCGAAGCGCTGGACGCGTCGGCTCTCTTGATGCCGCTGGTGTTTTTTGTATCCCCCACCGATCCGCGCATGCTGCGCACCATGGATGCCATCAATCAGCCACCCCGGGCGGGCGGCCTGGTCTCAGACGGGCTGGTGTTTCGTTACGACGTCGAAAAAACTCCGGATGGCTTGAAAGGCACGGAGGGCACATTCAATCTCTGCACGTTTTGGCTGGTTGAAGCATTAACGCGCGCCAGTGCCTCCGATCCCAAACGCCTGCGGCGCGCCCGCCTGCTGTTCGAACATATGCTGGGCTACGCGAATCATTTGGGCCTGTACGCGGAGCAGACCGGGCATCAGGGCCAGGCGCTGGGCAATTTCCCGCAGGCCCTCACGCATCTGGCGCTGATCAGCGCGGCCTTTAATTTAGACCGCTATCTGGATGGGCGCGAAAACACGCCGCCGGTTAAATAGGAAAGCTTCTGAAACGACGATATCCAGACAGATCTAATCCGCCATGTGCAACAAAAGCAGCCCGGCCAGCTCGCGGAATTGCGCCACCCAAGCCTTTTCGCGGATCTGGGGATAGACCGTTTGCAGCACTTCGTAACAACGGTTCTGAACGGACCATAGCACCAGCGGAAATGGCAGAGCACGGGCCGCGATCAGGTTGTCGCGAAACCTTGTAAGACGCGCGAGATTCCTGGGATCTTCAAAAAAGCCGTCGGCGCCGTTTTCAAGATTGCGGCGCAGCACGATTTCAAGCCCGGCTTGATCCAACGAAATTCCGGCGACTTGCATGTCGTCCAGCAAACCTTTGATAGCAGCGCGATCGAGCACCGGAGCGGCCAGCGCCTGGCGCAGCAGGCCGTTCAAAGCCACTTCGGCGGCCGCTTTCAGCTCGCGCGGCACCGGAACGCCACAGTCGCTCATGAACTGCAGCAACGGCGCTTCGTCCTCGTAGATTTCGCGCGCCACGGAGAAAGAATGCTCCACCGTGGATTCCAGCACTTCAGTCAAAACCTTGCGCTGCTCGTCGCGAAACAGATTCTTGAGCGAATAGGTATGCCCGGAAAAACCTTGATCCAGGCCATGGATGGTGGCCGCCAGATCGGACCGGCCGAAAGCGTCGCGGGTGGCTTTGCTGATTTCGCGATAGGCCTCCTCGGAACGGTACAACGCCACGCCGCCATGCAGATTGTGATCGCCGAAGTGCAGCACGCCGAACATCAGCATTTCCGAATCCTGGGTGATTTCCGAAGTGAAGCGGGCCTTGCCAAAAGCCAGCCGCATCTTGCCCGAGCGCTTCAGCCGATAATCTTTGTTGTCCACTGAGTAGGCGTAGATCCGGGTGTTGTCGGGGTAGCTTTCAAACAGCGAACTCATGGCGTAATGCGCGCCCAGCTTGAGCAGATCCACACTGGCCGGCTTGACGAACTTGTTGTAAATGGCGGCGCCGTCGCCGTGCTCCGGAATGTTGCTGATGGCCAGGGCCAGCTTTTCGAGGAAACGCCGTTCGATGTCGTTGCCGAAAAGTTCCTGAGCCAGTTGCACCACGCGGCCGGCGTATTGGATTACCTGCACCGTTTCGATGCCCGACAGCTCGTCGAAGAACCAGCCGCAGCTGGTGTAAATCAGCATGGCGTGCCGCTGCATCTCCAGCAGCTTCCAGACGTTCGCCCGATCCGCGCCCTTAATGGATTTACGGCGGAAGTTGGCGGCGGCGAAACGTTCGCGGCTTTCAGGCGAACGGTCTAGAATGACGTGGATATAGTTATTGCGCGCCGTCCAGGGGTCCTTGAAGAGACGCCCGGCCATTTTTTCATAACTGGGTGCGATCTCGTCCCGCAGCCAGTCCAGCGCGTCCCGCAAAGGGCCGCGCCAGGCCTGATTCCACTCGCCGTGGCCGCCGGAGTTGCAGCCGCAATTGGTGTTCCAGCGTCCCACCCCGTGGACGCAGCTCCAGGCGGTGTTCTCCAGGATCTCGGCGTCGTGTTCGGGCGGATGTTTCTCCAGGAATTCGCCGTAGTTGGTCACCTTCGCCATGCCGCTGCACTCGATGAGATCGAGCGCATAGGCCAGCGCCATGTCGCCGAACGCGTGATGATGCCCGTAGGTTTCGCCGTCGGTTGCAATGTGTGCCAGCTGCGGACCTTCACGCTGGTCCGACAATGCATCCAACAGGCGGCTGGCAAAGCGGGCGCCGTCGTCCAGCAGGCGTTCAAAGGCTACTGCCTGCGACACCGGGCCGTCGTAGAAAAACAGGTTGATGGATCGGCTGGAGGGCAGTGTCTGCCGGTAGGCACGCGCCGGATCGATGCGCTGTCCGGAGACGTCGCCACCATCCATGGTCTTGGCCTGGGAGGGGGCCAGGATGGTGAAGCGGATGCCATGTTGCGCCATCAAATCCAGCGATTCCAGATCCACCGCGGTTTCGGGAAGCCACATGCCTTCCGGATCACGGCCGAAGCGAAAACGAAAATCCTGAATGCCCCAGATGATCTGCGTCAGCTTATCGCGCTTGTTCGCGAGCGGCATGATCATGTGGTTGTAGCATTGCGCCAGGGCCGAACCGTGGCCCGAAAATCGCTGGGCGCTCACGCGGTCGGCATCCAGGATGCCCTGATAGGTCTCGGGCACTTTATCCTTCATCCAGGACAGCAGAGTGGGGCCGAAGTTAAAGCTGATGCCCGAATAGTTGTTGACGATTTTTGCGATGCGGCCCTGGGCGTCCAGGATTCGAGCGGCGCTGTTGGGTGCGTAGCATTCCGCGGTGACACGCTCGTTCCAATCGTGATAGGGAGCGGCCGAGTCCTGAAGTTCGATGGCTTCCAGCCACGGATTCTCGCGCGGAGGCTGATAAAAATGACCGTGGATGCAAAGATATCGGTTCTCGTTCACGCGTGCGTGCTACCGGGCCGGTTTAACCACCACGGCGGTGCCATAACACAGCACCTCGGTCACTCCTTGCATGATCTCGGTGGCGTCATCACGGACTCCGACCACGGC
>DATHNM010000153.1:0-9427 GCA_035486095.1 Bryobacteraceae bacterium
GTAGGAACCAAAATACATATTGCGTTGAATCCAATCGGAAAGATCGAGATCCATTTGGTAGCCAAAAACACGAGCGCTTCGCACCCCATCGGAAGGGCCGAGGAGGCTCATGAGGCGGTACTTGCCGCGGAATCGCACGGAACGAAGAGAGGCTATAAGCTTGTCCATACTACCCCTAGTAGGCGCGTGCAATGGATACGGGCAGCGCGGCTGGCCGGCCGGCAACCTTGCCGGGCGCCGTGGCCATCGCGCGCTCCGGCCGCACCGACGTCCATCCGATGCACAGCAGGAACAAAAAGGTATTCGGGATAGAGGACAACATTCCGTTCCCGATAGCGGCAATCAGGAACGTCAGAATACACAAATACCAGGCCATGCGCCGCCCCGTCAGCCAGTCGTCCTTGACGAACGTCACTCGATTGGTCACAAACCAAACCACGAAGCCAACCCATAACAGCAGCCCCACCAAGCCTTGTTCCAGCAGGATGCGGCCGTATTCGTTCTCCACCTCGACCGGCCGGTTCACCTGCGAAGCCAGAAAGTATGGAATGCTGGTGCCGCCTCCGCCCAGTCCATTGCCCATTGGATATTCGACCAGGACCTCCCAGAAAGTACGGTTGACGCTGCCGGCGATGCGGTCTTGCACGCTTTCGCTATCCAACTCCTTGTAACGCTGCCAGCGTTCGTTGTGCATCGCGCTCCAGATGACCGCCACAATAGCGCCAGCCCAAATCACGCGCTTGAGGACACCCAGTTTTCCACTCAAACTGGCGATCACCACCAACATTGCGGCCATCACGATGCCCTGGCGGGTGGCGGCCATCAGCACGCCCACGAAAGCGGCCGCCATTCCGATCAGAAGCAGCATTTTTCGCCAGCGGGCGCCAGTGGTTTGCACCCAGGCGCCAAACAGAATTGGCACTGTAAACACCATGACGCCGGCGTAGGTGTGCGCGTTCTGAAACAACGACGGAATGCGATTCGCGCCCGAGGAATCAATGCTGTTGTACATGGTCACGGTCATGGGCCCGTAGGGAAAAAACGGCTCGATACCCTTGAGGTACTCGGCCACGCCGAAGCCCAGGGCAAGCAGGTTCAAGGCCGCCAGGCCCAAGGCCAGCCGGCGCAAATCTTCGTCTCGCAGGCGGCTGCCCAGAAATACGGCAGGCAGGAAAAACATGTTGCCGCGCAGTCCCACGATAGAAACCAGCAGAGGCTGAAAGGGCATGAAGAGCAGCAACAGCGGCCAGCCCATTAGGATGTACATCCACATATTCAGCGAGGGGTGGTGGGAGCCCGCCTGTTTCTTTTTGCTCCCCACGAACTGAGATGCGTAGAGCCCCACCAACGCGATATCGAAAATGAAATGCGAAAACGTGGAAGGCAGATTCGCACGAACAATTCCGTAGACATACCCGGCGACCAGGACCACCAGGATTCCGCCCCCGAGCGATCGACGTCCCACGAAAAATGCCGCCAGGGCTGCGATGATGCAAAGAATGAGAGCGATCATGAGTTTGGGCTATTGGTCAGCGGGACCTTCACGGAGTGATCCAGGCGCGAAAGGCCATTGGCCTTCGCCGGACGTTGGTTTTCCACGATGGACACAAAATCGGCGGCCGTATCGCGCCAGCTGCGGGCGCGCAGCCGATCGCCGAAGGGCTGGAAACGCGCCCGCCATTGTTCCCGATTCGCCCGCCAGGCCTCGAGACGCTGGACAATATCGGCGGCGTTCTCCGGATCAGGAAGCAGCAGGGGCGAGAACCCGGAATCATATTGCTCGGCCACGCCGGCCGAAGCGCTGACCATGGCCGGCACCCCCCGGCAAATCGCCTCTTGCACATTCAGACCGTAGGATTCATAGCGCACTGGACTAATCAGCAGGTCGGCCGCGGCCAGCACACTCTTCACCTGATCGGTAAATCCGAGGAGACGTATACGATTCTCCAGGCCCGCTTGTTTCACCTTGGCCTGCCATTCCGGGGTTGCCGGACCACCGCCGGCCACCATCAGATCCACGTCCCAATCGGGCCGGGAACAAAGTATTTCAAAGGCGCGAAACAGGACATCGAAGCCCTTGCGGTCATCGTATCCCAGGGCTCCCACGAAAACGGCCAGGCTGCGCGTTTCGCTCACCTGCAGTAACTTTCGGCTGGCGGCGCGCTCCGCCGCTGAAATCGGTCCCCAAGCCTGATCGCTCCCCAGATAGACGGTGTGGACGCGGCTGGGATCTACTCCGAAAAATTTCACCAGTTCATTAGTGGTTCGTTGGGAGTTGGAAATGATCAGGCGCGCACGTTGGAAGGCGGCCTTCTCGGTGCGCCGGGCCCGGCCAGCGGCCAGCGCGGCTTTGATCCGGTAAGCCAGAGGCCCGCGTTTCGGCCCTTCCCAGGCGCGATGGACATAATGCGCCCAGTTAATGCCGGGCCAGATGCAATTTCCGCCGTTTGATACCACCTGTGCGCCCGGATTTTGGCCCAGGATCCGGCGAGCAATCTGCCGCCCGCGCGCGGCCAGAGTAAATTCGCCCAGGTAGAAGGAATTCAGGGGCCGCGTCACCAGTTGCACGGTTGCGAGCGGATGTTGCTGGAGCGACGGATCGACGCTGTGAGTGACTATATGGACCGGAGTTTCACGCTCCAACAAATAGTCGGCCAACGCGAAATTGGCTTTATCCATTCCACCCTTTTGGTGTAAGCCGGCCGCGATGATGACCCAGGGGTTGTTCATGTCGGGCTAATTGCGCAGCGCGCCCAGCAGCGTGTGGTACAGATCGGGAATGCGCCCGCCGGGATCGCATAAATCGCGCGCGCGCTGGGGCCCATGCTGGCCCAGGCGCGAGCGCAGTTCGGACGAATCGATCAAACGGCGCAGCGCCGCGGCCACCTGCTCCGCATCCTTGGGAGGCGCTACAATCCCGCAAGATTCATCGATGATTTCCTTGGGGCCGCCCATGGCTGTTGTCACCACCGGAAGCCCGGCCGCCAGGGCCTCGATGAAAACGATTCCGAACGGCTCGGCACCCAAGTTGGGCTGGCTGAAAATATCGGCCGCCGCGAGCAGGCTGGGAACGTCGGAGCGCTGTCCCAGGAAACGCACACGCTCGCCAATTCCCAAGCGCGCGGCCTTGGCCTGAATCTCGCGCATATATTCCTGTTCGGCGGGACGCTGCGCGCCGCCCACCATCCAGCAAATCCAGCGGGGATTGTCTTTCAATTTGGCGAGCGCGTCCAGATGCAGATGATGGCCTTTCCAGGCTTCCATGCGGCTCACCTGGATGATGGCCACCGTGTCGTCGGAGACTCCCAGGGCTTTTCGGATTTCAGCGCGGCACACGGCCGGATTAAGCGGCGGGGTGGGCTGCACCGGATAAAACACGATCTGGCACGGTGCGTGGGGAAATAGCAGGGGCACGGTTCCCTTGGTGAACTGGCTGTTGCCGATCACGATGTCGGGAGACACGCGCCGCGCCCAGCGTTCCAGCCAATGGCTGCCATTGGCCGCGTCGTGCGCCCAGAAGGCCAGACTTTTGCCGGAGCTGCGCGCCGTACTTCCAAACATCGCCATGGGCCACGCCATGTGGCACATCACCAGGTCGAAGGGCTGCTCCTGGAGCAGCGCGCGCAGGTGGGCGCGAGCCGACCAGACGGTCCACGGCTTGCGGGTCCTCACTTCGCCCAGCTGATGCACTTGCACGCCGGTCTCCAGCAGTTCGTTGCTCAGGCGGCCTTCAAAGCAGAGTGCGAATTCGGGTTGCATGGCGGGGCAAAGATCACGGAAACGCGCCAGCGCCACCAGGGCTGTTTCCACTCCTCCGTAAAGATTGCCGCTGCTGACGTGCAGGACGCGCAGTGTGCGGCCGCCTGCTGAAGGGCGCGGTTCAGACGTTGCCATGAGGGAGGGAGTCATCATTTAAGCCACCGCGTGCAGAGGCACGTCTCGTTGGAGGGTATTGTCCAGCGCCGTGCGCGCCCACAGCTCCAGCACGAACAGCGTCCACAGCTGCTCGCTCCAGTTGCGCTGCTGGCTGGCATGTTCGGCGATCATCCGATTCACCGAGTCTGGCCGGATCCACTCGCGTTCCACGAAAGAGCGGCTTTGCAGCACCGCGCGCATGCTGCCGGCCAGTTCGCCGCGCAGCCATCCGGAAATGGGCATGACGAATCCGCGCTTCTTGCGATAGACGATTTCGGGCGGGACATAACGCGCCGCCAGCTTTTTCAAAAGATATTTGGTGTTGTACCCGCGCAGGCGCAGGGAGGCCGGAATCAGCGCCGCGAATTCGATGAGTTCCTTGGACAGCAGCGGCGACCGCGCTTCCACGCTATGCGCCATGGTGGAGACATCCATCTTGGTGAGCAGCTGGTCGGGGAGATAGGTTTTGAAGTCGAGGCACAGCACCCGATCCACGTCATCGCAGCCATCGGCCTGCTCCCAGACCGCGCGATAGTATTCGCTGGGAGCGATGGCGGCCGTCTCGGCGCGGAAGGCGTCGGTATACATCAGGTCGCGATATTCCTCAAAGCCGCGTTCGTACAGGAACGATCGATAGCCGTCAAATTGCCCGGCGCGCGCGAGCAGGCTGGCCTTGCGCAGCACGCCATTTTGCGCGCCGGAAAACCAGTCGCCCACCGAGCGCCTTATCGACGCCGGCACCAGCTTCTTATAAGGCGCCAGCGCGCGCGCCACCACCGGCCGCGAATATCCGCCGAACAGTTCGTCCCCTCCGTCGCCGTTCAATACCACGGTGACGTGCTGGCGCGCGTACTTGGAGACATAGTAGGTGGGCACCATGGAGGGGTCGGCGAAAGGCTGGCCGTAATGCCAGATGATCTCGGGCAAGTTGTCGAGAGCGTCCACGGGCAGTTCGTGCTCGTGCAGGTGAACGTTGAGATGCCTGGCCGCGGCGCGCGCGTGCCGGCGTTCGTCGAACACCGGGTCGGCGAATCCGATGACCACCGATTCCACCGGCTGGCGCAATTCCTGCGCCATCAAAGCCACCACTAAACTGGAATCCACGCCTCCCGACAAAAATGCGCCCAGCTTCACATCGCTCATCAGGCGCTGCCGCACCGCGCGCCGCAGCCGGGCGTCCAGCTCCTCCAGCAGTTCTTCTTCCGACAGCTTCAGTTTGGGTGTGTATTTGACGTCCCAATAACGCTGGATTTTCAGCTTTTGCGTCTCCACTTCGAAGGTGAGCTGATGCGCCGGAGGCAGTTGTTTGACGCCCTGGAACGCCGTCAGCGGCGCGGGCACCGCCTGGTACACCAGATATGCATCGATAGCCTTGGGGTCAATCTCGGGCTTGGAGCGATGCAGTTCGAGAATCGAATTCAACGTGGATGCGAACAACAGCTGGCCGCCGGTGTGCGCATAAAAGAGCGGCTTCTTCCCCGCCCGATCGCGAGCGATATGCACCCGCCGCGCGCGCTTGTCCCAGATGGCGAACGCGAACATTCCGTCGATGCGCTGTAGCAGCTCTTCCCAGCCCCAGGCGCGGTAGCCGTTCAGCAGGGCTTCGGAATCGGTTTGAGAAAAGAACGGATAGCTGGGCTCCAGTTCCTGGCGGAGTTCCAGGTAGTTGTAGATTTCTCCGTTGAAGACCAGAACCGTGTTGCCGTCGCGGCTGACCATGGGTTGATGGCCGGCCGGGGAAAGATCGATGATGGAGAGCCTGCGGAAGCCGAGCGCGGCGCCCTCGTCGGCGTAGGTTCCCCAGTCATCCGGACCGCGATGGCTCATCAGATTGGCGGCGCGCACCACCCGCTCGGTCATCTGCGATGCATTCGATCCGATGGCGCCCAGGATTCCACACATATTATTGGGTCACCGCCAACTGCGCCTCGGTTTGGGGCGCGTTCTGTCCACTGATCCGGCGATACAAGGGGACCACTTCCTCCGCCAGGCGGCTGCGATTGAAGCGGCGTTCGGCTGTAATCCGGCCGGCGCGCGCCAGACGCGAGCGAAGCTCGGGGTCGCGCACTAACTCGGCGATCCGTGCGGCCAGGGCCGCGTCATCGCCGGGCGGATGGGCCAGCGCGTCTTTGCCTTCGGTAATCAACTCGGCAGCGCCGCCGGCGGCGCTACAGATCACCGCGCGCCCGCATGCCATACCCTCGGCAATCACGCGGCCGAACGGCTCGGGCTGGGTGCTGGCGTGCACCAGAACGTCCAGCGCGCGAATCGCGCCCGCGGTGTCGGCGATGTAACCAGTGAATCCTACTCTGTCGGCGATTCCCAATTCGGCGGTCAGGGAGCGCAGTTCGTCGAGCGAACGCTGGCTGTTCCCGGTTTGATAAATCGCTCCGCCGATTACATACGCCCGATAGGGAAGGTCTTGCGGGAGCCGCGCCAGCGCCCGCAGGAAGACCGCGTGTCCTTTCCAATGCGCCAGGGTTGCGGCCAGGCCCACGCGAACGGTTCCCTGCGGCGCCTGGTCCAGGCCGGCCAGCGAATCCAGATCGGTCTTTTCACCATTGGGCGAATAGCGCTCCAGATCGATCGCGTTATAGATGCAAAGCGTCTCCAGTTCCAAACCACACACGCTTTGCACATCCCGCGCCACGCTGAGCGAGTTTCCGATCACGGCCGAGCAACGCCCGGCGTGCCAGCCAAGCAGGCGCTTCATCAACGACCGGGTGCTCACGTAATCCCGCACATGCCAGATCAGCGGCGCGCCCTGGGGATGCGCCCAGGCGCCCAGCACATGCATCTTGAATCCGTTGCTATGCACGATATCGGGTTCGAGTTTCGCTAGTGTGCGGCGCAAGCTGGACGCGTATCGAAAAGTTCCCGCGGCCGCCAGCAGAGAAGACCAGAGCGCTCCCAGGGCGCCGCTCCCCGAATCCCCCAAACGGGCCAATGCGCCGGGAAAAGGCGCAACCAGCACCTGCACCCCGATCGCCCGGGCTGCCGCCACCAGGGGACCGTCTTCGCCCAGCACCAGCCAATAATCCCAGCCGGGCTCCGCCGCGCGCATGCTTGCCAGCAGGTCCAGCAGGCTTATTTCGGCCCCGCCCATTTGGCCGCACGGATTCAGATAGACCACTCGCATAAGGTGCCCGGGCGTTAATCCGTACGCCGGAAATCCTCGGAAAGCGCGGGATAAATGAACTTGCTGAACTGCTTTAATTCCTTGAGTCCCTGGCTGGCGTCGTCTCCCCGTATGGGCTGAACCAGCCGGACCAGACTGACGTCGGAGCGCTTGTATCTAATCAGGTCCGGCAATAACCGGAGCTTGCCCTGGAATTCCTCGGCCCAAACATTGCGATCGTTTTGATACCAATACAGCACCAGGATGTGCTGGCCGGCCTTTTCGAGGACAAACTTGTTTACCGGGATGCCGGCCGCGCGTCCGGGCACGTCCAGATTGAGAATGGTCCGCTCCTGCACCAGCCAGCCGCTGCCCGGCAGACACACCGAGGGAGAATGCGGTCCATAGCCGCTCTGGACGGATTTAAAATACGCCACGAACACGTTGACCGCGCTTCCCAGCCCGGCGTTTTCGTAGTCGCGCAGGATATACGAATCCGGCTTCAGGTATTCCTGGACGCCGGGCTCCAAGGCCTGCTCGGAAACATTTTTCCAGGGGCCCAATTGTGCCGGCACATTGCTCAACTGCGGAATAACAATGCTCTCTTCCGGTATGGCGAGCACATGCAGGGTGGCTCCCTGGATGGCCAGCAGCAACACGGCCGGCAGCATCCAGATCTTGAGGGCGGAACGCAGCAGGCTGGGCTTGGAGTTCGAATCAGGATCAGGCATGACGTACCCCCCGCATTTTTTCAAAGCGCAGCAGCACCATGTGGACGCCGATGCATCCGAGCGCCGCCACGATCACGCTGACATAGCCGAAGGCCTCGTGCGTGGCTCCGCTCACCCAGGCATGGTTGTATTGGCCGGCGATGCCGGTGGCCACGATGCGAATCGCGTTTCCCAGAATGGCGATGGGAATGGCGAACGCCAGAATCCAAACCCGCATGGACTTCTTCTCAACAAAAAAGTAGTTGTACAGCACGCACATAAAAACAATCGCGACCAGCGAGCGGATCCCGCTGCAAGCTTCTTCCACCGAAAGCTTGATGCCCACCATTTCGATGATGTTGCCTTCGCGCAGCACCGAGTACCCCAGGGCTTCGAGCGCGTCAGAGCCCAACCGGCTGGCCAGCAACTGGAGCCGCAAGGTAAGCGCCTGGAAAATGAAATCCGGCGGAGCGATCATCAAGAGCAAAGTACACAGGGGATAAGTGAGTTCCTTGATCATCCGGAAGCCGTAGACCAGTGCGATGGCTCCCACGAAAGAGACCAGAAACGCCATCCGGCTGACCCACACCCACTGGCCCACGGCGCCCAGCATGGCTTGCAATGCGCCCCACGCCACCAGGGCGATGCCCCAGCGGGAGGGCTGCGGCGTAATGGCGGCCAGTTTGTCCCGCTTGGCCCAGGCCATGTAAGCAGCGGCGGGAATCACCAGGATGCCGTGCTCCATGTAGGAGCGCTCGTCAAACCAGCTTCCGTAAATGCCCAGCAGCACCGGCCAGAACGCGGCCACCAGCAACACGCCCAGCGCGACGGCCTGAATGCCGCTCACCTTCTGGGCGCCGCTTGTGGCGAGGCTCACGCCTGCGGCCGGCTTATGCTCGACTGGTATCGCCATAGTCGTAATAATATTGCCGCCGCCGGTCGCTGCTCAGATCGTAATCCGTCAGCACGGTACCGAGCAGCGTCAAGCCGTCTTCTTGAATTAACTGATAAGCCTCCATCGCTGCCTCGCGCTGCGTGACACCGGAGCGCAGCACCAGGATCAGGGCGTCAGTGAGCGAGGCGACGATGCGCGTGTCGGCCACGCTCAAGATGGGCGGAGCGTCCACGATCACCATGTCGTAGCGATGTGCCAGGGTCTCCAGGATGGCCAGCAGCCGGGGCGAATAGAGCGCCTTCGATACGTTGTTCTGGGTAACCCGGTTAGGGAATACCGACAAGCCGGGGAAGCCGGTAAAGACGCCCATCTGTTCGGGCGGGTATTCGCTTAAAGGCCGATCCTCGCACAGCAGATCAATCAGCCCCCACTCATTGGGCAGGCTGAATTTCCGATGCAAATGGGGACGCCGGAAATCGGCATCCACCAACAGGACCTTGCGGCCCGATTCGGCCAGGGCGATTCCCAGGTTTTGCACCACGGTAGTCTTGCCTTCCGCCGGTCCCGGGCTGGTGATCAGAATCATCTTCTGGTTCTTGGCCGACGCCTGATTGCGGAGAATGGAAGCCAGGGTGCCGCGGAACGATTCGGTGATGAAGGCCGGGCCGCTTTGCCAGGTGGCCAGCGCTGTGGAATCGTCGTGGTCGGCATTGAGAACCAGGTCCTGGGATCCGCGCCCGTTGGCCTTGGGCAGCAGGGCGTTGGTACCGAGATTGGGGATCACGCCCA
>DATHNM010000154.1:0-9388 GCA_035486095.1 Bryobacteraceae bacterium
TGCAGCATCACATTGTCGAGCTTGTAATCGTTGTGTACCAGCGTTACCTCAACCGAGGGTGGCAAAGCATCCTGCAGCCAGCGAACAATTCCGTCCATTTCAGAAATCTCTGCCGTCTTCGCCCTATTCCAGCGTTCGGTCCATCCCCGAACTTGCCGCTCCACGAAGCCCTCGGGCTTTCCCAGAGAAGTGAGCGCGGGCCGGGAAACATCAATCGAGTGGAGCCGTACCATGCAATCGATGAAGGCCTCGCTCACCAGGCGGGGATAATCTGGAATCGAAGCCAATTCGCGCGGTATGGAATCTCGAATAACCAACCCGCGCCGCCGCTCCATCAGAAAAAAAGTGCTGCCGATGACTGAAGGGTCTTCGCACAACAGAAAAACCCGCGGCGCTTCCGGGAAATAGGGATGAACGGCGTGAAGCACCCGGTACTCGCGCGCCATGTCGTGCGCTTTCGGAGCCACCGGCCCCAGTGGCGGGCGCCTTAAAACATACTCTTGCGAATTCGTTCGAACCAGATACACCAGGTTGGAATGGCCATGCGGGAACTGTTCAATCTGAATGTCACTGGTTCCTCCGGGCAGCTTTCCCCGCAGATAATCCGCCAGCACGGCATGGTTGAGCTCTTCGCCGGACCGGACTTCTGAAGTGTCGGATTCGAATGCCACAGGTGTCAATGGGATCTACTATATACTTTCAGGGTTTTGGACACTGTACACATGTTAGAAGATAAGGTCGCGATTGTGACGGGCGCCAGCCGGGGAATTGGCCGGGCCATTGCGGAGACATTTGCGCGCGAGGGCGCGAAGGTGGTGATCTGCGGGCGCAAGCAGGAGACGTTGCAGGAAGTGGCGCGCGAGATTGGTCCATCGGCCATCCCCATCGTCTGTCACGTGGGGCGCAGCGAGCAGGTCACCTCCATGGTGGATCAGGTGACCAGAGAGATGGGACGCATCGACATTCTGGTGAACAATGCGGCGACGAACGTAGCGCAAAAGCCGTGCCTGGAAATCGACGAAGGTATGTTCGACAAGATGGTCGAAATCAATTTGAAAAGCGCCTTCCGGTTAACCCAACTGGTGGCGCCGGGGATGTGTGAACGCGGCTGGGGATCCATCATCAATATTTCTTCCATCTCGGGCGTGCGCCCGCAGTTCGAAGGCCTGTTATACAGCATGACCAAAGCCGCGCTCATCATGATGACGCAATCCTATGCGCTGGAATTGGGGCCGAAGGGCGTTCGCGTGAACGGAATTGCACCCGGGTTGATCCAGACCGCGCTGAGCGCCTACTACTGGCAGGACGAAGGCCGCCGCGAGAAACGAACCGAACAGCAACCCATACGGCACCTGGGACAGCCCATGGAAATTGCCGAGGTGGCAGTGTTGCTGGCGAGTGACCGATCGTCATTTATGACCGGTCAGACGCTGGTGGTGGATGGCGGCCGTCTGTTGTCGTCGTCGATGTGAGCCAACTGAACAGGGATTTATGAGCGGACTGGTGAAGCTGACGCGTATAGATGGCATCGCGGTTGTATCCATCGACAATCCGCCGGTGAATGCGCTCAGCCCGGGCGTTCCAGAGGGGATTCTGCAATCTGTAGAAGCGGCGGCCCATGACCCGGCGGTGAAAGCCGTGGTGGTGATCGGCGCGGGTTCGACATTCATTGCCGGCGCCGACATTCGCGAATTTCAAAAAATGGCATCGGGCGAAAAGCAGCGCGGCTCGCTGCTGCCAACACTGCTCGCGATAGAGGATTCGCCCAAGCCAGTGGTGATGGCGATTCATGGCCAAGCTTTGGGCGGCGGCCTGGAGGTTGCAATGGCCGGCCATTATCGCGTCATCGCACCGTCGGCTCAAGTGGGGCAGCCGGAAGTGAAACTGGGAATCATTCCCGGCGCCGGCGGCACGCAGCGTCTGCCGCGATTGGCGGGCCTGGCCAAAGCGGTGGAGATGTGTGCGTTCGGTGAGCCCATCCCCGCCGAAGAAGCTCTGGCGCTGGGAATTGTTGACCGCATCATTGAAGGCGACTTACTCGCCGGAGCAGTGGCCTTCGCGCGTGAAGTGGCCAACCAGCCGGTTCTCAAAACCCGCGAGCGAAACGACAAGCTTCTTTCCTGGGATGCGAGCGTGTTTCAGACGGCCAGAGAGACAGCGCGAAAAACCAGACGCGAACAATCGGCGCCCCTGGCTGCGATTGACGCGGTGGAATCATCCACGACCATCTCGTTCGATGAAGGCTGCCGGTTGGAAGCCGCGCTGTCCAACAAATGTCTCCACTCCATCCAATCTAAAGCGCTGATTCACGCCTTCTTTGGAGAGCGCACCGTAAACAAGATCCCGGGCATTCCGCGGGACACCCCGATGTACGAGATACGGCGAGCTGCGGTAATCGGCGCGGGGACCATGGGCGGAGGCATCGCTATGAATTACGCCAACGCCGGCATTCCCGTGATTTTGAAAGAAACGTCGCAAGAGGCGCTGGATCGCGGCGTTGGCATTATTCGCAACAACTATGCGAATTCGGTACAGAAAGGCCGGTTCTCTCAAGCTGTCATGGATGCGCGCATGGCTTTGATTGCGCCGCAGCTCAGTTATGACGGATTCGATGAGGTTGATATTGTTGTCGAGGCAGTTTTCGAAGGCATGGCTCTCAAGAAACAAATCTTCGCTGAGCTTGACGTCATCGCGCAACCCTCTTGCATCCTGGCATCGAATACTTCCACGCTCAGCATCGATGAAATCGCCTCCGCCACCAAGCGTCCCCAGATGGTGATCGGGCATCACTTCTTTAGTCCCGCGAATGTCATGCGCCTTCTGGAAGTGGTGCGCGGCAAGGCCACCGGGAAGGAAGTGATCGCCACTTCCATGGCGCTGGGCAAAAAGCTCAAGAAGGTGGCGGTGCTGGCGGGCAACTGCCGTGGTTTTATCGGAAATCGTATGTTGGGCCCTTATTTCAGAGAGGCTCAATTTCTGATCGAAGAAGGCGCGCAGGTGGAAGACGTTAACCAAACGCTTTACGATTTTGGCTGGGCCATGGGGCCGCTGGCGGTTTCCGATCTGGCCGGCCTGGATGTTGGCTGGCGCATTCGCAAGGAATACAAACACCTCGAAAAACCGGGTGTTCGAGTTCCGCTGGTGGCGGACCGGTTGTGCGAACAGGGATACTTCGGGCAAAAAACCGGCCGCGGGTTTTCAAAATACGACGCGAACCGGAGGCCGTCGCCCGATCCGGAAACAGCGGCGCTGATCGAGGTGGTGGCGCGCGAGGCGGGCATTGAGCGGCGAACCATTCAGCGCGAAGAGATCCTGGATCGTTGCCTGTTCGCACTGGTAAACGAAGGAGCAAAGCTGCTGGAAGAAGGCTTTGCTCTGCGCGCGGTGGACATCGACATCGTCTACCTGAACGGATACGGATTCCCAGCTTGGCGCGGCGGCCCCATGTTTTACGCCGATACAGTAGGCTTAGGGAATGTTCTGGCGCGCATCCAGGAGTTTCGAGCGCGGCACGGTTCCGACCTGTGGTCTCCGGCGCCGCTTCTCACCCGCTTGGCGCAGAGCGGCCGCACCTTCGCTGATTTTGACCGGCAGGCCGCGAGCAAAGCCTCGGTCTAAGACCAAAGCCGGCCCCTGATCTCCGCACCAAGCGGGGCAATTGTACACAGTGATATTTTTGAACGGTGCACTCCGGAGACAGAATGATTCTCGCTAAACACAGTTCCACCAGCCGGCGTGAAGCGATTCGGCTGCTGGGGGCGTCTGCAATTTCCTGCTTCGCGGCCGGCATCGCGCGCGCCGGGGATCTGCCGCTCAATACCACCGGAATCGAACATTTTGGCATGACCGTGCCGGATCCCGAAGCGACCGCAAAATTCTACGGGCGTTTATTCGATGGCCAGTTGTTTCAGGAAAAAGACCCACCCGCGAGGTTCTACGTCAAGCTGGGAACCGGCTACATGGCCTTTGGCGGAAATCAAACGGCGTCGCCCAGCATCGATCACTTCTGCGCGCTGGTTGAGAACTATCAGCCGCAGGATATGCGCAAGAGCCTGGAAGCTGCCGGTATTCCGTTGGGACCGGGGGCGTTTGGAATGGCCAGCGATCCCGATGGATTGCGCCTGCAATTGTTGCGGGTTCCCGGCGGCATGGCCAAGACGATCATTCCTGCGTTTCGTCTCTCTGAAGAACCCGCGCTCTTCCAAGTGGTGGCGCCGGACCACGTGATGCTGCATGTTTCAGATTTGGATCGATCGGCTGAATATTACCGCAAGCTGTTTGGGAGCGATCTGTCGCGAGGCAAAAAGCCGGAGCGCGTCTGGTTTGCAGCCGCGAAAACCAAGCTCGGTTTGGAACTAGCCGCTAGCGGAGAAAAACCCAGCATCCATCACATCTGCTTTCGAATCGCAGGGTTCGATAAGAAAATCGCTACGGAAAAGCTCAAGCGCGCGGACATTGAAAGCGAGGTTTCCAGTGAAGGTCTGCTGAGCTTCCGCGATCCGAACGGGATAACCATGGAATTGAAAGGCGAAGCCTAACGGAGCGACTATGCGTTTTCGAATCATCGCCGGCGCGATCTTTACGATTGGCTCTTTGACCTTCTGCTTTGGCGACCAGCCTGATACCCGGCTGATAGACGCGGCCATGAATGACGATTCCGTCGCCGTGCGCTCGTTCATCAAAGAGAAAGCCAACGTGAACGCCGCAGCCGTGGACGGCACAACGCCCCTGCATTGGGCCGTGCGCGCGAATGATTTGCCAATGGTGCAGGCGCTGCTGGCTGCCGGGGCGAATGCGAAAGCAGCGGATCGATATGGCCTCACGCCAGTTTCCCTGGCTTGCTCAAACGCCAATGCGGCCATCCTCAAACTGCTTTTAGATGCGGGTGCCGATCCGAACTCGCCCGATCCGCAGGACACCACCGCGTTGATGATTGCGTCGCGCACCGATGGCGGAAGGGATGCCGTGAAGCTGCTGCTGGATCGCGGCGCGAACGTGAACGCCAGGGATTCGGTGCAATCCACAGCGCTGATGTGGGCAGTGCGCAGCAACCACCCGGAAGCGGCCGGCCTGCTTATCCAGCATGACGCGCAGATCAACGCGCGCACCCGCAAGGGTGAGCCTCCAGCGCGACGGCCGCCGGGCGCAGGCGGAGGTTCGCACGGAGTTGGCATCGTTCGCAGCGGCTGGCCCGATCGCGGTTTTCAGGATGCCACGCCCGGCGAGATGAGTGCGCTTTTGTATGCCGCTCGTGATGGCCGGATTGAAATAGCGCGGATGCTAATCGCCGCAAATGCCGGAGTGAATCAAACGGAAGCCAACGGCGTGGGCCCTCTGCTGATGGCCATCACCAACAATCACATCGATGTCGCCCGCCTTCTGCTGGAGCATGGCGCCGATGCAAATGCGGCCGATTGGTGGGGACGCACGCCGCTTTGGGCCGCGGTGGAACTTCGTAATTTGGATGTAAATAAAACCGACGATAACGGAGTGGATCGTCAGGCCGCCTTGCAATTGATTCAAGCGCTGGTGGATCGCGGCGCGAATGTGAACGCGAGAACCAAAGAGGTGCCTCCGTTGCGGCGCTGGATCATGCCGCTGGGCGATCTTTCCTGGGTGGATTTCACCGGCCAAACGCCATTTCTGCGCGCCGCGCTATCGGGCGACGTCACCAGCATGCGCCTGCTTCTGGATAAAGGCGCTGACCCGAACATCGCCACCGCCGGCGGCACAACCGCGTTGATGGCGGCGGCCGGAGTGAACTGGGCCGTGGGACAAACCTATACCGAATCGAAGGCAGCGTTGCTCGAAGCGGTGGGACTCTGTCTCGAAAAGGGCGGGGACGTGAACGCGCGGAACTCCATGGGGCTCACCGCCGTGATGGGCGCGGCCAACCGGGGATCCGATGAGATCCTGGCATTTCTGGTGAAGCACGGCGCTGCGCTGGACGCGAAGGATAAGGAAGGCCGCACTCCGCTGGTGTGGGCCGAAGGCGTATTCCTGGCCACCAATGCGCCGGAAAAAAAGCCCAGCACAATGGCGCTGATTCAGAAGCTGATGGGCCAATGACGAAAATAGTCGCATGGGCGGTGTGGTTCGCGGCTGCGGCGACGGCCTTCGGCCAGGACCGCGCGCTGTTGGACCGATATTGCGTCGGCTGCCACAACGAAAAGACGCGCACTGCCGGCCTGACGATTGACAAATTGGATCTCGCGCATCCCGGCAACAATGCGGAGACGTGGGAAAAAGTAGTTCGGAAAATTCGCGCGGGCATGATGCCGCCAAGCGGGCTGCCTCGGCCCGATCGCGCGGCCCTGGATGATTTTGCGGCCAAACTCGAGACCGCCCTGGATGTTGCCGCCGCGGCGAAACCAAATCCGGGAACTGCCGGCTTACATCGGCTGAATCGCACCGAATACGCCAATTCCATTCGCGATCTTCTGGCGCTGGATATCGATCCGACGAACTTGCTGCCCGCCGACGATTCCAGCGAAGGCTTCGATAACATTGCGGATGCGTTGGCCATTTCTCCCGCACTGCTGGAACGGTATGTCGCCACCGCCACCAAGCTCAGCCGGTTGGCAGTGGGCGATCCGGCCATTACGCCGTCAACCGTCACCTATCGTGTGCCGTCTGACTTATCGCAGACCGATCACATCGAAGGGCTGCCGCTCGGCACTCGCGGCGGCATCCTGGTGCGCAATGTTTTTCCGTTGGATGCCGAGTATGCGATCAAGATCCATGCCCGCCCTCCCAACATCGGTTTGGGCTCGCCCGGTTTCCAAGGTGAAGAGTTGGAGGTCACGCTCAATGGCGAGCGCGTCAAACTGGCCAAGGCAACGCCATCGCTGGATCTGCGGCTCACAGTGAAGGCCGGGCCCCAAGAGTTGGGCGTCGCGTTCATTCGCAAGAGTCCGCCCGGCGCCGACGATTTGTGGCAGATCTTTCCCAACAATTCCGCCGTGCAAAACGTCGCCATCACCGGGCCGTTCAATTCCACGGGAGCGGGAGATACGCCCAGCCGGCGCCGCATCTTCGTGTGCCGTCCCGCAAGCCCGGACGAAGAGTTGGAGTGCGCCAGGATGATCCTGTCTGCCCTGGCGCGGCGCGCGTACCGGCGTCCCGTTACCGCCGCGGATCTGCAGACTCTGGTGGGATTCTATGAAGCCGGACGGCGCGACGGAAATTTCGACGCCGGAGTGGAGCAGGCGCTGGCCCGCGTGCTGATCGATCCCCGCTTCGTTTTCCGCTTCGAGCACGAACCCGCCAATGTCCCGGCGGGCGGCGTCTATCGGATCAGCGATCTGGAACTTGCTTCCCGCCTTTCGTTTTTCCTCTGGAGCAGCATTCCGGACGACGAACTGTTGGATCTGGCAATTCAGAACAAGCTGCATGAGCCCGCCGTGCTGGATCGCCAGACGCGGCGCCTGCTGGCCGACCCGCGTTCGGAAACTTTGGCGACGAACTTCGCCGGACAGTGGTTGTACCTGCGCGAACTGAAGAATCAGCGGCCGCTAGCGCCCGATTTCAACGATAATCTGCGTGAGTCTTTCCAGCGTGAAACCGAGCTGCTGTTCCAAAGCATCGTGCGGGAGGATCGCAGCGTGGTGGATCTGCTGAATGCCGATTATACTTTCGTCGACGAACGCTTAGCCGCGCACTACGGAATGCCCGGAATTCACGGAAGCCAATTCCGCCGCGTGCCGGTTCAAGAAGACGCGCGCCGGGGCCTGCTTGGCCAATCCAGCTTTCTGCTGGTGACGTCGGTGGCCAACCGGACCTCTCCCGTGGCGCGCGGCAAATGGATTTTGGAAAATATCCTCGGGACGCCGGCGCCTTTACCGCCGCCGAATGTGCCTCCGCTCAAAGAAAATGAGGGGGCGCAGCAGCCAACTTCGCTGCGCGCGCGGATGGAGGCGCATCGGAAGAATCCGGTTTGCGCGGCCTGCCACAAGATCATGGATCCCATCGGCTTCTCGCTGGATAATTTCGATTTGATCGGCACCTGGCGTGCGACCGAAAGCGGCGAGAAAATCGACGCCACGGGACAATTAGTGGATGGTACGAAACTGGATGGGCCCGCCAGTTTGCGCCAGGCGCTGCTTAGCCGCTCGGATGTGTTCGTCCACACCGCCACCGAAAAATTGCTGATCTACGCCACCGGACGCGCGCTCAAATATTACGATATGCCGGTGGTTCGTTCCATCACACGCGCAGCGGCCAAGGACGATAACCGTTTTTCGGCCTTGATCCAAGGCATTGTCAAGAGCGATCCATTTCAGATGAGAATGAAGCAAACCGAGCCTCGATCCCCAGGAGAACAGCCATGAGATTCATCACCAAGAAACATCTCCCGCGCCGCGCATTTTTGCGGGGCATGGGCGTTACCATCGCCCTGCCGCTGCTGGATTCCATGGTCCCGGCTCAGACGCCCCTTACTCGTACTGCCGCCAACCCCGCCAGCCGGTTGAGCTGCATCTATGTTCCGCATGGCGCCACCATGGATAAGTGGACGCCCGCCGCGGAAGGCTCACAATTCACGTTTACCGAAATTCTCAGCCCGCTCGAGAAGCTGCGCGATCGTGTTTGCATTGTGTCCAATCTCGCGCACCCGGCGGCGGCCGGTGCGGGATCGGACGCAGGAGCGGACCACGCGCGGTCGGCGGCGGTATTCCTGAGCGGGGTTCATCCCGAAAAGGAAACGATCCGCGTTGGGCCCACCATCGATCAGATTGTTGCGCAGCGCATCGGCCAGGATACGCCTCTTCCGTCTCTGGAATTATCCGTCGAAGATGTGGCCTTGAGTTGCGGTTCGGGCTACGCCTGCGCGTACTCGAACACTATTTCCTGGAAGACTCCTACCACGCCGCTGCCCATGGAGAACAATCCACAGGTGGTATTCGAAAAACTCTTCGGCGACGGCAGCAATAATGCAGACCGGCTGGCTCGAAAGCGATTGAGCCGCAGCCTGCTCGATTCGGTAATGGAGCAAGTGGCGTCGCTGCAGCTCGACTTGCCGCCCGCCGATCGCACCCGGCTTACGGAATATCTGGATGACATTCGCGAGATTGAGCGCCGCATTCAAAAAACCGAGGAGCATGCACAGAACGATTTGAAATTGCCGGATTCACCGGCCGGCATTCCTGAATCCTTCGACGAACATTTCAAAATCATGTTCGATATGCAGGTGCTGGCGTTCAGGGCGCAGATCACGCGCGTGTCCACCATGATGTTCGCCCGCGATACCAGCGGCGCCGTCTACCCGCAGAGCAGCGTGCGCGAAGGTTTTCACGTTGCTTCGCACCATTCGAATAATCGCGCTAATATGGACCGCTTTGCTCTCATCAACCGGTACCACGTGCAGATGCTGGCCTATTTTCTGGATAAG
>DATHNM010000155.1:0-8308 GCA_035486095.1 Bryobacteraceae bacterium
CGGAACGCAATGTTGTGGTCGTAGTGGACGGCAACAAGCAGGCCGAGGCACTGGGCGAGCTGGTGGACACCTTCTTCGATCTTCTCGTTACTTCCGATTTGCCGCGCCCGCAGACCATCCCCGCCATGGACGTGCTGCCCGCACAGCGCATGTCGCCGCACAGCGAGATCAGCGAGCAGCGCGCCATTGGCTTGTGGCGTATGACATCGCGAAAAACCAGCATCACCATCACGCCGGTGGCATCGGCATTGCTGCGCACCGAGCCCGCGGAGTTTTACCGGCAGCTGGCACTGACGCTGCGCGTGGGCGAGGAAATCCCACTGGAAGATTTGCTGGCCCACCTGGAGAGTATCGGCTATGAGAAGCGCGACCCGGTGGAAATGGTGGGCGAATATTCGCTGCGCGGCGGCATCCTGGATATTTTCCCGGCCGAAGCATCGAAGCCCATCCGCATCGAGCTGTTTGGCGACCTGATCGAATCCATCCGAAGATTCGACGTGGAAACGCAGCGCTCGGTGATGAAAATCTCAGAGGCGACGCTTCTGCCGCTGGCCGAATATCACAAATCGCGCCCATTGTTCCTTGAGCTGGCCGATCAAATGGATGTCCCCAGCCCCGGCGATCCGTTTCCCGGGTGGGAGTTCGCCGTGCCCCTGGTGCGCCCCAGAAAACATTCGCTGTTCTCACTGCTGGAAAATCCCGTGGTGGTCATCGACGAGCCGGAGCAGGCCGCCGCGGCGTCCGAACGGCTGTGGAAGCGGCTGCAAGACAAACCGGATCGGCCGTTTCCCTGCCCACCGGAAGCGAATTTCTACACCTGGCCGGAGCTGCGCGAAAGTCTCGCAGGAAACGCCGAACTGGCCCTCCGCGAACTAGAGCTCATTACCAATCCCCAATCGCTAATCCCCAATCCGGAGGTTCCGGCGCCTCTCGCCGGGACCACATCCCGGCCCTCCATGGCGTTTCACGGCAACATCCAGGCCGCGATCGCGGAGGCGCGCAACCTGGTGGAGCGTGGTTATCGCGTGGTCTTTTTTGCGCGCTCTTCCGGTGAACTGGAGCGGCTGGCCGACATTTTCCAGGAGTACGCAGTTCCCTTTCAGTTGGGCCTGGATCCGGCCGACGCCACGCGTCCATATTTGGCCGAGCGTTCCTACGTGGCCGGCGCCGCCGCGAGCACGTTCCTGGTCAAAGGACTCGTCCGGCGCGGCGTCGTGTTTCCGGAACAGCAGATTGCGGTCTTCGGTTCGGAGGATCTTTTCGATTCGTCCGATTTAGTTGCCAAGCCTGGCCCGTCTAAAACGCAGCTGGCGGCCTTCACCGCCGACATGGCGGACCTGAAGCCAGGCGACTACGTGGTGCACGAAGCGCACGGCATCGGCCGCTTCCTGGGCACGCGCGAGATCGCGCAAGGCGACAACAAGGGCGACTTCATGCTGCTGGAATATGCGGGCGATGCCAAGCTGTATGTGCCGCTGGCGCGCCTGGATCTGATCCAGAAATATCGCGGCGCAGGGGAAGGCGCGGCGCCGGGGCTAGACCGGCTGGGCGGCGTGACATGGGAACGAACCAAATCGCGCGTCAAGGCCAAGATGCGCGACATGGCCGACGAGCTGCTGAAGCTCTACGCGCAGCGCCGCATGGCCGAAGGTTTCTCTTACTCGCCTGACAGCAACTGGCAGCGCGAATTCGAAGACGCCTTCGATTTCACCGAAACGAAAGACCAGCTGGCGGCCATCAAGCAGATCAAGAAAGACATGGAGAGCACGCATCCCATGGACCGGCTGCTGTGCGGCGACGTGGGCTACGGTAAGACCGAGGTGGCCATGCGCGCAGCCTTCAAGGGATTGGGCGACGGCAAGCAGACTGCTGTGCTGGCGCCCACCACGGTGCTCGCTTATCAGCACTTCGAAACATTCAAAAGGCGCTTTGCCGCTTTCCCGGTACGCATTGAAATGCTCAGCCGTTTTCGCGACAAAAAGGAAATCGCCGAGGTGTTGGACGGGTTGGCGGAAGGCAAAGTGGACATCGTCATCGGCACGCATCGCATCCTTTCGCAGGACGTGACGTTTAAGGATCTGGGGCTGCTGGTGGTGGACGAAGAGCAGCGCTTCGGCGTTCGCCACAAAGAGCGCATCAAGCAGCTGAAGCACAACGTCGACGTGCTCACCATGAGCGCGACGCCCATTCCGCGCACGCTGCACATGTCGCTGGCTGGGTTGCGCGACATGTCGGTGATCGAAACTCCGCCCAAGGATCGGCTGGCGATTCACACGGTGGTGGCGCATTACGGGAACGATCTGATCCGCACCGCCATCGAGCAGGAAATCGCGCGCGGCGGCCAGGTCTATTTCATCCACAATCGCGTGGACAGCATCTACATGCGTGCTTCGGCCATTCAGGATTTAGTGCCGGGCGTGCGCGTGGGCGTGGGGCACGGACAGATGGGCGAATCGGCGCTGGAGGCGGCCATCCTGGGCTTCATGCGGCACGACTACGACGTGTTTGTGTGCACCACCATCGCCGAAAATGGCCTGGACATTCCGCTCGCCAACACCATGATCATCGAGAATGCCGAGCGCTATGGCTTGTCGGAACTGTACCAGTTGCGTGGGCGCGTGGGCCGGTCCAATCGCAGGGCGTATGCATATTTGCTGGTTCCCGCCGACACTGAACTCAGCGAGATCGCACGCAAGCGTTTGGCCGCGCTTAAGGAATTTAGCGACCTGGGCGCCGGCTTCAAAATCGCCGCGCTGGATCTGGAACTGCGCGGCGCGGGGAATATTCTGGGCGGCGAGCAGCACGGACACATCGGAGCGGTGGGCTTCGACATGTACATTAAGCTGCTGGAAGAAACGGTGCACGAGCTAAAGGGCGAAGAAGCGCCGCTGCAAGTGCACTCGACACTGAATCTCGGCCTGGATATTCGCATTCCTTCCGAATATATTTCGGACGAACACCAGCGCCTGCGCGCGTATAAGCGCATCGCCGATGCCAGTACGTTGGAAGCCTCGGCCGAAGCGCTGGCGGAACTGGAAGACCGCTACGGTCCGGCGCCCGATGCCGTGCGTAGCCTGCTGAAATTCTCGGCCCTGAAAGGGGCGGCACAACGGCTGGGCATCGAAGCCATAGACCGGCGCGCGGGTGTGCTCAACGTGAAGTTCCACAAGGAGGCGCACATCGATCCCACGCGTTTGATGAGCCTGGTTACCGGCACCGAAGGCGCGCAATTCACACCCGCTGGAGTGCTGCGTCTGCCGCTGGATGGTACGTCCGCAGCCGGCAGAGTTTTGGATTTGCTGGAAGGCCAATTGAAGCAGCTTGAGACGCAGACCGCTCCCCGATAAGGCGGCTGCTACAATCACCACGTGCGAACGCCCATCCCCGCCCGTTGGGTTGCGATCACGGTTTTCATTTTCGCGTCGGTGCTCAATTATCTCGACCGCCAGATCCTGGCCACGATGGTCGACATCTGGCGCACGCGCCCCGAATTTCCCTTCACTTATGACGACTACGGCCTGCTGCTTTCTGTTTTCTCTATCGCCTACGCGGTGAGCGCGCTGTTTGTCGGGTGGTTTATAGACCGCGTGGGGCTGAATCGCGGCGCGGGTTTGGCCGTGGCCGTGTGGGCTATCGCCAGCTTCGGCACGGGTGCGTCGCACAGTGTTCATCAGCTGCTGGTGTGGCGGGCGCTCCTCGGGATTTCAGAAGCCAGCGCGATCGCAGCCGTAACAAAAGCGGTGGCCACGTATCTGCTGCCGCCCGAGCGCGCCGTGGGCCAGGCCATGAGCCAACTGGGCTTGAGCCTGGGTGCGGGAATCGCGCCGGCCTTCGCGGTCTACTTTTCTTATCGCTACTCGTGGCATTGGGCGTTCTATGCCGCGGGACTGATCAGCCTGGCCTGGATTCCAATGTGGCTGGCCACCGCCCGATCCATCCCCGCAGTTGTAGCGCTACCCTCCGCTCAGGCCACGCATTCCTTCGGCCTGCTGCGCGATCCCAAATTGTGGGCCTTGATGATCGCCAACATGCTGGGCATGACCGTTTATAGCCTGTGGGCGAATTGGGCGCCCACTTTTTTGATACGCGTGTATCATCTTTCGCCGCCCCAGGCCTCGCATTACACCTGGATTGTTCCCTTGACCGGTTACCTGGGCGCGCTGCTGGGCGGCGCAATCTCCTGGCGGCTGGTTCGCTCCGGCTATACGCCCGTCGCGGCGCGCAAACGGGCTTGCCTGATCGCGGCCGTGTTTCTGCTCGGCACCATGGCAGTGCCCTTCCTGCCCAATCCGGCGCTCGCTACCGCCGGTATGTCGTTCAGCTTCTTCTGGGTGTGCGCCTGGAGCACCAACCATTACACGCTGCCTATCGATATCTATGGCGCGGGACGGGCCGCATTCGGTGGAGCGTCGCTGGTGTTCGCATATGGAATTATGCAGTCTTTCGTCTCGCGTCCCCTGGCAGCGGTCATCGAACGCTATGGATTTGCCGCAGTGTGTTTTACCTTTGCAGGCCTGCCTATCCTCAGCTATCTGCTGGTACATCTGGTAATTGCTGATAATTCGGGCTCCGACCCGGTACCCCAGTCACAAATCACCGAGAATGCTACTAGTACTTGCTAGACCTCCAGTACGTGGCGCGACAAACAAATGTCAACTAAGGTCTTTATCAGGGGTAACGTGACGTAGCCTTCGCTAATCTAACCATTAGAACGCGGAGGCAGAGGCTCCTAGTCTGCTTCGGAAGGATGTAATAGAAGTATGAAAGTTCAGTTCCCGTATCGCTGCGATTATTGCCTGAACCTGAAAGGCGAGACGAACCACTGGTGGCTTCGACCCCAGGACGCGGAGCAATTTCGCCTGGTGCGCTGGGACCAACAGCTTGCCGACATGCAAGGCTACGAACATATCTGCTCGGAATCTTGCGCGTCGAAAGCGCTTTCGAAGTGGCTGACACAGGCCAGCGGTAACTTAGTACGGCCGACCGCCAAAGAACGCGCGCTGTCCGCCGTTCAGTAGGTCTTCAAGTAAGTTAGTTCTCTCTTGGCCGCCGCCACCGTCCAGTTATGCCAGGGCGGTTGGTGCATGGTGATTTTCTCAAAGCATGCCGCGGCTTCGCGGTAACGCTTGTCATTCTCCAGATATTGTCCGTAGTAAAACCAGGCCGTAGGCAGCGACGGATGAGCTTTCATCACCGCGGTCGCCGAGGCTTCGGTTTCCTTGAGACCCAGTTGCGCAAATAAATAGAGCAGCGTGACATCCGGCGTTGTTTCCAGTTCCGGGAACATATTCAGCGCCTCGCGCGCCAGTACGGTGCTTTCTTCGCGGTCGCCCTTGTCTAGATGCTCGAGGGCGGCGTCAATAAGATGGTCAGCGCTGCTGGTGTCTTTAAGAAGGCCCCCCAACCAAAGCATTGCAATTCTTGAACGAAGTACGTTTCCATCCTCCAGGCGGCCCGCCGTCAAATCCCCGGAAGCAACCAGTGTGAGACTCTTGCTCGGAACCCGGACCAGCAGCACAGAGGGTCCGTAAGACCAAAATATGCGCTCACCCGCATACTCCTGCGAGAACCAGCCGAGCGTCCCATGCTCCTCCATCGCAAATTTCAAGGCGTTCGGGAGTGGCGCATGGCCGGCAATCGGCTTCAGCGCATCGAAGAACGAGCGATTTTCGAGAACCTCTTCGCCCGGTGTTCCGTCGGCGGTGTTCAAGAGAACCTGCCGGATGGTGGCGCCAGTTAGGCCGGGCGCGGACTTATCTAGCAACGCTCTGGGGACGCGCTCGGCGATTACCGGCTCCTCGGGCGCTGGCTCTGTTATGTTGCCGCGTTGAAAAACAATACGGCCGGACTTGATGACCGCTGTATGTATCGTGGGATCGTAGTCATCAATACGGACCACCTGGCTGGCCAATGGCCAATAAGCCAACAGCGCAGCGAGCCAAAGCCTCACTTCTTGTACCCGATTTTCCGCAGGAACCCATGCCGCCACTCAGCGTCCGCCGCTGTCTCCACACCCTTGGGCGACGCGCCATCGATCACGCCCAGCACTCCCCTGCCCTGTTCCGTCTGGGCCACGATCACTTCCACCGGATTCGCGGTCGCGCAAAAAATGGTGCAGACCTCCGGCGTTTCGAGGATCCTATTCTTCACATTGATGGGAAATCCACCGCGCAGCGCCACCACGAACAAATGCCCCGCCCCCACCCCACTCGCATTCTTGGTCGCGATAGCCTTCAGTTCCTCATCGTTGCCATCCACTCGCGTCAGGCAAGCGCCCGATGCTTCGTTGAACGCGATACCAAACTTCATCTGCGGAACGGTGTTGACGATGGCTTCGTAAATATCCTCAACCGTTTTGATGAAATGGCTTTGCCCCACAATGACATTGCCGTCTGTTGGAATCTCGATGCGGATGGCGTGCAGTTCCATTTCAACCATTAAGCCACAACCTTGCGTTGCCAGGCGCGCGCCACTTGCTGTGTTATCATGAAGTCTCCGGCCGCCATCTGGGAAGCCACTGATTTAATTGCACTTATGTCGTACTCTGCGCCGAGTATCGCTAGACTGATTGACCATACGCTGCTGCGTCCCGAGGCCACGCGCGCCGAGATTTTGCAGCTCTGCCGTGAGGCCCTTGAGTACAATTTCGCGTCCGTTTGTTTGAACGCATATTGGGTGCCGCTGGCCGCTTCAGAGCTTACCGGATCGGACGTAAAGGTCTGCACGGTGGTGGGATTCCCGCTGGGCGCAACGTCCACCGAAGCAAAAATAGCGGAGACCGAAGCCGCTCTGCGTGCCGGCGCGCAAGAGATCGACATGGTGCAGAATATCGGGGCTTTGCGCGGGGACAATGACCGTGCTGTGGAAGAAGAAATCGCTCTGGTAGCTGCAGCGTCCCATCGCGCGGGCGCCATCGTCAAGGTAATTCTTGAAACCTCGCTGCTCAGCGACGATCAGAAAATCACGTCCTGCAAACTGGCGCAGATGGCGGGCGCCGATTTCGTGAAAACGTCTACCGGCTTCGGCGCTTCCGGCGCAACCGTTCAGGATGTGGAATTGATGCGGCGCGCCGTGGGTCCGGACCTGGGCGTGAAAGCCTCGGGTGGAATCCGCACGCTGGAAGACTTGCTTAAAATGCTGGCCGCGGGAGCCAATCGTATCGGCGCCAGCGCCGGCGTCAAGATCATCCAAGCCGCTCGCGCATCCCAAAGCGCGGAGCCCGGAACTTGACCATGGCCGCGCCCACCGGCAAAACCAAAGTTCGCTTTCAGGAACGCGCCGAGCTGCTCGATTTTCTACTGGACGTTTCGGCGGCAACTTCAGAAACGCTGGACCTGGACCGCATTCTGGCGAATGTCGCCGCCATCGTGAAAGACGTGGTTCCCTACGATCTCTT
The DNA here is from genome assembly GCA_035486095.1 of Bryobacteraceae bacterium. Taxonomy (GTDB): domain Bacteria; phylum Acidobacteriota; class Terriglobia; order Bryobacterales; family Bryobacteraceae; genus Palsa-89. Next base: position 7,397 of record DATHNM010000155.1, read on the forward strand.
CGCCATCCTGCTGTACAGCGAGCGCCAGCACGGGCTGGGTATCCGCTATTCCATCGGGCATCGCGAAGAGGTGGTGCGAAATCTGGTGATACCGCTGGGCGAAGGCATCACGGGCGCGGCCGCCGCCAGCCGGCAGCCGGTGTTGTCGGCCGATGTTCGGAACGACCCGCGTTATCTCACCGCGGTGGACGCTGTCCAGAGCGAACTGGCAGTGCCGATGCTCGCGCGCGGCAAGCTGGTGGGCGTCATCGATCTCCAATCCACGCGGCTGGGCGCATATCGCGAACAGGATCGCGCCTTGCTGCAGTTGATCGCCTCGCGCATTGCGGTGTCCATCGATAACGCCCGGCTCTATCGCCGGCTGGATCGCCAGAATCGCACGCTGAAGACGCTCTCGCACTTGTCGCAGGAGTTCAGCTCGATCCTCGATCTGGATGAACTGCTGCGCAAGATCGCCACCACCACGCATTCCCTGGTGGCTTTCGACGCATTCAGTATTCTTCTGCTGGATGCCGAGCGCAAGGTGCTGCGGCACCGTTTTAGCGAACGCTACGATCAGCGCGTAGATCTCGACAATATTCCGCTGGGCAAGGGGCTCACGGGCGCGGCCGCTGAATCGCGTGAGATCGTGCGCGTGGCCGACACGCTGGCCGACCAGCGCTACATTGCATCGCACCCCGACATTCGCTCCGAAATCGCCGTCCCGCTCATCGTGCAGGATCGCGTGGTGGGGGTGATGAATCTGGAGAGCGAACGGATGGGCTATTTCACCGAAGAACACTCGCGATTACTGGCCTTGCTCGCCCCCCAGATTGCCAGCTCGGTGGAAAATGCACGCCTGTATGAAGAGATAGCGCAGCGCGAGCAGTGGATGGACCGCGATCTCAAGGCTGCGCGCAATGTGCAATTGGT
>DATHNM010000156.1:0-4268 GCA_035486095.1 Bryobacteraceae bacterium
CCGCGAATCGTATAAACCACCGGAGTCTGCATCGGATGCTTTACGATGCCCGATCGGGCAGGTGCAGCGCCGCCGACAACAACTGCCGCATCTCTTTGATGGCTTCCTTCCGCCAATCGTCGGAGCGCGGCTGAATCTTCGCGATCACTTCGCGCAGCAGCTCCTGGCGCCGATCTTCCGGCGCGGTCGCAAAAGTGGCTTCCTTCGGAATGCCCAGCTGCGCTTTAGCTTTATCCAGAATCTCGGCCAGTTCCCGATGCGCGGTCGCCGAGCGCTCGGTGAAATGCGTGATGTACTGCAGGTCCGCGGTATAAAACACAAAAACCGGTATGGCGCGCGACTTCCCGTCGTTGCTCAAAAATTCATCCATGATGTCGGGATTCTGGTCGCGCAGAAACACGCGCAACTCCAACCCGATGGCCTCGGCGATGCGTGACACGGTGGGCAACTCGCGATACACGTCGCCGCACCATGCCTCTGCAATCGCCAGTATCTTCGCGGGGCCGTTGGGTTGGGCGGCAGCTCTTTTGAAAAACGCCAGATCCTCCGGCGATAGCGGCGCGCTTTTATGATTCTGCTCGAATTTATCGACATTCACTGCCGACTGGGCCAGGAAATCGGCGTAGGTAAGTCCCTGCGCGAAACGAGTGGGTGTGACAACGGTGGTTGCTGTTGGCATTTTTGGATTCCTACCTCTAAAGTACAACGCGCGGCCCCGCAACCGCTTGCGATACACTTTATTTCGTTATGAGTGCGCCGCAACTCGTCAATCCCACAACGGGGCTTAGGGCCCTGGCCGTTCGAACCACGGGAGGCACCTCCATCGACGAACTGATCTTCGACCACGTGACAGTTCCCGAGCCCGGCCCCGCCCAAGTCCTGGTGGCCATCAAAGCCGTTTCGCTCAATTATCGCGATCTTGCCGTGGTCACCGGCCGCTATCCTCGCGACGCGTCGCAGCCCACCATCATAGCCTCCGATTGTTGCGGCGAAGTGATGGCAGTGGGCAATGCCGTCACGGCCTTGAAAGCCGGCGATCGCGTGGCTGGATCGTTTTTTCAAAAGTGGATCGCGGGGCCGTTTGCTCGCGAGTATGGAGCGTCGGCATTGGGCGGCGCAATCGATGGCGTGCTCACCCAGTATCGCGTCTTCGATCAGTCAGGGCTGCTTCGCATTCCTGAACACCTGTCGTATCAGGAGGGCGCAGCGCTGCCTTGCGCCGGCCTCACCGCCTGGAACGCCCTGGTGCCAACCACGCACGTGCAGGCAGGCGATACCGTCCTGCTTCTGGGCACCGGCGGCGTATCTGTTTTCGGGCTGCAGTTCGCGAAATTGCACGGCGCGCGAGTGATCATCACCTCCAGCAGCGACGAAAAGCTGGCGCGAGCCAAAGCGCTCGGCGCGGACGAGACCATCAACTACAAGACCACGCCTGAGTGGGATAAAGAAGTGCTTCGTCTGACCGGCGGCAAGGGTGTGGACATCGTTCTCGAAGTGGCTGGCGGCGAAACGTTCACGCGTTCCCTCAGCTCCGTGCGAGCCTCGGGCCAGGTGGCTGTAATCGGCGTACTCAGCGGCGTGGCGGGAACCGTGCCTATAGGGCTCATTGGTATTCAGACTCTGAGTGTGCGCGGAATCTTCGTCGGGTCAGCCGCGATGTTTGAGGACATGAACCGCGCCATCGCGCTGCATCAACTGCGGCCGGTGATCGATCGCGTTTTTCCCTTCGAACAATCCGCCGATGCCCTTCGCTACCTGCAAAGCGCCCAGCATTTTGGCAAGATCGTGATAACGATATAAGGCCACGATTCAAGTGAATCTCCGGACATCATTCCGGCGTCTCATCACTTGACTGGAGGAACTCATGCCTAAAATGCGCGCCGTTCAGGTAGGCCACCCCGGCGGTCCCTTGGAAATAGTGGAACGCGACATCCCGGAGCCCGGTTCAGGCTACGTGCGGATCAAGGTCCAGGCTTGTGGCATCTGCCATAGCGACTCGGTAACCAAGGACGGCCTGTTCCCCGGCATCCAATATCCACGCGTTCCAGGCCACGAAGTGGTGGGTGTCATTGATGCCGTTGGCCCCAATGTTCCGCGCTGGAAGGCCGGGCAGCGCGTGGGAGTAGGCTGGAACGGCGGATTCTGCGGCTATTGCGACAACTGCCGCCGCGGTGAATTCTTCGCCTGCCAGACTTCCTCTGAGGTGACCGGCCTGACCCGCGATGGCGGCTATGCCGAGTATATGGTGGCGCCCATCAGCGCTCTGGCGTTGGTGCCCGACGATCTTTCGTCGGCCGATGCCGCGCCGCTGATGTGCGCCGGTGTCACCACGTTCAACTGTCTGCGCAACAGTGGCGCGGGTCCCGGCGATGTGGTGGCCGTGGTTGGAATCGGCGGTCTGGGCCATCTGGCCGTGCAGTTCGCGGCGAAGATGGGGTGCAATACGGTGGCAATCGCGCGCGGCAAGGACGAAGAGCCGCTGGCCCGCCAGTTGGGTGCGCGCCATCACATCGACAATAAAACGCAAGATCCGGCAGCTGAGCTGCAGAAACTGGGTGGCGCGAAAGTGATTCTGGCCACCGTCACCAGCGCCGACGCGATGAAGGCTGTGCTGGGCGGTCTGGGCGTTGGCGGAACGCTGATGATCATCGGCGCCGTGCCATCGCTTGAAGTGAATGCGCTGCAGTTGCTGCTGCGGAATCAATCCGTACGCGGGTGGTACTCCGGCACATCCATCGATTCCCAAGACACGCTCAACTTCAGCCTTCTTTCCGGTGTGCGCCCCATGAACGAATCGTTCCCGCTCGATCGCGTCACCGAAGCCTATGACCACATGCTGAGCGGCAAGGCGCGCTTCCGCGTCGTGTTGAATATTGCTGGTTGATAACACCAATTAAACATTGCGCGAACCTTTCGCGACCGATATAATCCTCCCGATCGTTCAGGAGGATTGTCGATGACCGAGGACCACAAAAAACACCCGTCGCGGCGCAGCTTTCTCGCAGCCAGCGCTGGAGCCGCCGCCCTACCGGCCGCGCTGGATCTATCGGGTCAAACTCCTGCCGCAGTGGGCGGCGAAGACATCACGCTGGCGCTGGTCAACGGCAAAATCCACACCATGGACGCGGCCAACACTGTGGCCACTTCGGTGACCATTCGTAACGGCCGCTTCATCGCGGTGGGGGGACACCCGCCCAAGGCCGGGCGCGGGGTTAAGGTCATCGATCTACGAGGCCATACCGCTGTCGCAGGGCTGGTGGAACCGCACATTCATATCGTGAGCCTGGCCAACCGTCCCGGCTATCACACAGTCCTCGAAAATACCACCTCCATACGCGAGATCCAGGAAACGCTGGCCGCCCGGCGCAAAGAAGTTCCGGCGGGCGCATGGATTACTTCGATGGGCGGTTGGCACCCCAATCAATGGGCGGAACATCGCCATCCCACGCTCGCCGAGTTGGACCAGGCGGTTCCCGATCGCCCGGTATTTTTGTTCGAACGCTTCACCGGCCCGGCCGCAACCAATAGCATGGGCAAGGCGTTCTTCGACGCAGCCGATGCGGCGGCGCCGGTGCATCCGGACATCAAAAAGATCAACGTAGCCGCGAATGGGGCGATTGCCGCCGCCGGATTTACGGGGGGCGGTCCGTCCGCTTCGGCGCTATATCTGCTGCGCCATATGCAGACCTTCGACGACAAGAAACGCAGCACCCTGGATGCCATGCGCTACGCGGCCAGTCTCGGCTTAACATCGCATCTGGATCAGGTGTTGTTCCCCACTCCCGGCCCGCTTCATCCTAATCAGATTTTGTCCAACCTGGATCAGTACCGCATGTACGATTCGTGGCTCGCGCTGCACCAGGAAGGCCGCACCATCGTCCGCCTGCAGATGAACTTCCTGCAAAATCAGAGCGACCCGCAGTTGCCCGAGTTGAAGGAGCGCCTGCGCAACCAGTTTCCATTCTTCGGCGACGACATGATGCAGACCGGCGCCATCGGCGAGTGGGCCGCGCCCTTAAACAGCGGAGCGGTGTGGCGCGACGCTCAGCACATAGTAGGAGCAGCCGGTTGGCGCAACGAAAATGCGGTGCAAAACCTGGCGGGCCTGCGGCAGGTGGTGGAAGAGTACGAGGCTGTGAACAAAGAACACGACATTACCAAGCTGCGCTGGGTGGTGCATCATGTCCCGGAGGTCAACGCCGATCTGCTGAGCAGGCTGCAGGCACTGGGCTGCGGAGTGGAAATGGGCGCTTTCCGCTGGGTCACAT
>DATHNM010000157.1:0-26150 GCA_035486095.1 Bryobacteraceae bacterium
CACCGCCCGGGCCTTGAGTTTGTCCACCAGAATCTCGCGAACGAAATCTTCCGGCTCCAGCGCGGCGATTTGCCGCGTGAATGGCAGAATCAGGACCTGATCGATTCCCTGCTCCAGAATCATGCGGGTGCGCTGCTCCAGCGTCGTCAGCAAACGGGGCGCGCTGGCGGGCGTAACCAGCTGGGCTGGATGTGGATCGAAAGTCAGCACGGCCGACTTGCATGCTTCCTCGCGGGCCAAAGCAGCCACGCGGCGCAGAATTTGCCGATGCCCCCGATGAACGCCATCAAAGTTACCGATAGTGATGACGCACGGACCAAAATCGTCCGGCGTTTCCACCAGGCTGCGATAAATCATGCCGGGGACTTTCCCACTTCCAGCTGCAGACCGTCATACGCCAACCGCACGTGCGGCGGCAAGCGCTCTTCCGTGCAGGCATGGCCCAGATCGTGACAGATATGGGTGAAGAACGCGCGCCGGGGCGCCAGTTTCTCAACGGACTGCAGGGAGCGCTCCACCGTGGAATGCGTGGGGTGCGGCTTGTGCCGCAACGCGTCCAGGAACAATACGTCCAGGCCGGTCAGCAGCGCCATGGATTCTTCGGGAATTTCGCTGTGATCGGTCAGGTACGCGGCATCTCCGAAGCGAAACCCATACACCGTGCCTCTTCCGTGATTCAGCCGGATGGGAATGAAATTGAGCCCGAAAAGGTCGATCGGCGCAGTGTCGAAAACATTCGTGATCAAGCGCGGCCGTGAAGACTGGGTATCGCGTTCGTCAAAGATGTAGTGGAAAGACCGGCGGATCGCGTCGATGGTCGGTTCGGAGCCATAGATCGGAATCACGCCGCCCTGCCGGTAGTTGAACGGCCGCACGTCGTCCAGGCCCATGACGTGGTCGGCATGGGAGTGCGTAAACAAAATAGCGTCCACACGTTCTATTTCCGATCGCAGCGCCTGATAGCGGAAATCGGGCGTCGTATCGATGAGCACGCCACGATCGCCGTATTGGATGTGCACCGACGGCCGCAGACGCCGGTCGCGCGCGTCTTCGGAATGGCACACCGCGCAGCGGCAGCCTATCATCGGCACTCCCACGCTGGTGCCCGAGCCGAGCACCGTGATGCGAATTGGTTCCAATGCCATTTAAGCGCCGGCCTGCTCTTCCGTCTTGGTTGGCTCGGGCTCGGGTTCGGGAATGGTTTTCTTCTGCTCCATGGCCTGCACAAAACGGAACCGGAGCTCTGTGAGCGCGTTCTCCACCAGGCGTTGCTCTTCGATCGTCAGGTTGCCGCGCGTCTTGTCCTGCAGCATGGCCAGCAGATCGATGCTGTGGCGTGCAATGCGGAAGTCGGGCTCGGGCCGGTCTTTCTCGTCGCCAAAGTGATACATCCCGAGATGCATCTCCGTCTGCGCCTTCAGCGAGTGGATCAAGAATTCAAATGTTGCCGGTGGGAGTGGATATTCCTGGTCGCTCATCTTATTCTCATTTTACCCGGTGAAACACCTTAAATTACGTGCATCCAAAATTTTGATTGGACCCGAACCAGTTTCTCGTTTATTCTCAGATTGTAAGACTTGCCTCGTGGGCGCAGGCTTGCTCGTGAGGTTCCAGCAGTAGTCCTCGAAGACATCTTTCATTCCCCGGTGAAGTTTTCCTGACGCCAGTCCGTTTTTGTGTGCCGCCGCAGTGCGCGCGCACGGCGCTTCAGGCCGCAACATCACGCTTCCAGACTTGAAAGGAGTCTACAACATGAATGCTCGATTTCTGAAAACACACGCCCTCCGCGCGACCCTGTTATTGGGAGGTCTGTGCGCGCTTACGCTCGCGGCCAACGCGCAGATGTCTATCGCCAAGGCCAGCGTTCCGTTTGAGTTCGCGGCCGCTGGGGCCATGCTGCCGGCGGGTGAATACACCATCGACGTCACGGGTTTTTCCGGCATACTTTTGCTACGCGGTTCAGCCGGAAACTCGGTGGCGCTGCTTTCGACACTTTCGGGAACGGCGTCCAATACCACCGCCGCCAAGCTGATCTTTGAACACCGCGATGGCATGGCTTACTTGTCGGCCGTGGAATGGCCCGGTGAGACCGCGCAAGTAATGTCCGTGTTCAAGCACGTTACCAAGGGAGCGGTGGCCGCGGCGATCCGCTAAAGCCAATCGCTAATCCCCAACCCCGTGGCCGCCGGCACACAGTCGGCGGCCCGGCCACTCCCCTGCTAAACTGGGACTTCCCACTCCAGAAATGTCCCAAGGCCCCACCACAACTGGACAGCGTTTCGAACGGCTGGTCGGCATCATGGCTCGCTTGCGCGCTCCGGGCGGCTGCCCGTGGGATCGCGAACAAAACTTCGACACGATCAAACCTTATCTCCTCGAAGAGACCTATGAGGTCTTCGCTGCCATCGACCAGCGCGATTGGCCGAACCTGGCCGAAGAACTTGGCGACCTGATGCTACAGGCTGTCTTCTTCGCCCAGATGGCCTCTGAAGAAGGCACATTTCGTATCGACGATTCGCTGGACGCCATCTCGGAGAAGCTGATCCGGCGGCATCCGCACGTTTTCGGCGACGGCTCGGCGAAAACTTCAGACGATGTGAAGCGCCGCTGGGATGAAATCAAGGCCGATGAGAAAAAGGCAACGGGAAAACCTCCGCAGGGTCGCTTGGACTCGGTTCCGCGTCAGCTGCCGGCCCTGGTGGAAGCGCAACAAATCAGCTCCAAGGCCGCGGCCGTTGGCTTCGATTGGGAAAATTCCGGCCAAGTGCTCGACAAGCTGGATGAAGAACTGCGCGAATTAGCCGACGCGCGCGAAAACGGCACGCCCGCGGAACTGGAAGGCGAGATCGGCGATCTATTGTTCGTCCTGGTGAACCTGGCGCGATTCCACAAGGTAGACCCTGAACAGGCGCTGCGCAAAACCAACGCAAAATTCCGCCAACGTTTCGCTTTCGTGGAACGCCACGCCACGTTGCCGGGCGCGACCCTGGCAGAGATGGAAGCGCTCTGGCAGAAGGCCAAGGCGCAAGAATGATTGAAATTCGAACGCTTACGGAGCGCGAAGATCTGAAGGCCGTGGTCCGGTTGCAGCGCCAGATCTGGGGTTTCGAGGATGTCGACCTTATCCCTCTACGGTTGTTCGTGGTGGCGTCCAAAATTGGCGGACAAGTCTATGGCGCTTTCGATGACACGCAGTTGATCGGTTTCTGCATGGCGATTCCAGGGCTCAAGCCGGGGGGCAAAACTTACCTGCACAGCCACATGCTCGGGGTGCTGGCCGAATACCGTAACAGCGGCGTGGGGCGGGCACTGAAATTGACTCAACGCGACGATGCCCTGAGCCGCGGCATCGATCTCATCGAATGGACCTTCGATCCTCTGGAACTGAAGAACGCGTTTTTCAATATGGAAAGGCTGGGCGCGGTTGTGCGCCGCTACGTGCCCAATCAATACGGCACTACCAGCAGTCCGCTACATGGCGGCCTGCCAACCGACCGCTGCATCGCCGAATGGTGGATCGCAAGCGCCCGGGTCAACACAATTCTCAGCGGCCAAACGTTCGAACGGCCGCCGGTTGAAACCAGCATCGCCATTCCTTCCGACATCGCCACCATCCGCGCCCGCGATTCCGCCCGCGCCAGGGACATCCAGCAAAGGGCCTGCGAGCAATTTCGCGCCTCGTTCGATCGGGAACTCGCGGTCATTGGATTTGAGAAATCCGAGCAATCCGGAACTTATCTATTGGGAAAATGGGAATCCGCTTAGACCGAATAACACTCCGCGAAATCCGGATGCCGCTGGTACATTTCTTTGAGACCAGCTTCGGACGCACCACGGAGCGCCGCATTCTGCTGGTGGAAGTTTCGAGCGACGGGCTGGCGGGCTGGGGTGAAGTCACCTGCGGCGAGAACCCGTTCTACAACGAAGAATGGACCGAATCGGCGTGGCTGATTCTGCGCGATTACGTGGCTCCGCGCGCGCTGCATCACACTTTCGAAAACGCGGCTGATGTCGCGCCGCGCAGCGCGCACATCCGCGGCCACCTCATGACCCGCGGAGGCCTGGAAGTTGCCGTCTGGGATCTGGAAGCGCGCATGCTCGGCAAGCCGCTTTACCAGCATATTGGCGGAGGTGCACGGCGCGAGATTCCGTGCGGAGTTTCCATCGGCATTCAGGATTCGGTGCCGCAGCTTTTGCAAAAGATCGAGACTGAACTCGCGGCCGGATATCAGCGCATCAAGATGAAGATCAAGCCGGGCTGGGACGTGGACGTGGTTCGCCAGGTGCGAAGCCAGTTCCCCGATATCCTGCTGATGGCCGATGCCAATTCAGCCTACACGCTCGCCGACGCGAACCTGCTGAAGGCTCTGGACCAATTCAATCTCATGATGATCGAGCAGCCGCTGGCGCACGACGAAATCATCGACCATGCGAAACTCCAGGCCCAACTCACCACTCCCATTTGTCTGGATGAATGCATTCGCTCGGCACACCAAGCCGCGCAGGCTATTGCCATGGACGCGGGACGCATCATCAACATCAAGCTGGGGCGCGTGGGCGGTTTCGCCGAGGCCAAGCGGGTGCACGATATCGCGCAGGCAGCCGGCATCCCGGTATGGTGCGGGGGCATGCTGGAATCCGGCATCGGCCGCGCGCACAACATCGCTCTGGCAACGCTTGCAAACTTCACTCTTCCGGGCGATGTCTCGGCCAGCAAGCGTTACTGGTCGCGCGATATCATCCAACCGCCCGTGGAAGTGAGTCCTCGGGGGACCATTGCAATCCGCGATGAACCGGGCTTCGGCTACACACTCGATCGCGACTTCCTGGATTCCATCACCGTCCGTCAGGAATCCATAGTCTAGATGTCCGAGTTTCTTCAGCTGCTGAAGAGCAACCGGAACTATCGCTATGCCTGGAGCGGCCAGGTGGTGAGCGAGATTGGCGATCATTTCAACAATGTCGCCGTCTTCAGCCTGGCGCTCGCCAACACACGCTCCGGCCTGGTGGTCACCGGCATCATGCTCTCGCGCGCGATTCCGGCCGTAATGGCGGGGCCCGTGGCCGGTGTGATTCTCGACCGGCTGGACCGCAAGCGCATCATGATCGCGAGCGATCTGATTCGCGCCGTAGTGGCCATCGGATTCATTCTGGCGATTCCGCGCTCCGATACCTGGCTACTTTACCTGCTCAGCGCTCTGCTGATGTTTGCCTCGCCATTCTTCACCAGCGGCCGGTCGGCCATTCTGCCGACCATCGCAAACAAAGCAGAGCTGCACACCGCCAATTCGCTTACGCAAACAACCCAATGGATGACCCTCACAATCGGGGCATTCCTGGGCGGCACCAGCATCACACAGTTCGGCTATAAGTGGGCGTTCACGTTTAACGCGTTGTCGTTTGTCTTTTCAGCGGCCTGCATCTCGCGGCTGCGCGTGAAAGGCGGTGGCTTTCGCGCGGAACGCACGGCGCTGGCGGAAGACAAAGTGGTGCGCCCCTGGCACGAATACACCGAAGGCCTCCGCTACATGAAGGCTTCGCCCCTGATCCTGGGAATCGCGCTGCTCGGTATCGGATGGGCGTCCGGCGGAGGCGCGGCGCAGATTCTTTTCAGCCTCTTCGGCGAACTGGTCTTCAATCGCGGGCCGGCCGGAATCGGCTATCTTTGGGCCGCGGCCGGCGTCGGCTTGTTGGCCGGCGGTACGTTCGCCCACTGGCTGGGCAAGCGAATTTCGTTCGGCGCCTACAAACGCACCATCAGCATCTGTTATGTGATTCACGGCGGGTCCTACGTGATCTTCAGCCAGATGCGTAGCTTCCAAATGGCATTGTTGTTTCTAGCCATTTCGCGCTCCGCCATCGCGGTCAGCTCGGTACTCAACATGTCGCAATTGCTGCAGCACGTCTCCAACGAATTTCGCGGCCGCGTGTTTGCGACCATGGAAACAATGCAATGGTCCACCATGATGCTTTCGATGGCAGGCGCTGGAGTCGCGTCCCAAACCTGGAGCCCGCGCAGCATCGGCGTCGCTTCCGGGCTGCTCAGTTCGAGCACCGCCTTCTTCTGGCTGTGGGCCAACTGGACCAAACGCTTGCCGGAGCCGGCGCGCGAAGGCGTTGAACCGGAAGAAATCGAGATACACGGCGACCCAGTGGTTTAAGGCTATGGAAGGCAAAATCATATTAGTCACCGGCGCGGCCAAACGAATAGGACGAGCGATCGCCCTGCGGTTGTATCAAGCCGGCTATCGCGTCGCCATCCATTACGGCGGTTCTGAGAAAGAGGCCCGCGCCACTGCCGAAGAGTGCGGATCGGCCCCGCTGTTTCAAGCCAACCTTGAAAATGTGGACGAAATCAAGCGCATGTTTCGCGAATTGGAAGAGCAGCTCGGATCGCTATATGGACTGGTGAACAACGCCGCCCGGTTTCGCCGCCGCGATCCGTTCCTGCTCACCGAAGCCGATTGGGATTTCATCCACAGCGTCAATCTAAAAGCCACTTTTTTCTGCTGCCAGCAAGCAGCGCTGTTGATGAAGAAGTCCGGGCCGGGACGCATCGTAAACCTCAGTTCCCTGGGCGGAATCCGCCCCTGGGATCAGTATGCGCACTATTGCGCTTCCAAGGCCGGGGTCATTATGCTAACCCGTGCGCTGGCCAAGGCTTTTGCTCCTGAGATTACGGTGAACTCGGTGGCGCCGGGCGTGATTCTGGCGTCGGCCGAAGATCCCCGCGCCCAGGATTTGATTGCCGCCACTCCGGCTCAGCGCTCGGGAACGCCGGAAGAGATCGCAGACGCGGTGCTCTATTTCATCAACGCGTCGAACTTTGTGACCGGACAAGTTCTGGCCGTCGATGGCGGGTTGAGCCAACGGTGATCGGCCCTGCCTCGCGGCGGTGGTTCAGTCGACGGCTATTTTGGTGCCCTTTGACGCGGACTTCGACAAATGGTCGATACGCGCGTCTAGCATGCTGCGCATCCCTTTCAGCATTTCAATGCGGGCATTGCGGAAATGCTCGCGCGTGTCTTTCGGCCAAACGTGATCCATCAGCGCGCTGATCTGCGGCGCCGCAATGTCGCAGAAGAAGCAACCGCCCGGCCCATGTTGATGTGGTTCATCCATAACTTACGCCTCCTTCATTTCCACTGTTAACATTTTATTCTGCAATGAAGCCCGCGTGGGCATGAGCGCGGCCATGGAAGTCGGCAGCCCGATGTGGCGCCGCAGTGTCCCGATCTCAACCACCAGTTCGTCGCCCTTCTTGAACAGGCCGATCTCGCCCTTCACCGCGAACGGCAGCCGCAGCCGGACTTCGTAATGCGAGTTGACTTTTTCGAACGTATACGGCGCCTCGGTTCGCACCACCGCCGCTGGATCTTCTTGGTCCCCGTAAAGCACGTTGGCCAGCTCGATTAGCCGCTCGCGCCCCAGCACTTCATGCGTGAACAAAGGCACTCGCTTCATCGCCACCGGATCGAAGTATTCTTCGATTTCGTCCAAAATCTTGGCTTGCGACGCACGCCATTGATCGAACCAGGTGTCGGTAACCGCCTCCGGCAGCACCCGATTGACAATAATGCCGTCCACCGTGAGACCGTGCAGCGAGAAATAAACGAACGCGCGCTGTGTCTCGCGCAAAACCATCTTCTCGGGATTGGTCACCAGCCGGACGCTGGTGATTTTCGGATTCTCCAGTAACTCCGCAATGCCTTCCAGGCGCCCGAAGAGCTGCTGGATATTGGCGAAGTAGCTGTCCGGCGGCAGTTCCACGGGCGATATCCGATTGGCCACCGGGCGCACGGCCTTCAGGATTCCGCGCTGGAAGGGGAAAACGTGCTTCATGTACCATTCAAGCGTGGTGGGCATGCTGACGAAACGCATGGATTCCGCAGTGGGCGCGCAATCCAGCACGATCACCTGATAACGCCCTTCACGCCGGTACTGATTCACGTACATCATCGCACTGAGCTCTTCCATGCCCGGCAGGATGGCCAGCTCCTCGGCTTCCACATCGCTGATGCCGGTGGTGCGCAGCACCGAAATGACGTAAGTAGAAATCTCGCGCCAGTGCCGCTTGATCTCCTTCTGGATGTTGACCTCTTGAATGGAGAGATGCTCGTCGATGGGCAGCGGATCGTTGGCGCTGGCCTGGAACAGGCTGGTTTCAAGATCGAAGGCGTCGGCCAGGCTGTGCGCCGGATCGACACTCATGACCAGCGTGCGGTAGCCCAGGCGCGAAAGTTGGAGACCGGTGGCCGCGGCAATACTAGTCTTGCCCACGCCTCCCTTGCCGCTGAATAGCAGGATGCGCATGTCTCTATAGTAGACAGAATTCAGAAGACAGAATTCAGAAGACAGAATTCAGAATATAGGTGGTACTAAGGCCCGAAATAGTTTCAAACCAGGGCTGCGAGCCGCGATAAGGGAACTGTGAGCCGATTCCTAGACAACGCCGCGCAGATCCTGGACGCTGCCGAAAGCGCTGTCCAATCCGGCCACGCTCCTACGGACATGACCATTCTCATTACTGCCGAGGGAGGAATCCACATGGTGGCCGATTCGGATTGGCCGCTCGATTCCCTCCAATTGCACCACGGCGCGAAAATGGCCTACCGGGTGAGCCAGAACGCGTCCGTCGTACGCGTAGAAGGTCGGGCAGATTCTCGCACTTGTCTGTTCGAAACCCTAAAGCCTGAACGGGCCGCCCGCCTTCTTCTCAATAGCTCACCCAGCCACTGGGCTGGTCCGCGGTTACTTGCGTCCGCGCAAGCTTAAAACCTCCCGCAGGTGCGTCAACTCCAGCGGTGTACTAAACACCACGTTCACAACATCAAAACGAACCTTATCCCAGGGCACGTCGGCGTGCCGCGCATATTCCCGGGCTGCGCGGATAAGGCTGGCCTGCTTCTGAAGCCCGATGGCCCGGTCGGGCGAGCCATATTCCGCGGTTTTCCTGGATTTTACTTCGATGAAAACCAGCTTGCCGCAGTCCCAGCCGATCAGGTCCACTTCTCCTCCGCCCGATGCCATGCGGTAATTACGATCCACGATGACGAAACCGGCACGCTGCAGGAAGCGCTGGGCAATGTCCTCGCCGCGCCGGCCCAAGGCGTGATCTTCGGTCATGTGCCGCTTGCGGCCATAGTGTCGAAGCAGGTCCGAGAATTCGTAGAGCTTGATCGGCATTATGCGCTGCCTGGGAAGTGCTTTTATGGCGCGTACGATCTCCGTCAATTTTGACCACCCGTCGGCCTGATAGAATGTCAGGCGCCGGAACTTGGTCGACAATGGGACTGGGAGGACACATGCACAAACTGGCGGTAATCCTGTGTGTGACGAGCGCTTCGCTCACAGCGCAATGGCCGAATCACCCCACCCCGGGGATGAGCCGAACTCCCGATGGTAAGATCGACCTCTCGGCTCCTGTCCCACGATTGGCGAATGGCAAACCGGATCTCTCCGGAGTCTGGCGCGTAAAGCAATCCAGCTATCTGACCTACGTCACCTCTGACCTCAAGGCGGACGAAATCCGGCCTTGGGCCGCCGCTCTGTATAAACAGCGCGCCGACGATTATCGCAAGGATTCGGACGGAATTGCCTGTCTTCCGCCGGGCCCGAAAGCCGGCATTTCCGGGCTCGCTTTTCCGATGAAGATTGTTCAAACACCGAATTTGGCCGTGGTCCTGTACGAGTACGAGACCATTTATCGCCAGATTTTTACCGATGGCCGTGGTCTCCCTGAAGATCCCAACCCCACTTGGATGGGCTACTCGATCGGAAACTGGGATGGAGACACACTGGTGGTCACCACCGCTGGCTTCAATGACAGGACGACGCTCGATCTGGGCGGCCATCCCCACACGGAAGCTTTGCGCGTAACGGAACGATTCCATCGCCGCGATGCCGCCCATATCGATTTGCAGGTGACGCTCGACGATCCCAAGGCGTACACCCGGTCTTGGACACTTCCTGTCGAGCTCGATTTGATTCCCGATCAGGAACTGATTGAATACGTTTGTGAAAACGAGCGCGACTCGCGACACTTGGTCGGCAAGATGGGCCCGGAGTCTCAGGTTCCTGGCGAGGTGCTGGCTCAATACGCCGGCCAGTACGGAACATCTGCATCCCCCGCCGACATCGTCGTTGCCTTGGAAGGAGGCCGTCTGACGATCAATACCAGCGGAGGGGGTGCGATTCCGCTCATCGCGCACTCGGAAACGAACTTCACCATGGAAGGCACCGGCGTGGACTTCGTGAAGGATTCAAAAGGCGCGGTTACTGCGATGATCCAGCACTGGGTGGAAGGCGATCGGCGCTTCGACCGCAAGAAATAGTTCTCTCTCTGAGCCGGTTGATAGCTAGATTTTGCCCCAGACTGTAGCTTGCTTTGGAGTAATCCGGATAATCGGCGCATCGTCAGCCAGCATGCCTTGGACATACTGCGGGTATTTCGCTCGCAGCTTTTCAATTGCCCAGGCATGCTCTTTGTGCGCCGACTTCGGAATCAGTTTTGCTTTCCCACGAATTAAGACGTACCACAGCTGTGTCCAGTCGTCATCGTATTGGTCGATCAGCAACGCTATGCGAGGCACCGCCCGGATGTTTCGCAAGCGCACCAGCCGCTCCCCTGTAACACGCTTCGGTTTTCGGTCTATAGCTGTGTATAACAGCTTGCCGTCATAAGCAAAACAGATCGGCACGATGTGCGGTCGATTCTTGCCGTCCAACGTCGCAAGCCTGGCAACTCTGGCCTGCTTGAGTATGTTTTGAACCGCGCGGGAAACCCTTGCGGCCTTCACGCTAGCAATCGCGCGTGCTTATCCAGCACGCCCAGAATTTCGTCGCGAGTTAAATCAGGAATCGCCAGAAGCGCACGATCGATACCAACTTCACGGTATTCGGCGAGAGCCGCCTTATCGGCTGGCGCCCCGAACACACTGATCGACAGCGTCGAAAAGTCCCGCCCGGCGGCCGATGCCGCTTGACGCAGCCGCGCCACCGCTTCTTTAGCCTGGAAGCCCGGTCTGCCGATGGGCAACCAGCCATCGCAAAATTCCACAACACGCTTCAAGGTATGGTCGCTATCGCCGCCGAGCAGGATCGGCGGATGGGGCCGCTGCGCTGGCTTAGGGTAAGACCAGACCGGATCGAAGTTTACCATCTCTCCATGGAAAGCTGCCTCCTCCTGCGTCCATAGGGCCTTCATGGCCAAAATGCGTTCGCGCATCAGCTTGAAGCGCGTTTCGTAGCGCGCTCCGTGATTCTCCATTTCGTCGACATTCCAGCCACCGCCAATACCGAAAAGGAACCGGCCGTTGGACAACTGATCCAGACTGGCCACTGACTTAGCCGTCACGATGGGATCGCGCTGCGGGATGAGACAGATGCCGGTTCCGAGTAAGATTTTCTTGGTTACAGCGGCGGCAAAGGAAAGCGCAACGAATGGATCGTGGGTGTGCGAATACGCCTTGGGCAGGTCCCCTCCGCCGGGATATGGGGTGCGGCGAGATGTCGGAATGTGAGTGTGCTCCGGCAGTAGCAACGACTCGAAGCCGCGCTCCTCAGCCGCGCGCGCCAGTTCGCGGATGTCAATGCCATAGTCTGTCGGGAAATAGAAAACACCTACATGCATTCTCGCTTCTCCTGCCTGCTATTTTGAGTTGCCCTGTCGAATAGTATAGCGGCCGGCGACTGGCCTGCCAGATATGAAACGCTTTCTGCCTGAGGCTCACTATGCTCATAGCAGGAGGCAATATGGCTGCACGTTCAGCACGTCACGCGATTAAAGGAAGCGAACGACCCCGTAGCGAGCGGTCCCGGCTCATCGAAGCGCTGGGGAGCAATGAAGAGTTGTCTGTCACTTTCATACTTCGCTCGCGGCCGGATGGTCCAGCCCTTCCCGATCTGGAGTACTGGCAGAGAACGCCGCCGCACAAGCGTGTTTTTCTTTCGCCGGCTGAATTTGCAGAGAAATACGGGGCCAGCCCGTCCGATATGGATGCGGTGAGCAAGTTCGCTGAAGCGAACGGCTTAACCGTGCTCGAAAAACAGGTGGGGCCCGCGGTGGTGATCGCACGCGGAACGGCTGCGCAAATGAACGCGGCGTTCGGCATCACGCTGAATCGCTATGAATCGCCGCGGCATGTCTCGAAGCGACCGCGGCGGCCTGGCCATAAAGACGAAAAAGCAGCCTCCGCAGCCACCCAGGTGCACCGCGGCTTCGATGGACCAGTGCAGATACCAGCGGAACTGGCCGGCATCGTCACGGCCGTATTCGGCCTGGACAATCGCATTCTCGGGGGCACCAACGGCACCGGCGATCCGGCGGGAAGTGTATCGCTGGACGTGCCCACGCTGGCGCAGCTCTACAACTTCCCCAACACCGGTGCGGCCAATCAGACCATTGGTATTTTCAACGGCAACGGTAACAGCGGCAATTACGATCCCAAGGATATCCAGGACTATATCAACAGCCTGCCTGCGGGCTACCAGACCCAGCCCACCATCAACGAAGTTGATCTGAAAGTGGACGGCACTACGTTCAAGAACGATCCCAGCGGCAGCCTGGATGACGAAATCACGCAGGACATCGAGA
This sequence comes from Bryobacteraceae bacterium, assembly GCA_035486095.1. Taxonomy (GTDB): domain Bacteria; phylum Acidobacteriota; class Terriglobia; order Bryobacterales; family Bryobacteraceae; genus Palsa-89. Next base: position 12,596 of record DATHNM010000157.1, read on the forward strand.
CCGCCACCGCGGTTGCACAAGGCGTGACGGTTCAGGTGTACTGCTCCACCTCCAACGAAGATGGCTGGCGCGCGTTTCTGGGCCGGGTGATGTCGCCGCAGGGCAGCGAGAACACGCCCACGGTGTGCTCCAGCAGCTGGTTCATCAATTCGCGCGATGACTCCGCATCAACCGGGCAAGGCCTGCTTGACACGCTTTCGGGCATGTACGCCAAGCTGGCTCCGCTGGGCATCTCGATATTCATCGCCTCTGGCGACGAGGGCGCCAACTCCGGAATCGACACCAGTTGCCACGTGCAGTATCCAGGCAGCGATCCATGGGTCACTTCCTGCGGCGGCACCATGGTCAGCAAGAACGACGGCCCTCCGGTGAGCATTAAAGAGGAATGGGTTTGGAGCGACGAGAACAGCGGTTGGGGAGCCACCGGCGGGGGCGTAAGCGATTACTTCGCGGCGCCGTCGTATCAGACCGCGAATGGAGTCTCAGCCGTTTCCTTGAACGACAACAAAGTGCGGCGGGGCGTGCCGGACATCGCCGGCATGGTGGCACTGACCGGCTTGCGGGTGGGCGGCGGAGGCTTCAGCTTCACCGGCACCAGTTGCGTGGATCCGCTCTACGCCGGCCTGACCGCTGTGCTGGCGGAAGCGCTGGGCGAGCCCATCGGCTTTCTGAATCCGACACTTTACGCGCTGGGAAATTCCGTCTGCAATGACATTACATTCGGCAACAACGACCCAAACTTCAATCCCGATTCGCCGTTCTATGTGGCGGGCGCGGGTTGGGATGCCTGCACCGGATGGGGCAGCGTGGATGGGACCAAGCTGCTGAATGCGTTTCAACAGCTGTACAAGAAATCCTGTTCCTTTATCCTGGACCGCAGCACGTTCGGCAAAGACGAAGTAGACGTGGTCTCCACTTATACACCCGCTTTTTGGGTTCTGGTGGAGGGATTCCGCCCCAGCGAACTGGGTCTTACAGCAGGCAACCTGAGCACACCGCCCATTATTCCGCAAGTTTCCTACACACTGGATCCATCGTTGACCGCAACCCAGAACACGGCGATTCAGAACATGCTTTCGGTTTCGCAATTCGCGGGCCCGGTGGTGCCGGAGGATCCGTCGCTGCCGAACCTGCCGCAAGGCTTTCTGTTTCCCTTCACGATTTCCTTCAGCGGCGATCAAGGCTTTGTGGATCTGGCGCCGCTTACTTCCACTCTGGTTACACTTTCGGCGAGCGTGACCGCGGCGTCCAACACCGTGAGCGGTACGGCGCAGATTGACTTGGGGACATTCGAAGATCCTTTCTTTATCGATGTGAACCCGAAAGATCCGTCCCAGCCCAGCTGGCTGAGTTTCGACCTGCGCTTCTTTAAGATGACCGTGCCGGCGGGAAAGACCGCATCGCGTTTCGGCGCCACCATGACGGACAATCCGAATGACGCTCCCGGTTTCATTGCCGCGGCCATCCACAACCTGACGCAGGGCGGGGGCACTGCCAATGGCGACACGTTTGATCCCGGCCTGAGCCAGGACGAAGACGCGTCCGCGCTGGAGTTCCAGCAGCAGGATGACAGCGGCAACTACGTCTTCAATTTCGCCGTGGCACGGGTGCGCCTGTTGGGCAAGACGCCCGGCGCGCAGGCGCAGAAAGTGCGCGTGTTCTTCCGGCTATTCCAGGCGCAAACCACCAACAGCGATTTCAACACCAGCACTACGTATCGCTTTCAAACCGACGGCTTGCCATACGGGGTGAGCGTGCCGCTGTTGGGCGTGGAGAGCGACCAGAACGGCAATCCGGAATACGTGACCATTCCGTTTTTCGCCACCGCGCGCAACAACATTGGCGGCGCGGCCAACATGCAGGATCAGCCGGAAGATACTCCCAACGCTTACACCATTACAGTGGATCCGAATGTGGAGGTGGATTCGTTCTTTGGCTGCTGGCTGGATATCAATCAGCCCGAGCAGAAATTTCTGCCTTCGGCTCCGCCTGCCGGAAACTGGGACGGGCCGTGGACCACGCAATGGAGCACCACGCCTTCGCCTTTGCAATCCATTCAAGAGGCGATTACCGCGGCGCCGCATCAGTGCCTGATCGCAGAAATCCGGTTCGATGACACGCCGATACCAGCGGGGGCGAACTCGGCCACGTCCGACAAATTGGCGCAGAGAAACATCGCCTGGATCGACGGGCCCAACCCCGGCTTGCCATCCTCGCGCCGCATGTCGCACCCGGTGCAAATCCGTCCCACGCCGTTCGGCACCGTCAACCCCGATGAGCTGATGATTTTCTGGGGTGCCACGCCGGCCGGCAGCCAGGCGCAACTTTACCTGCCCGCGCTGAACGCGAACGATATTTTGAACCTGGCCGATGCCAGATATTCCACCCACGGCATCCAGTTCGTGGATGCTCATACCGTGACCTTCACCACCGGCGGGGTGACGTTTATCCCTCTGCCACAAGGGACCGCACTGGCCGCTGGACTTCTTGCGGTGGACCTGCCGCCAGGAATTCACAAGGGCGATATTTACAAAATCATTGTCCGGCAAGTGACCGACGCTGTGACACAGGTTATTGAGATCGCGGGCAGAGCGCCCCGGGCCGCCGGCCTTGCCGACTACGGATCGTTTGGGTGGCGGCGCGTGGCGGGGGCATTTCAGTTCACCATCACCATCAGCACCAAACAGCAGTTGCTGTTACCCGAGGAACGGCTGCTGGCGCTGATGCGCTGGATCTGGGAGCACATGCCGCCTCAACGGCGCTGGTATCCGGTGCTGCAGCGCTACATTGGCGACCTGGTGGGACGAGTGCAGGGGTTTGGCGGAAATCCCGCGCAGATTCCGCCGTCCGAGACGGGCCAAGTTCCCGGACTCGGAGTGAAGAAACCGCATCCCATTGGGGAACGGGAAGTCACCGGCAAAATCGCCGGCATCGTTTACGATCATTTCGGAGATTTTGTGGGCTTTGTGTTGGAAGATGAGTGGGGCCACGAGCACCATTTCGAGAGCCGCGAAAAGCCCATGCTGAACGTGGTGCAAAGGGCTTGGGAGCAGCGGGCGCGCGTTCGGGTAACCTCTGAGCGGCATCGGGAGCGTGACCCGCGCCGGGTGATTCTGCTGATTTGAGCGGGCCCGGCCTACTTCTTGTTGTCGAGAACGGCTCGGATGTTGGCGTCGACGTCAGCTCTGTCCACTATTCCGGCGCGATATGCGGCCGCCAGCTTTCCCTGGCGGTCGATCAAAAATGTATCTGGCATGTTTTGGATTCCATAGCGCTGCGCCATGGGATCGTTCCCGAGTAACATCCGGTAGGGAACTTTGGCGTTGGCCAGGAATGGCTTGAGAACCTTCCAACCATCCTGGTCCAGGGAAACGCCAACCATGGCGAAACCCTGCGCTCCGTATTTCCTGTGGAATTCCGAAAACCAGGGGATCTCTTTCTTGCATCCGGTACACCAGGTGGCCCAGAAATCGAGCAAGACCACTTGACCACGGTAGTCCTTCAGCTTGGCAGTTTTGCCGGATGCATCCAGCAGCGCAAAATCCGCGGCAGGCTGCCGCTCGGCTGCAGGAACAAGTGCGGCCCGGATACCCGGCTGCTCGGCGGCGGGAGCTATGGCTGCCACTGCGAGTAGGACGGCTGAGATTCGAATGGCATTCATCGTTAGATCTCCTTGGATTCACGCTTTTTGAAGTAACTCGAGGTTGCGACCCAATAGCTAACTGGCCCCAGAAAAGCCACTGGCAGCAACGACGGAAGATGGGGAACGGGGGCCGGGTTGGGACGCAAGTCCCAGGTTCGAAATTGCCACCACACGGAGCTTTCGGTTCCCAATGCGGTGACGGTGGCCAATACGCAGGCCCACAAGATGGTGGGACGCGGCAGTCGAAGGGTCTGTAATCGGAGACCGTTCCGCACTCCCCACATAGATGGCAGCACCACCAAAAACATTTGTATGATCAGCGGAAACACAACGCTATAAAACATCACCGAATAGACGCCGCCATGGACGCTATCGGTATGCCCGAGCGGCCGGGGGAGGATCAGCCAGTGCCCCAGATAGCGGGGTGCGTCCAAGAGTTCCGCCAGCACTAACGCGAGGCAAAACAGCGCTACGTTTACCGGAGCGGTTCGTCGCGAACACGCGCCGAGCATGAACCCGGCTGTCCACGACCAGCACAGGAGCGCCAGAAATTTGAGCAGGACAGCGGCAGCGTAGCCTATCAGATCGATGCGGGCGCCGGCGTTGGTGACGTAGGTCCAGGTCCAGTTGTTCAGGTACATCCATGCGTAGAGGGAGCTTCCGTCCGCGATGATCCTGGAAACCAGGCTGAGCAGTATCGCGAGCGGGACCACCATTGCGCAGAGAGTCAGCCAGGGGCGCCAGTTCTTCCACAATTCCAGCTGCCTTCGCGCCACCAGACCCAGCACGTCGCGTAATGCTTGCGGGCCCGTGGCGCCGCATTCCACAAAGTCGCCGCTGACCGCTTCCTGCTCGTCAGGCTCAAGAGCGCGCGACACCGCTTCCACCAGCCACCTTGAGAATCGGCTCATGGCTCACCGGCTCGTTTCGCTTCCCAGGAAACGCCGTGGCTCACGCGTGCGATGGCGTTGTAGAACGAGGCTGCGGCCTGAACACCTTTGGCGTTTACACGGACCATTCGCTTGGCGCGGCCACCGCGCTGCGGCGTGGCGTCGCCCATCCAGGTTTTGACAAGACCTTTGGTCTCCAGCCGGTCTAGTGTTGTGTAAAGCGCCCCGATAGAACAGCGGCGTCCGGTGGCGGCTTCAATCTCTTGACGGATTGCCGCGCCGTAGGCATCCTCGCCCAATCGAACGGCGGCCGTGAGGAGCAGGTATTCGAACTCACCCAGCATGATTACTATCACATTGTGATTCTAATAGAGGTGGCTGTCAAGATGTTCATCGACCAATTGCTTAAGATGGAGAGTGCAGATGGATAACAGCCAGATCCTAACGATCGCTTTGGCCGCTGTGCCGAACATGCTCGCAGTCTTGGCGGGCATACTGATCAATAACTCAAGGCTCAGCGACCTGCGGAGCCATATGGACATCCGTTTCAACGAAATGCGCGACCTATGGCGGTCCGAGCTTTATCGTGTTGAACAGGTGATCGACGCGCGGCTGAAGCACCTGGAGTAGCTTGGGTGAAAGCCCGCTACTTGATCGCTTCGAACTCGAATTCCATCACTTTTCCGCGCACTACGTAGCATAAGTAGTGTTCCCAAAACTTCCGGTAACGGTTGAAGTGGTTAACCAGGAACTCAAATCCTAACCAACGCCATAGCGCGAGCAACTTCACATGAACCTTTACCTGGCGGAAGCGCGCCGCGCTGTAATAGCCAAACCCGCCATGGTCCTCGCCAAAATAACGAAACGAGAAGCTGTTCAAGTGCCAGCGATGCGTGGGATCGCAGAACGAGCTGAAATCGGTGTAATGCGGCGTCGCGATAAACAGCCTGCCGCCGGGCTGCAGCACCCGATGAAATTCCTCCATGGCCCCGATGACGTCGGACACGTGCTCGATGACGTGGATAGCGCGCAGCTCGCCGAACGAGCTGTCGCGAAACGGGTATGGAAAACGATCCAGGTCGCAAAGCACGTCGGCGCGGGTATTCGCGTTGCGATCCACGCCAATGGATCCAGGGTATTTGTTAATTCCGCAGCCGACGTCGAGAATCCGAGTGGCAGCTAGGCCACCTGTTTGAGACATTCTTCCAGTGTATCCATCGCGAAATCGGCTTGATCGCGCGTGATCACAAGCGGCGGACAGAGGCGAATGGTATTGCGCCCGGCGCCCAACACCAAAAGTCCACGCTGGAACGCCAGGTCCTGGATGCGATCCCTCAGCTCGGGCGCGCGGTCTTTGGTGTGCTGATCGTGCACCAACTCGAAGCCAATCATCAGGCCCAGCCCCCGGACGTCGCCGACATGCTGGAAACGCTTGGGCCAATCGCGCATCCGGCCCAGGATGTGACCGCCGAGCTTGGCCGCGTTTGCGATCAACTCGCCTTCCAGTAATTCAATGGTCGCAAGCGCCGAGGCTACCGCAACCGGATTGCCGCCGAAAGTGGACGCGTGAGCGCCGGGCCCCCAGTTCATCACCTCGGCCCGCGCGATCATGGCGCTTAGAGGTAGTCCGCTGGCGATGCCTTTCGCCGTGGTAAAAATATCCGCGGCGACACCAAAGTGCTCCGCCGCCCACATCTTACCGGTCCGTCCCATGCCGCTCTGCACTTCATCGAAGATCAGTAGAATGCCGTGCCGATCGGCCAGGCGCCGCAACTCCTGGTGGAAAGCTGGGGGTGGAACCAGGTAGCCGCCCTCGCCCTGGATAGGCTCAACGACAATGCCTGCCACTTCCTCCGCCGGGACGATGGTGCGGAACAGCTCGTCTTCAATGAATCGGACACAGCTAACCGCGTAGTCGTCGGCCGACACACCATCGGGCCGGCGATAAGGATCGGGAAACTGCGCGTGATAGACACCCGGAACCAACGGACCAAAACCTTTGCGCTGAACGACTTTGCTACCGGTAAGGGAAAGCGCTCCCATGGTGCGGCCGTGAAACGATCCCGCAAAAGCGATGAACTTATCGCGGCCGGTGTGATAACGAGCCAGCTTCATCGCAGCTTCGGTGGCTTCGGCACCCGAGTTCCCGAAATAGACGCGATGCGGACCCGCGCCCGGCGCGATGGATGCCAGCTTCTCCGCGAGTTGCACCATGTTCTCGTAATAAAAATCGGTACCCGACATGTGGATCAGGCGCTTGGATTGCCCTTCTATGGCCTCCACCACCTTGGGATGGCAATGGCCGGTGGACGTCACGGCGATGCCGGCATTGAAGTCCAGAAACCGGTTCCCATCGACATCTTCGATCATGGCGCCTTCTCCGCGTGCAGCTACCAGCGGATAGCAGCGGGTGTAGGACGGCGAGATCACCTGGTTGTCGCGCTCCATGACATCGGTGGCGCGTGGGCCCGGCAGCGCCGTCAAAATATGTGGAAGGTCCAAACGGACCATTTCTTTGGTAAGCATGCAGTCTCCTTCTCGGACAGCTAATTGTTTTTGGGAGGAAGTGGGCCGCGGAGAAGGAAAACTAGTCGGAGCCGAAGAGACTGGGGCGGGATGTTGCTGGGCGCGACATAATGCTAATCTTCATTGTAGCAATTTAATATCCAACGCGGACCGAAAAATCACCTTAGGTGCGTCTAACGGGTGGGAACAATCCCAAGACATTGAATGGAGGACGGGAATCATGAAGAAAACTATCATTGCATTGATGATCGGCGGCCTGATGGGCATCGCCGCTTTTGGGCAGGACACTGCCAAGGATGACCTGAAGAAGTCGGGGCAAGATGTGAAGAAAGCCGGCAAGGCTACCGGCAACGCCGCGAAAAACGCGGGCAAGGGTGTGGCAAAAGGCACAAAAAAGGGTGTCCACAAAACCGCAACGGCAACCGAGAAGGGCGCCAAGAAGTTGGACGAGAAGACCAAGTAATCGCAACCCGGCTGGTTTATACAGCCGCGCAGGGGGCTTCGCGCTACAATTGGAGTTCCCTGCCCATGGTGAAGGCGCTTCCGGACATCCTGGCCACAATTGTCGAGCGGAAAAAGCTTGAACTTGCGGCCCGTGAGCCGGGCATTGAGGAGCGCGCCGGGCGCTCGATGGCTCAGCGCCGCGATTTCCTGGCTGCCTTGACCAGTCATCAGCCGGCGGTGATCGCCGAGATCAAAAAAGCATCGCCCAGCAAAGGCGTCCTGGCTGCGGAGTTCCACCCTGCGGCGATAGCCTGCCTTTATGAACAGGGTGGGGCGGCTGCGCTTTCGGTCCTGACGGACGAAAAACATTTTCAGGGCAGTTTGTCAGATCTGGAGTCGGCGCGCGGCGCGGCGACGCTTCCGGCCTTGAGAAAAGACTTCACTATTGACGCCTATCATGTTCATGAGGCAGCCGCTTATGGCGCCGATGCCATCCTGCTGATTGCCGCGATCCTGTCTGATCGGCAGATGCGCGATTTCCGGGAATTGGCCGAGCGTTACGGCATGGCGGCGCTGGTGGAAGTACACAATGAAGAGGAGCTGGAGCCTGCCATTGCGTCGGGCGCCCGCATCATTGGCGTCAACAATCGCAATCTGCACACCTTTGAGGTGTCGCTCGATACTGCGATTCGACTGGCGGAAAAAATACCTGTGGGCGTGGTGCGCGTGGCTGAGAGCGGCATACAGTCTCCGGCTGATGTGCGGCGGCTTCGGGCGGCAGGTTATCAGGCCTTTCTGGTGGGCGAGCACCTCATGAAATCCGGCGATCCGGTAACCGCATTGCGAGCTTTACTGGCATGATGGTGAAAATCTGCGGGATCACCAATCGTGAGGATGCGCTGGCAGCCGTCGACGCGGGAGCTTCGGCCATCGGGTTCAATTTTTATCGCGAGAGCCCGCGCTACATCTCGCACACCGGTGCAGCGATGATCGGCGAAAAAATTCCCGCCAATGTGTGGAAGGTGGGCGTATTCGTCAATGATGCGCCGGAAACGATCGCCAAGATTGTCCTGGATGCCGGGCTGGACATCGCCCAGCTGCACGGAGGTTCAACGGCCCGCGGTGTTCGTATCTGGCGGGCGCTTTCCGCGGCCGACCCTATCGCGATGCCGCTTAATGAATCTGTGGAAGCCGTCCTCATCGACACGCCATCCAACGACGCGTTCGGCGGCACTGGAAAAACCTGGGACTGGTCCCAAGCCCCGCACCTGGAACAGAAGATCATCATCGCCGGAGGTCTGGACGCCGGCAACGTGCGTGTCGCTATCGAACAAGCACGGCCGTGGGGCGTGGACGCCTGCTCGCGCATCGAAAAATCCCCTGGTCTGAAGGATCACGAAAAAATGCGAAAGTTCATACATGCCGCACTCCATAGTTGAGACTGTGCAGTCGCCGGATGCCGGAGGCCACTTCGGACCTTACGGCGGCCGCTACGTTCCCGAAGTTTTGATGGCGCCTCTGGAAGAGCTGGAGCAGGCCTATCTGGAAGCGCGGGTAGATCCGGTTTTTCAGAACGAGTTGAAAGACCTGTTGGCAAACTATGCCGGCCGGCCGACCCCGCTCTATCACGCCAAGCGGTTGAGCGAAACCCAGGGCGGCGCGCAGATCTATATCAAGCGCGAGGATCTGCTGCACACCGGCGCGCACAAGATCAATAACTGTCTGGGCCAGGCCCTGTTGGCGCGGCGCATGGGCAAGAAGCGCATCATCGCCGAAACGGGCGCCGGCCAGCATGGAGTGGCGTCGGCCACGGTATGTGCTCTGTTCGGGCTGGAATGCATCGTCTATATGGGCGAAGAAGATATGCGGCGCCAGCGGCTGAACGTCTTCCGCATGCGCTTGCTGGGCGCGAAAGTGGTGGGCGTCTCAAGCGGCAGCCGCACGTTGAAAGACGCCATCAGTGAAGCCATGCGCGATTGGGTGACCAACGTGCATTCCACGCACTACCTGCTTGGCTCGGCGCTGGGCGCCCATCCTTATCCCATGATGGTCCGCGATTTTCACAGCGTCATCGGGGACGAGACTCGCCGCCAGATTCTGGAGCGCGAGCGGCGCCTGCCCGATTCGATATTCGCCTGCGTGGGCGGCGGCAGCAACGCGATTGGAATGTTTCAAGCATTCGTAGGGGACGCCGGGGTGCGGCTGATCGGCGTGGAAGCAGGCGGGACCGGCCCTGAGCTGGGCGCTCATGCGGCCCGCTTCTCCGGTGGCTCGCCCGGTGTGCTGCATGGCGCGCACAGCTATGTCCTGCAAGACGCCGATGGCCAGATTGCGCTGACACACTCGATTTCGGCGGGGTTGGATTACGCGCTGGTGGGTCCCGAACATGCCATGCTGCACGATCAGAAGCGCGCCGAGTATTGCTCGGTGACCGATCAGCAGGCGCTGGACGCGGCCCGTACCCTGGCGCGCATCGAAGGAATTATTCCCGCGCTCGAGTCCGCGCACGCGATGGCGGAAGCGCTGCGCCGCGCGCCGGCGGCGAAAGGCGAGCTGTTCATCGTCAATCTCTCCGGACGAGGCGACAAGGACACCGACATCTATCGCGACAACTTGAAAGAGCTGGACGATCCGGATCAGAAATGACCAGAATCAGCAGGCTCTTTGACCGCTTGCGGGCGGAAAAACGGCCCGCGCTCATCGCATATATCGTGGGCGGCGACCCCTCGCCCTCCGCCACTCCCGATATCGTCGCGGCGCTCGAACGCGGCGGCGCGGATCTGATTGAGCTGGGTGTCCCTTTCTCCGATCCCATCGCCGACGGTCCGGTAATTCAGCGCGGCAGCGATCGCGCACTGAAGGCCGGAACCAAGCTCTCAACCGTCCTCGACATCGCGGCGCAGATCCGCCGGCGATCGGAAATCCCGCTGCTGTTATTCACCTACATGAATCCGGTTCTGCGCTATGGCCTGCAGCCCTTAGCGCGGGCTGCGGCGGCCAGTGGCATCGATGGCTGCCTGCTTACTGATTTGAGCGTCGAAGAGGCCGAGCCATACATCCATGTGATGCGCCAGGCAGGCCTGGACACAGTGTTCCTGGCCGCGCCCACCAGCAGCCGGCGGCGTCTGGAACTGGTGGCCAAGTATTCCACCGGCTTCGTTTATCTGGTTTCGCGAACCGGCGTTACCGGTGAACGGAACAATGTTTCAGACAGCGTGGCGCCGCTGGTGACTGCCATGCGCGGCGTGACCAAGCTGCCGCTGGCGGTTGGATTCGGCATTTCCACCGCGGATCAGGTGCGCTCCGTGGGCGCCGTCGCCGATGGCGTAGTGGTGGGTAGCGCTTTTGAACGCGCCATCGAAGAGAACGCCGCCAATCCCGAACTTCCCGCCAGGCTGGAGGCTCTGGCCCGGGAACTGGCCAGTGGTTTACTATCGAAGAGCCAATGAGCATGGAAAAGCTCTCGGATTGCCGGCGGCAGATAGATGCCGTGGATGTGAAACTGGTGGAATTGCTCAACCAGCGCACCGAAATCGTGCACGAAATCGGACGCATCAAACGGCAGTTCGCGCTGCCCATCTATGAGCCCAAGCGCGAAGACCAGGTTTTTGAAAACGTCACCACGCATAATCCCGGACCACTGACGGCGGATGCGCTGAAGCGCATTTTCGAGCGCATTATCGATGAGATGCGGACTATCCAGCAGAAGAAGATGAGCTAACCCGATGGCCCGAGAGGATTCGGCCCTGCGCTACGTTGGAATCGTCAATGAGTAGCGTTCAGTTCTATCTCACGATCGGCATCCCGACATTGGCCGTACTGCTAGGGGTTTTGATGAACGTGGTTCAATTCAACTCGATCATTGCCCGCTTCAGCAGCCAGGACGCCAGATTTAGCAGCATCGATGCCAGCTTCAACAGTATCGAAGCCCGTTTCAACAGCGTTGATGCCCGGTTTAATAACCTCGCGATCAAGTTCGACACTCTGATTGGTAAGATCGTCGAACTGGATAACCGCGTCACCCGCATGGAAGCCAAGCTCGACATCCGATAAATCCCTGCAGCCCCTCCCCCTGCATGGTAAAACTGTGTCTATGGAACGCCTTTATCGAGTGACAAACCTTGGCGCAAATTCGCCGATGGCCGAAACCGCGAGAAATCTAATGTTGCCGCGCACGGCGAATGCTGGCGCCTGAGCAATCCGCCGCCAGTTCTTGTATAAAAAAATTGTGCCGTGGAGGGTATGGTGATGGTGAATTGTCCAAACTGCGACGCCGTGATTGACGTGGACGAAGATGAACTGGGTGAAGGTGACACGCTGACCTGCGATGAGTGTGGCGCCGATCTCAGCGTTACCGGGTTGGATCCGCTGGAACTGGAAACCGAAGAAGACGAGGACGAAGAAGAGGAAGAAGAGGAAGACTTCGAGTACGACGAGGACGAAGACGAAGATGAAGAAGAAGAGGAAACCGAAGAAGAGGACTGGCACTAGCACGCTGGGCATCCACTTTGTTTTGCTTCCGGCGCTGCTGCTCGCCGGTTTCCTTGCGCCGCGCGCCGCCGCGAAAAAGAAGCCTGCTCTGGATACCTACGCAATCGTCAGCGGCAGCGTCTTTCAGGAAAGCGGCTATGCTCTTCCCGACGCCAACGTCAGCCTGGTTCCAGAAGAACAATCGGACAAGGCATCCAAACCGATGACGGCCGTTACCGACGCGCGCGGCGAATTCGTCTTCCACGTCCCGCCCGGCCCGGCGCATTACGCCGTGACGGTGGATGCCAGGGGCTACCAAAGGCAGCGCAAAAGTGTCAGCGTACAGGATCAGGAGCGCGTGGAAGTAACGTTCCAGATGGAGAATCAGTCGAAATAGGTGGTCCGACATAGGTGAAAAGATAATGCCTGTCCGCGCCGTGTATATCGCGATCGTTTTGCTCTGTGCCGGTGGCGGCCTTTTCGCTCAACCCAAGAACGAAGACAACACCACGCGCACCGTGGAAGGCATGGTTTCCGACGCCGCGAACCAACCAGTGGCGAAAGCGGTTGTGCAATTGAAGAACACCAAGACGCTGCAGATCCGTTCGTTCATCACGCAGGACGACGGCAGTTATCATTTCGCGGGCCTGGGAACCGACGTGGAATACCAGCTCAAGGCCGACCACGACGGCGCCAGCACTTCCTGGAAAACCCTGAGCGTGTTCAACAGCAAAAAGACCGCGGTGATCAATCTGAAGTTAAGGAAATAAGGATGAAAGCAATGTTGAAACGCGCGAGCGCTTTCTTGTTTTGCCTGCCGCTGCTGGCCGCGGGGCCGTTCGTGCCGGTCAACGAAACCGGATTCCAAAAACTGGTGGACACACACAAAGGCAAAGTGGTGCTATACGATTTCTGGGCCACCTGGTGCGCTCCCTGCCGCGCGCAGTTTCCGCAACTGGTGCTGCTGGAACGCAAGCTGCGAGCGCAGGGCCTGGAAGTGGTGACCATTTCCGCGGACGACCGCGAGCATCAGGCCGCAGCCGGGAAATTTATCCAGATGTTCGACGTGCCAGGGGCAGTCTACTTGAAGCAGGCTGACGACGACGATCGTTTCAGCAGCGCCATCGATGCCAAATGGAACGGGGCTCTGCCCGCGCTTTTCCTGTACGACAAATCCGGCCACAAGGTCCGTTCGTTCATTGGCGAAGCGGATATGGCGTCGCTGGAACGCGCCATTCGCAAGCTGCTGTAGAAGCCGTGATGGGATCGAAAGGAATCGTTGCTTGCGGTTCTGCTGGATGCGTAGTTCGCATCCACTCCACCCACGCCTTCCGGCAGGATAAACCAGAATCAACCTAAACCAGCAATGATCATTGGCCTTTGGATATCCGACTAGATTAGTCCTTGATACGCCAAGGTGGTCACCGCACTTCTCATTTTGCACAAAACCGGAACTTCTCACTTTGCGCTGACACTCTGACGTTACGTCTTGACAATATTTACACTGCATGATAACTTCCCCAGTGGTATATCAGTCATTTCAATAGACGTTGACTGGGAGGGTGAGCGATGCACGAAGGAC
>DATHNM010000158.1:0-19197 GCA_035486095.1 Bryobacteraceae bacterium
GCAGTGGCAGGCCAACAGTTTCGCGCCGCCAATCCCAAATGGATGGATACGCGTGAAAGCGTGGCCGTTATTCCGCTGCGCGACGCGATGGTGGGCGATGTTCGCCTGGCTCTTCTGATCCTGGTGGGCGCGGTTGGCTTCGTTTTGCTGATCGCCTGCGCCAATGTAGCCAACTTGCTGTTGGCGCGCGCGGCCGGACGCCAGCGCGAAATCGCCATCCGCACCGCCATCGGCGCCAGCCGGGGCGATCTGATCCGCCAGTTGCTCACCGAAAGCGTTCTACTTTCCGCCATCGGCGGGGTTCTTGGCTTGCTCATCGGTACCTGGAGCGTGCCGCTGCTGCTGTCGGTTAGTCCCGGTAATCTGCCGCGCATCAATGATCAGACGCACGTCGCGTCCGCCATTTCCTCCCTGGACTGGCACGTCCTGGCCTTCACTTTCGGAATTGCGCTCCTCACCGGCGTGCTATTCGGGCTGCTCCCCGCGCTGCGCATTTCCAAGCTGGATGTGAACTCGGTGCTCAAGGAAGCCAGTGGGCGCTCGGGAACCGGACTCCGCCACAACCGCGTGCGCGGCATGCTGGTGTCCGCCGAAATGGCCCTGGCGGTTATTTTGGTGGTGGGCGCGGCGCTTATGATTCGCACTTTCGTGGGATTGCGCTCTGCCCAGCCCGGCTTCGACCCGCGTAATGTCATCACCATGCAGACTTCGTTGAGCGGCGGCCGGTACGACAATGCCGCCAAGGCTGAAAGCATGACACGGCTGGTGGTGGAACATATTGAATCGCTGCCTGGAGTACGGGCCGCGGCTGCCACCGTGGCGCTGCCCGTGGAAGGCGGCATCGACCTGCCCTTTATCATCGACGGCGTCCCGCCCGCCAAAGGCGACCTCTACAACGGTGACGAACAATGGCGTTTCATCAGCCCGCACTATTTCAGCGCGCTGCAGGTTCCCTTGCTGCGCGGCCGCGCTTTCGATCTGCGGGACAGCGGCAAGTCTGAACGCGTAGCCATTATCAATCAGGCTTTCGCCAGGAAATACTGGCCCAAGGGCGATCCGGTGGGCCAGCGCATCACCATCGGCAAGGGACTCGGCCCGGAGTTCGAAGAGCCGGCCCGCCAGATCATCGCCATCGTGGGCAACGTGCGGGAGACCGGATTGAAAGGCGTGGATGAGCCGGTGATGTACATTCCACAAAGCCAGGTTACCGACGGCCTTATGAAACTAGCCAATAGCGTCATCCCACTGAGCTGGATCATTCAGACGGCTGGTGACCCCTCTGCGCTCAGCGCCGGCATTCAACACGAGATCCGATCGGTGGACAATCAGCTGGCGGCATCCAGAATCCGAACCATGCAGCAAGTGGTCTCTGAATCCACCGCGCGCCAGAATTTCAACATGCTGCTGCTTACCATTTTCGCCGGGCTGGCGCTATTGCTAGCCGCTATCGGCATCTATGGGCTGATGTCTTACACGGTGGAGCAGCGCACCCAGGAGATCGGCATTCGCATGGCACTGGGGGCCAGCCGCGGCGACATGCTCAGGTTGGTGGTGCGGCAGGGCATGCTGCTCACCGGCATTGGCGTGGTCATTGGCCTGGCCGCTTCTTTCGGGCTCAATCGATTGCTAGCTAATTTGCTTTTTGGCGTTAAGACCACGGATCCGGTCACTTATCTGGCGGTGGCTGCGATCCTGGTTTCGGTGGCCCTACTGGCGTGCTACGTTCCCGCCCGGCGGGCTACTAAAATCGACCCGTTGGTCGCGTTACGATACGAGTAACACGAAGAAATTCCCTCTTATCGGCGTTCATCTGTGTTTATCGGCGGCCATTGTCCTGCCATGTGCAGGGGAATCACCAACATTCGCCCGAGATATTGCCCCCATCGTCTACGAAAAATGCGCGACCTGCCATCATCCTGGCGGAGATGCGCCTTTTTCGCTGATTACCTATGACGACGTCAGGAAGCGCGCTGCACAAATCGCGGCTGCTACTCGCGCTGGTTTTATGCCGCCCTGGCTGCCCGAAAAGAACGATTTCGAGGGCGATCGACGGCTGACGGCCGGCCAGATTGCGATGATTTCCGCTTGGGCGAGTGCCGGGGCGCCGCCGGGCGACGCAATGCCATCGCCGCCCGCTTTCCCCGATGGATGGCAGTTAGGCGAGCCAGACCTGGTTCTGGAAGCCCAAACCTCATTCGAACTCCCGGCAGCAGGCCGCGATATTTACTGGAATGTTATTTTCACACCCAACCTAACCGTGCGGCGCTGGGTGCGCGCCATCGAAATCCGTCCGGGCCAGCCGCGCGTGGTGCATCACGCCAACCTGCTGGTGGATCGCGCGGGTTCCGCGCACCTGCGCGAAACTGCGCCCGGCAAAGGTTTTCCCGGAATGGATTTGGTGATCGGCCGCAGCCCTTTCGATCCGGATGGTAATTTTCTGTTTTGGAAGCCCGGCGGCGCGCCCCGTGTCGAGCCGGATGGATTTGCATGGCGGCTGGACCCGGGCAATGATCTGGTGCTCAACATGCACCTGCAGCCTTCCGGCAAAAGAGAAGAGATTCGCCCGTCCATCGGTTTGTATTTCACCGATAAACCGCAGACCAAGTTTCCCCTGCTGGTTCAACTGGAAAACGACGAGGCGCTCGATATTCCAGCCGGCGCGCGCGATTTTGCCATCGCGGACGATTTTAAGCTGCCCCTGGACGCCGATGTTCTGGCCGTCTATCCACACGCGCATTATCTGGGGAAACTGCTGGAAGCCTATGCCACGCTACCGGACGGTTCAAAGAAATGGCTGGTGCGAATTCCCGCCTGGGATGCCAACTGGCAGGCGGTCTTCTATTATCGCGAGCCCGTGTTCCTGCCCAAGGATTCGGTGATCCACATGCGGTACCACTATGACAATTCCGCGGCGAACCCGCGCAATCCGAACCATCCTCCCAAGCGTGTGCGTTCGGGCAATCAGGCTACCGACGAAATGGGCCACCTATGGCTGCAACTGTTGCCGCGCGGGGCCGGCGACCATCGCCGGGAATTGCAGGAGGCGGTGATGCGCCACCGGCTGGAAAAGAATCCCCGCGATGCGGTGGCCCATATGAACCTGGGCGCGATTTTGCTTTCGCGCCTGGACCCGCAGGCGGCCGTTACCGAATTGCGGGCGGCGGCGCTCCTGGAGCCGAACCAGCCGGAAGTCCACAATATGCTGGGCCTGGGACTGGCCACGCTGAACCGGAACGCGGAGGCCATCCCGCAATACGAAATGGCATTGCGCGCCCGTCCAGACTACGCCAGTGCCCGCTTCAACCTGGCGACGGCGCTGGCAAAATCAGGGCGAGTTGAGGAGGCCATCGCGAACCTCCGCCAAGTCCTGGCCGCCAATCCCGACGATGCCTATGCGAAGAAGCGGCTGGCGGAGCTTCTGGCCAGGGGCGCTCCAGCGGTCCATCCCTAAGGTAAGTGCCTGAATCTCCAATCCCTAACCCCGAATCCCGCCGGTTTGTTGAACAAACCGGCTCTTTCTGCCGTATACTCTGGTACAAGCGTATGAGTTTCCTTTCCAAGCAGTTCATCGATGTTATCCAGTGGACCGAACCGGAAGATGGAATCCTGGCCTATCGCTACCCGATGGAGGACATGGAGATCCAGAACGGTGGCAAGCTCACGGTTCGCGACTCCCAACTCGCTGTCTTCGTCAATGAGGGCCGCGTCGCCGATGTTTTCGCGCCTGGCCTCTACACATTGAACACGCAGACGCTGCCGATTCTGACGTACCTGATGAATTGGGACAAGGCCTTCAAGTCCCCGTTCAAGTCGGACGTCTATTACTTCTCCACGCGCCTGCAAACCAACCAGCGCTGGGGCACGGCCACGCCGATTACGATTCGCGACAAGGAATTCGGCGCCATCCGCATGCGGGGCTACGGGATTTATGCGTACAAGATCGCAGATCCCAAGCTGTTCTACCAAAAGATCAGCGGCACGCGCGACCTTTATCAGGTGCCCGATCTGGAAGGGCAACTGCGCAACACCATCGTGGCGCGCATGACCGACAGTTTCGCGCAAAGCTCGGTGCCGTTCCTGGACATGGCGGCCAATCAGGCGGCGCTGGGACAGAAGATCGTGGAAGCGGTCAGGCCGTCCTTCGCCGAACTCGGCTTGTCGCTCGAAAACTTCGTGGTCGAAAACATCTCGCTGCCAGACGAATTGCAGAAGATGCTGGATCAACGCATCAGCATGAACATGCTGGGCGACATGAGCAAGTACACACAGTTCCAGGTGGCGCAATCGCTGCCTATCGCGGCTGCCAACGAGGGTGGAGGCGGAGTGGCGGGCATCGGCGTCGGATTGGGCGCCGGCCTCACCATGGCGAACAGCATGATGAATGCGCTGAAGCCAGGGGAACAAGCCCCGCCGCCGGCAGGTGGTCCTGGAGCGCCCAGCGCAGGGCCGGTGGCGCCGGTTGCCCCCGCAACGCCCGCCGCCGATACCAAGTTCTGCACCAACTGCGGGAACAAGATTCCTCGCGCGTCGAAATTCTGTCCGGAGTGCGGCACCGCTCAACAATAGGACAGGACATGAATGGTTTGGAGTGGATCGTGGAGGCGCACGGCTGCGATCCCGCCGCGCTCGCCCAACAAGGCCGCCTGGAACAATTGTTCGGACTGATTGTGGCCGCGATGGATCTGCATCCGCTCGGCAAAACAAGCTGGCACCAGTTTCCCAACACCGGCGGCATCACCGGGGTGAGCCTTCTCACCGAATCCCATCTGGCCTGCCATACGTTTCCGGAATACGAATCGTTGTGCTTGAATGTATTTTGCTGCCGGCCGCGCGAGGCAGCCGATTTTGAAGCGCTGCTGAAGATCGGCTTCGCTCCCGCGCGGGTGGACGTCCGCCAGGTGGAGCGGCCTTATCAAATATGAGCTCACCGGCTGCGAACTGCCCCAACTGCGGCGCGCCGGTAAAGTTTCTCTGGTCCAGCGCGGTCCAAACCACCTGTGAATTCTGCCATTCCATCTTGGTGCGCACCGATGTGGATCTGAAAAAAGTGGGCGAAGTGGCCGACCTGCCGCCGGACGCCTCGCCGCTGCAAATCGGATCTGAAGGCGCTTATCAGAACAAGAGTTTTGTGGTCGTCGGCCGCATCATCTACGAATACGAGCAGGGCACCTGGAACGAGTGGCACGTCGTTTATAACGACGGAACCAGCGGCTGGCTGGCCGATGCGCAGCTGGAATACGATCTCTCATGGGCCGCTCAGCCGCCCACTCCGTTGGCTGGCGCCGATGACATCCGGCAAGGGCAAACCTATCAGTGGAACGGTAAGACCTATCAGGTGACGTCGCGCACCCGCGCACATTATAAAGGTGTGCAAGGCGAACTGCCCTTTCAGTATTGGGACAAATCGGATTTGCTCTTCGCAGATCTGAGAACTTCCAGCGGTGAGTTTGCGACCATCGACTACAGCGAGAACCCGCCTCTGTTGTTTCTGGGCCGCGCCGTGGAGTTTGACGAACTGCACTTGAAGAACCTGCGCGAGTTCGAGGGCTGGACCTGATGCCGGCGGTGCAAGCCAAATCGATCTCATGCCCCAACTGCGGCGGACCGGTGGCGCTGCGTGGATTCGCGCACACGCTGAGTGTGGTTTGCCCGCAATGCATGACAGTGCTGGATGCCTCTACGCCCGAAGTTCAGATCCTGCAAACATTCCAGGGTAAAACTCGCACCCAGCCGACCATTCCGCTGGGATCGCGAGGCAAGATCGGCGACACGCAATTTGAAGTGATCGGCTTTCAGATCCGGCAGGTTGATTCGGGTGAGGACACATACCAGTGGGACGAATACTTGCTCTTCAACCCGTACCGGGGTTTCCGTTATCTCACCGAGTACAACGGCCACTGGAACTTCGTCAATGTGGAGAGCGCGCTCCCGGAGCCCAGCCGGTCAGCCGGCAAACTTGCCATGCGCTTCGGCGGCAAGACTTATCTGAGTTTCGACTCCATGACGGCCAGCACGGTTTATGTTTTGGGCGAATTTCCCTGGCGAGTGAGCGTCGGCGATTCCATCGCCTGTCAGGACTTTGTGGCGCCGCCTTCGATGCTGTCTTCTGAATCCACGTCCGGCGAAATCACCTGGTCGCGCGCCGAGTATATGCCGGGATCGCAAATCTGGCAGACGTTCAAGCTTCCCGGCTCTCCGCCTCCCGCCTACGGCATATTTGCGAACCAGCCGTCGCCTTATGGAGGCAGCGTCGGCTCCGCCTGGCGGACGTGGCTGTGGTTGAATGTGGCGCTGGCGGGCCTGGCGTTTCTCTTCATGATCATTTCGCCGGGACATGTCGCCTTCAGCGATCATTACGCTTACTCGCAAAATGTCAGAAGCGACGCCGCGTTTGTGACGCCCACCTTTCAACTGGACGGCCGCGATTCGAACGTGGATCTCTCCATTCATACGGATCTCGAAAACAATTGGGCATATTTTAGCTTCGCTTTAATCAATGATCAGACCGGCCAGACCTTCGACTTCGCGCGCGAAGTGAGTTACTATCATGACTCCGATGGCAGCGAAGGGAGCCGCAACAATAGCGTGATTATTCCGTCCGTGCCGTCGGGCCAGTATTACCTGCGGGTTGAGCCGGAGATGGCCGCGGGCTCGCCCGATGTACGCTACGAGTTGGAGCTGCGGCGCAACGTACCCAACTATGGCTTTTTTGGATTGGCGGCGCTGCTGCTGCTGATTCCTCCAGTGTTGACCACTTTTCGAAAAGGCAGTTTTGAAGCGGCCCGCTGGCGTGAGAGCGACTACGCGCCATCCAGTTCCAGCAGCGGGGGTGACGATTGAATACCGCATTATTCGTGATTTATGGAGTGCTGTTGCTGGGTGTCACCGGGGTAGCGGAATACCGCGGCTGGAGCTGGTCGCGCATCAACCAGCAGAGGGTGCTGCCCAAATCGATCCGCGATAATCCGGGCGCGTATCGTTCGTCCTATGGCGGTTATTCCCGATACATCGGAGGTAAGTGAACGTGAATCTCGGCGCACTCGCGAATGCATTGCTCTACTCGGTGCTCGGCATCCTGATCTTCGTCATCGCCTTCGTCATCATCGATAAGATGACGCCTTATCATCTGTGGAAAGAGATCGTGGAAGACAAGAACGTCGCGCTGGCGGTGCTGATTGGCGCACTATCTATCGGGATGTGCATTATCATCGCCGCTGCGGTGCACTAACGGCGCACGACGGCATAACCGGTGTCAATCGCACTCTTCCTCTCGGTCTTTCTGATCGCCGCTTGTGGGCTTATCTATGAGCTGATTGCCGGGACGCTGGCCAGTTACTTACTCGGCGATACTGTTTTTCAATTCTCCACCATCATCGGCTGTTACTTGTTCGCGATGGGCATCGGGAGTTACTTGTCGCGGTTCCTGCATCGCGGATTAGTGGCGCGGTTTGTGTCCATCGAGTTGATGGTCGGAATAGTGGGCGGATTTTCGTCTTCCATGCTTTTCCTGGCCTTTGCCTATACGGAGGCCTTTCGATTCATTCTGTATGTGGTGGTGATTCTGGTGGGCACGCTGGTGGGCCTGGAAATTCCGCTGCTGATGCGCATTTTAAAGGAGCGCTTCCAGTTTCGCGAGCTGGTCTCGCACGTGCTGACGTTCGATTACCTGGGGGCGCTGGGCGCATCGCTGCTGTTTCCGATTCTGCTGGTCCCGAAGCTCGGCCTGGTTCGATCCGCATTGGTCTTCGGAATTTTCAACGTGGGCGTGGCATTGTGGTCCACTTATTTATTTCGCGAACAGATTGGCCGCAGCCAGGCCTTGCGCGTGGGCTCGCTGGTCGCCTTGGCGATCCTGGGAACAGGGATGGTGTTCGCGGATCGCATCTCTTCGGCGGCCGACAATAGCCTTTACGCCGACGAAGTGATCTTCAACCGCAATACGCCTTATCAGCGCATCGTACTGACCAAGTGGAAGGACGACCTGCGTCTGTTTCTGAATTCGCATCTGCAATTCAGCTCCCGCGATGAATACCGCTATCACGAGGCGCTGATTCATCCGGGACTGGCCGCGCTTCCGGGCGCCCATCGCGTCCTGGTGCTGGGTGGGGGCGACGGGCTGGCGGTTCGCGAAATCCTGAAATATCCATCCGTGGAAAGCGTCACGCTGGTGGATCTTGATCCCGAGATGACCCACCTGTTCTCGACGCATCCGGTGATGTCGGCGTTAAATCTGCATTCACTGACCAATCCGCGCGTCCACGTGATCAATGCCGACGCACTCCGCTGGCTGGATGCCAACACCGAACAGTACGACTTTATCGTGGCCGATTTTCCAGACCCCACCAGTTACGCGCTCGGCAAACTCTTCACAACAACTTTCTACCGTCTGGCGGCCAAGCACCTCGCCAGCGGCGGACTGATCGTGGTCCAAAGCACGTCGCCACTATTCGCGCGTCAATCGTACTGGTGCATCGTCGAATCGGTGAAGCAGGCCGGTTTGCGGGTGTATCCATATCACGTCTACGTGCCCAGCTTCGGCGAATGGGGATATGTGATTGGCAGCTTCGCCCCTTATGAGCCGCCGAAGCAACTGCCCTCCGGGCTGCGATTCCTTTCCACCACCAACGTCGGGGAGCTGTTTATCTTCCCAGTGGATATGCAGCCGGTTCCGGCCGAACCAAACCGGCTGAACGATCAGGTTCTGGTGCGCTATTACGAACAAGAATGGAAGGACGTGGCGCACTAATGCTTTCGCGTCGAGAGTTTTTCGGCGCGCCTGCGCTTATCGGACTCTGGCGCAAGACCGATCGCCCAATCACAGGCGGGTTCGTTAACGATTCGTTTCCCCTTGGTCATCGTCTGCGCGATCGCGCGGCGTTCCGGGCGCCCGCGCGACAAATGCGCGTTCCCATCGTCATTGTCGGCGGCGGCATGGCAGGACTGAATGCCGCGTGGCACCTGGACAAGCGCGGTTTCCACGATTTCGTGCTGCTCGAAATGGAACGGCAAGCCGGCGGCAATTCACGCTGGGGTGAAAACGAAGTCTCGAAATTTCCCTGGGCCGCGCACTATGTTCCGGTGCCCGCCAAGGGCGAGTCACTTACTCGCGAGTTATTCGAAGAGCTGGGCCTATTTCGCGATGGCAAATGGGACGAGCGCGCGCTGTGCTTCGACCCGCAGGAACGGCTTTTTATTAACGGCCATTGGCAGGAAGGCATTGAGCCCGAAGACGGCGCGACGCCGCGGGATCGCGCCCAGTATCGCCGCTTCATGCAGACCATCCATGAGCTTCGCGCAACGGGCCAGTTCACGGTTCCCATGGCCGCCGGAGCCAAACCTTCAGCGCTGGATGGAATGTCGATGGCAGAGTGGCTCTCGCAGCAGGGCTTCGATTCCACGCTTCTGCACTGGTACGTCAACTACGCCTGCCGCGACGATTACGGCGCGCTGGCCAAGGACACTTCGGCCTGGGCTGGCGTGCAGTATTTTGCGTCACGCGATCCGGAAGAGAAAGGCCCGCTCACCTGGCCAGAGGGCAACGGTTGGATCGCGGCGCGATTGATCGAAAAGCTAAGGCGTTACCTGCGAACCGGTGATGTGGCGTACCGGGTGGCGCGCAGCGGGGGCAAGATTCGCGTTCTTACCGAACAGACCGAATATATTGCGGACGTGGTGATCTGGGCTGCGCCGACGTTTCTCGCGTCCTACATTATCGAAGGCGTGCCGCGCGCGGAAGGGTTTCAATATTCGCCCTGGCTTACCGCTAACCTGACGCTTGACCGCATCCCCAATCAAAAGAATGACGAGCCCGCCTGGGATAACGTGTTTTACGATTCGCCCACTCTGGGATACGTGAACGCAACGCACATGGGCCTGGCCACCCACATCGATAGAACGGTGTGGACGTTCTATTGGTCGCTGGCCGAACACGCGCCGGAGGAAGCACGGCAATTGCTGCTCGCCCAGGATTGGAACTATTGGAAAGAGGCGATCCTGAATGACCTGGCGCGCGCGCATCCAGACATCCGGCAATGTGTGGCGCACATGGATATCATGCGCATCGGCCACGCCATGGCTCGCCCATCGCCCGGCTTCCTGTTCTCGGAAAACAGAACGCGTTGGTCCAAACCTTTCGGCAACATCTTCTTCGCGAACTCAGACCTCAGCGGCTTTTCGATCTTCGAAGAAGCGCAGTACCGGGGCGTGGAAGCAGCCAAGGGCGCGCTGCGCATCATTACAGGTCAAAGCGGTACCCGATAATCATTTTCACAATCAGGTGATCCGTACCCTGTGTCATCCCCACGCCGACGCCGGCATTGAATTCCCACTTCGGTGAAAGATTCAAATCGATGGCCGGGAAAAGCTGGTGCTCCTGAAAGCGGAACGGATCAAACCCGGTGACGGGCCCTAGCGATCCGTAATATTCGAAGCCGCCCGTGATGGTTTTGTTGAAATCGTAAGACAGCTTGAAATTCGGCGAGAACACGAAGCCCTGCTTGGTATCGGGGCCTTGCAGTGCGCGATCGAACGCGGGATTGAATGAAAAATACCAGGGGCCCAGCTGCTTATCGACGATGGGCCGGATTTCCCAATCCCACAGCGCGGTGGACCATTGCTGGCGCTGGTATCCGATTTCGTTCGAGATGCTGACGCCCACTGGCCAATGCCATTTTTCCGGGACTGAGAATCGCGGACGAATGTGATCGCCCACCCAATCCCAGCCCACGCCGCTCTGGGCGCTGGTGAAGATATAGAAGCCGCATTCGAAAAAGTCGCTGAAGCCGTGCGTGATCTCTACGGTCTCGTGCAACTGGTGCTCGGTGGGATAGAGCCCCTGTATAGAAGTCTTGCTGCCTTCGATGGTGAAGTTGCTATGGAGTTCGAACATGGTATGGCCGGGCGGCACCAGCTCCGATCCATACACCTGTATTTCATAATTGTTTTGGCAAAGGGCGGGAATGGAAACCAGGATCAAACCCAGAAGCAGCTTCATGGCGTCGCAAGGGGCGGCCGGCGCTTGTGCCAATCGGTACGATCCTGAAATGTTTTTCCAATAGCCAGCAGCATGTTTTCGGAGAACGGCGAGCCCACTAATTGCAGGCCCATGGGCATGCCATTCGCGAAGCCGCAAGGAATAGACAGCGCCGGCAGGCCAGCCAGATTGCCCGCGGGAATGAGCGCGGCAAGGCCGGGCGTGGCGGGTGCGGGGCGGTCAACCGCGCGGCGGTCCAGCGGCTGCGTGATCTTGGGCGCCGGATCGAAACGCGTGGGAGCGATGAGCACATCGGTTGTGGAAAGCAGGTCGCGGAAAGCTTCCTGAATCAGCGCACGAATGCGCATGGCCTTCAAATAGTCATTGGCGGAAATCTCAAGACCAGCTTTCAGACCGGCGATCTGGTGCTGGTCGGCCAGCTGATCCACTTTGCCGCTCTGGATCATTTCCTCGAAAACCGCGGAGCCTTCAGCGGAGATAATGGTGCCAATGACGGCGCCATAAGGGAACTCAGGCAGCTTGGCTTCGACGACATTGACCCCCAGCGAGCGAATGGTTTCGAGCGCCTTGGCATAATCGGCGCGCGCGGCCGGATCAACCGCCTCGTTGAAATCCACCGGTGCGAAGCCCACCCGCACGTCCTTCAGATCGCGCGCGAACTGCGGCGTGTAGTAGAAGCTCTTGCGGGCCGAGGAAGGATCTTCGAACTCGGCGCCCGCGATGGCTTCCAGCACCAGGCCGCAGTCTTCCGCCGAGCGGCAGATCGGTCCGATCTTGTCGAGCGTCCAGGAGAGCGCCATGGCTCCGTGCCGCGGCACTAAGCCGTAAGTGGGACGCAATCCAGTGACGCCGCAGAACGCGCTGGGCGTAAGGATGGAGCCAGACGTTTCAGAGCCCAGCGCATAGGTGACCAGGCCCGCCGCCACCGCGATGGCCGAACCGCTGGACGACCCGCCGGACCAGCGCGTGCTGTCCCACGGATTCAATCCAGGCCCGGTCAGCGAAGCACTGGCATAACGATAACTGGGGCCGCCGGCCAGTTCCACCATCGCCAGCTTGCCCGTGAGCAGGCCGCCGCGTTTTTGAATGCGCTTGAGCACGCTGGCGGTATAGTCGAAAACCTGCCCGGCATAGGGCTGCGCACCCCAGGTGGTGGGATGCTTGGCATACGCCAGCAGATCCTTGGCGCCAAATGGAATGCCCTGCAGATGGCCGCGCAAACGCTCGCGCTTGATATCGCCGTCCACTTCCTTGGCGTCGCGCAGCGCGCCCTTGCGCAGTGAGAGCGCGAGCGCGTTGTAGCGCGGGCCAATGGTTTCCAGCCGGTCACAAAAAGCGCGCGCCAGCTCCACGGCGGAAAATTCGCTCTTCGTCAACTTTTGATTGATTTCGGCGATGCTGGCGAAGAAGATGTCGTCGGAGATGGAGCTCATGTTCGCGCTCAGGGCCTGAATGTCGTGGCGGGCTCGGCGGCCATGGACAGAGGAACTTTGTCGAGCTGATCGGCGTTATCGCGAAGCTGCGCTCGCGCGGCTTTCAGTTCGTCATCCGGACTCACTTGCGGATTTACCGGAGGGGCCGGCGCGGGCGTCTGACCTTCCAGGCTGCCCAGCAAGACCGCGGAGGCCGAGAGCGTGACGGCGAGTTCACGGCGAGTGAACCTGTTCATAAACTCTAGTGTAGTTCAGGGCTCAACAGGCGGGCACCAGGGCTTCGGTGGCAGCCTTCTCCATCACCGAACGCGGGGCGGACCCACCGGTCCATATTTCGAACTGGCGGCTGGCCTGTTCCAGAAACATCTGCAGGCCGGAGATGACAGTGGAGCCTTGCGAAGCGGCGTGGCGCAGCAGCGTGGTTTCGAGCGGATTGTAGACCATGTCGAAGACCAGATCGGCGGGAATGGAATCCGGGAAAAAACAGGCTTCCGAATGCGGATGCATGCCGAGCGGCGTGGCGTGGACCAGCGCGTCAAACTTGCGGCCATTCATCTGTTCGCGCAGCAGGGACTCGGCGCCGCAGGCGCGGGCCAGAGAACGCACACGATCGGGATTGCGTCCGACGATGGAAACCTTCGCGCCGCTGCCGATCAGCGCATACGCCGCGCTGCGAGCGGCCCCGCCGTTACCCACCACCAGCACCGACGATTTCGAAAGGCGCAGCTTGCGCGACAACGGAATAGTGACGGCATCCGCATCGGTATTTCCGCCCCGCCACTTGCCGGCTTTTTTCCAGACCGTGTTCACCGCGCCGATGCGGCGAGCCAGGGGATCAATCACGTCCAGATAGCGGATGATCTTCTGCTTGTGTGGAATGGTAACGCTGAAGCCGGCGATGGGCAGCGACTCGGCCAGAATGAAAAAATCCTTCAACTGCGCCGGCTGGACCAGAAACGGAAGATAAACGGCATCGATGCGATGCGCCTGGAACGCGCGATTGTGCACCGCCGGTGAAATGGAATGGCGCACCGGATCGGCAATCACGCCGTAGATCTTGGCGGCGCGCGAGAATTTCTCGGCGCGATAAAGGTGCCGCAGCACGCGAGCGCTCACCTGGCCGGAAGCCGTGCCTTCGGAAGCATTGGGAGCGGCATACGTGAACATGCCGCCCCAGGCGGTGGCCAGCACGCGCGTGGGAAATCCCGTTTCGCCCATGGCCAGCACAATCAGCGGCGTGCGCGAGTGCGATTTGGTGAGCGCCAGAATGCGCGAGTTATCGGAAGGCTTGCGCGCGGTGGTAACAATCTTGTAGCCGTCCGCTGGAATACGCAACATGCGGCGCAACACCACTTCGGGCGACGGCGTACCGTCGTAGTTGTGATAGGAAAGCAACAGCATCCCTTTGCCGCGCAATGTTTCCAGGCGCGGAACGGCATTCTCGGCGCTTTCGATTTCGATATCCACGGCGCGCGCACCGGCATCCAGCGCGGCATCCAGGATGCGAATCTGATCTTCCACGCTGCCGTTGAATTTTCCATGATTCTGATGGCGCCGGCAGGTGGCCAGGATGGAGCACTCGGGATGGGCAGCGAGGAATTTACGGATGACCGCGACACCTTGCTCAGGCGCCGCCAGGTAATCCAGGCGGAATTCAAAAAAGGATTCTCCCGCGTTGACTTCGCGGCGCGCACTTTCCAGCAACTTCTGTGCGTCGGGAAAGCCCATGGCGATGCAGATCCGGGGTAGCGATGATGGATGCGACATGAGCGCGGGAGGAAACAGCATAACACACGGACGCCGCACCGGGGATCGGGGATTGGGAAAACGATCCCTTAATTCGGTCTGCGGCGCTTGGCCGTGGCTCCCACCGTGAGCCCCATGTCCCGCAACTGCGCTTTGGCCTTAGCGGCGATGTCGGGTTGGTCGGTGGAATAGAGCGCGTAAATGTCGCGAAACTCGCGTGCCGCCGAATCGTTCCTGCCAAGTTTCATCAGGCACACGGCTTTCTTATAGCGCGCATCGGGGGTTTTGGAATTGTTGACGAACTTCTCAAGCACGGCATCGAAAGCGGTAAGCGCATTCGCGTAGTCCGCCTTCTTGAAGTAAATGTCCGCGATATAGAATTGCGCGTTAGGCGCCAGGTCCAGCGTGGGGAAATACTTCAGATAATCGCTGAACTCCTGGAAAGCGATATCGTACTTGCCGGCCAGTTGGTCGCTATACGCGCTGGTGTAAAGCGCTCCGGCTTGCAGTCCCTGCGGCGCGGCGGTTCCGTTTGCTGCGCCTGGCCCGGGGCCGGGATTGGCATCCCCACCCGGCACCGTTCCGGTGGCCGGAGGAGGCGCGGCGGGAGCGCGTACCGTGTTGATGAGGCTTTCCAGGTCTGCGATTTTAGAATCCAATTTGCCCATGCGCGTGTTCATGTCCAGCACGGATTCGCGCACGGCGCGGAAATCCTCTGACATCTGATCCAGCTTTTGGCCTACGTTAGCCACCGGACCGTTCAAGCTGAGCTGCTGCTGCTTCATGGTTTCGTTGAAGCCATTTTGCATCACCGCCACGGCGGTGTTGGTGCGGTTGACGCTATCCAAAGTCTGCTGCGTCAAGGTCTGGATGGCGGCCACCTTTTGATCGATCGAGCTTTGAAGATTGCGCACCTGGTCCTGCAGCAAGGCGACATCGCGCTGCAGCTCCATAATCTCCTTGCTGGCGCCAAACGCAAAGGGCGAGAGCGAGAAAAACACAATAGCGACACGGGACCAATTCATAAACAACTCCACGGTTTCATAAGCAACTCCGTTCCGCGGGGCGCACGAAAGCGCCCCGCTCTTCTCTTCTTTCAGCTTACTGGCAAACCAAGTTTGCCGGCAGCTTACTGGCAAACCAAGCTTACTGCCCGGGCGACAAATGCGCGCGGCGGTTCTTCTGCCAGCAATCCTCGTTGGCTTCGGTGCATTGCGGACGCTCTTTGCCGTAGCTAATGGTCTTCAAGCGATCTGCCGGAACACCCAACTGCACCAGCAAATCCTTGGCGGCGGTGGAGCGGCGATCGCCCAGAGCCAGGTTATATTCGGCCGATCCGCGCTCGTCGCAATGCCCTTCCACCACCACCGAGAAATTCGGATCCTGCTGGAAGATCTGCTTCAGTAATGCGGCGTCGTGCGTAAGAGCGTCGCGGCCGTCAGAGCGAATTTCGCTCATATCCAAATCGAAGAAGGCGTCCTGCGCCTGTTGCTGTAAAAGCTCGGCACTGGAAAGCCGGGGCGCATTGGGAGGCGCGGGCGGCGGCGGCGGGGCGCTGGAAACCTGCACGGTAACGGAGCGCGTGTCCATTCCACCGGGTCCGCGCGCGGTGAGCGTGTAGCTGGTGCTGGCCCTGGGAAATACCTGCCGCATTCCATTGCTCTGCACCGCACCCACGCCATGATCGATGGACATGTCGGTGGCGCCGCTGATGGACCAGCGTAAGGTGGAGGATTGCCCCGCCTCTACACTGGAAGGCTCGGCGGTGAAACTGTTGATTACGAGCGCCACCGGGGCTGGCGGGGCTATGGCCGTGGGCGTGGGAGGCGGCGGAGGTGGCGGCGGCGGGACTTTCTTCTTGCAACCCACCGCGAACAACACCAGCGCCGACAACAGAACCAGCATGCCGGCCCGTGACGGGTGTATTGACGCGTGCAATCTCGAACTATCGCTCATCCTGACAATCTCCTCTTTTTTTTCTCGATCGTTCTATTGTGTTGCTTTACTCCAAACAGGTTTTTCGTTGTTTCCTTGCGTGGTCAACTGCTGGACGGCGCCGCCGTTGGCCAGCGAGGTATAAATCTGGGTTTTTCCCCCGCGCGTCGATGAGAACACCAGATGGACGCCATCGGGAGCCCAGCTCGGATTTTCATTTCGTCCCGCGCCATGGGTAAGCTGCAAGACTTCGCGGCTAGCGACGTCCATGACGAAAATATTGAAATTTCCCGGTTCGAACCCACGCGTCCACGCGAACGCGATGTGCTGGCCATCGGGGCTCCACGCAGGATTCACCGCGTCGCCTTCCCCGGTAGTCAAACGGCTCACATCGGTTCCATCGATATTCATTTTATATATTTGCGGTGTGCCGCCGCGGCCTGAAACAAATACAACGTCCATTCCGGTCCGGGGATTTACCTTAGGCTCCACTTCTAAAGAACCCGAGTGAGTAATCCGCTGCAGGCCGCCGCCATCCAGATCGGTCTCATATATTTGCGAAAACCCGCCGTTGGCGGTGGAGTAAATGAGTAAGTGGCGGCTATCGGGCAGAAAATCGGACGCCGCATTCATGGATGCCTGTTGGTTATAGTAGACCAACTTACGTCCGGTTTCCAGTGAATGCATATAAATCTGCGGCTGTCCGAGATTTTCAGCCTGTTTCCCGAACTGAGACGCGTTCGCGTTGCGGGAAGAAGCCAGCACCGGGTAAGTGGTGAAGGCGATCTTGGTTCCGTCGCTCGAAACAGCCGGAAAAGTTGTGATGGAACGGTAATTGGTGAACTGCTTTTGATCGGAGCCATCGTAATTCATGGACCAGATCTCTTTGTGACCGCTGCGGTCGGAAACAAAATAGACTCTGGTTCCTATCAGGCTGGTGGCGCCGAACTGTTTCAGGATGTCGGCCGCAAATTCCTGGGCCACTTTCCGCGCGCCCGCTTCATCCAGCGAGCCGAGATAAATCTTCCCGATCAGCTGCGCCGAGCTGGGATTGGCTTGGCGGACATCGAACAGCCAGCCATAGAGAACAATCTGATTGCTCTGCGTGGCGGTGTACCCGAAAGCGAGATAGTTGGCGTTGGGCGGCGGGCCGGACCAATCCGCGAATGAAGGACCGCCCTGCCGGAAGTCGGACGGCTGCTGCGGCGCCTGGACCGGATAGAGAGTCTTGGCAATCATGGTCAACTGTCCGGAGCCTGACAGGTCATTGAACAGGGTACTGTTGAAGACGCCCATGAACTTTTGCGCGTCGCCCGAGCCGCGAAAATCGGGGACGGCGATAGTGGGCTTTTCGCCGCCCTTGCCAACGTCGGCTTTGATCTGCGCGTGAACAAGCGCCGCGATGCCCAGAACAATCGAGGTAAGAACAATAGTTCGTTTCATTGCTGTAGTTGAAATCTGAGTTCCACGTTAGTCGAACTGCCGCTATAGTTAGGTGGAAGTGAAGGAAATGGACCTGCATCGGTGACGGCGCGAAGAGCGGAATAATCCAGCGTGCTGTTTCCGCTGCGCTGGGCGATTTGTGGATTTCTCACGGAGCCATCGCGCAAAATGTCGAAGGTAATCACGACGATCGGAAGATGCAGCCCGGCCAAGCCGGTGGTCTGCCATTTTTGGGTGACGCGCTGCACCACCAGATCGGCATAAGCGCCGAATTGGTTCCCGAATGTACTGTTGGAACTGACGCCCACGCCGCCCGCTCCGGGCTTTTGAAACAGCGGCGAAACCGCGGCCTGCCCCACATGGCTGAGCAGTTGATTTTCCGGTATCTTCTCGGGGCGATAGGTGTGCGAAACTTCCGGTTTCGGCTGCCTCTTGGCAAACTTGCTGGGCAGCGGGATAGCTTTCTCGGTAACGTCAATTTGCTTCTTCGGTTCGGGCTTCGGCGCGGATGCTTGCGGGACCTGGGACTCGGTATCGTTCGCCACTGGATTTAGCTTGCCCGCCCGCGAAGGCAGCGGAATGGTTTTCACCGCGTTGATGGCCACGGCCGTGCCCGCTGCGGTGTTGGCCGATCCCCACACCTGGCGCGAGTGCTGGAAACTGATTGTGGATAGAATCAAGGCCCCGGCGATGGCGGCGTGCAGCAACACGGATTGAACAAACGGAGCGCCCAGCGATTCGTGCTGATCCAGGATGTCGGCGTGTTGCTGCATGGGTCCTCTAACGGCGCTGGTCGGACTTGTCTTCAGGCTGCGTGACGGCATTCACCGCCAGCTTGGCTTCGCCGAGCGTAGCGATGACTTGCGCTACCTGGTCCCAGGGAGTGCGGCGGTCGGCACGCACATAAACGGAAGAAGCATTATGAAAGCGTTTGCGGATCGCGTCGGCCAGGAGGTTGATGTTCATCGGCTTGTCATTCAAATAGGACGTCCCTTCACGCGAAATGGAAACCACCGGGAGATCCTGGACGTTTTCCTTCACCGGCTTCACCTTCGGAACCTCCACTTGCAAGCCGAATTCCATAACGTGCGCGGTCAGCATAAAGATGATCAGCAGCACCAGCACCACGTCCACCAGGGGAACGATGTTGATTTCGGCCAGTGCCGGAGTTCCGCGAAAACGCCCGCGTCCCATTCCGCCGGAACTGTTGAGAGAGAAGGCCATGTTATCGCTCCAGACTTCGCTCGGTCAGGTTGAGGAATTCGAGCTGGAAATCCTCCATGCGCGCGCCGAATTCCTTGATGGCGCTGCCATAGATGTTGTAGAAAATAGCCGCGGGAATAGCGGCAAACAGCCCCATGGCGGTGGTGATCAGGGCCTCTGAGATGCCAGGTGCCACGGCGCGCAGGCTGGCGGCGCCGGCGGTGCCCAATTGCTGGAACGCGTCGATGATGCCCCACACCGTGCCGAACAGGCCAATAAAAGGCGTAACCGTGGCGGTGGTAGCCAGCACGCTCATGTTGCGCTCCAAGCGCGTGAGCTCTTCGCTCATGCCGAGTTGCAGGGTGCGCTCCAGCGCCAACGGGTTGGTTACGCTGCCGCGCCCTTTCATCTGGCGCGCCACTTCGCTATAGCCAAAATCGAAAA
>DATHNM010000159.1:0-2501 GCA_035486095.1 Bryobacteraceae bacterium
CGACTTGCGCCGATCCGGCTGGGAATCGCATTGAGCTTTTCTGGGGGCGCGTGCAGGATTACGTCCCGTTCGTTTCGTCGGCTGGGATAAGGCATTTCGTGACGGGATCCATGGGCATGGGGCATGTGGTGTTCCCCACCACCCAGCTTGCCGCGAGCACGCATTTTTTCACCCAGTTGCTTGGGATGCATCCGACCGACCAGGTGACGGTGAAGCTGTCGCCGGAGCCGAACGATCCAGGGCTGACGGTGCGGTTCCTGCACGCCGATAATCCACGCCATCATTCGGTGGCGCTGGCGGAATTTCCGCAGCCAAGCGGTTTGGTGCATATGATGCTGGAAGCCGGCAGCATGGATGATGTGGGGCGGGCGTATGATCGGGCGGTGAAGTCCGGGGCGCATATTTCGGCGACGCTGGGGCGGCATGCGAATGACCGGATGATTTCGTTTTATGTGCGGTCGCCGGGGGGATTTGATATCGAATATGGGTGCGATGGGTGGCAGGTGGATTGGACGACATTCGTGCCGACCACGAGCATGATTGATAGTATCTGGGGCCACCAGTGGAATTTTGGCGCGCAATGAACGATTTGGCGTAATCCGCATCGTTCTTCCGACGCGGAGCCAGTTGCAATCCGTGGCAGCTTCCGTCGTTTCCGCTCCTCGGTCAATAGCGCTGGCGCGGGAGGTGGTGGAAGCGCCGCCGCGGGAAGCCAGCAGGCTACGGAATGCAGAGCCAGGCTATGCTCCTGTTAGGCAACATAATAATCTTTTCAACGCACAACGGAGCCGGTCGATAGCGACCCGGCTCACGCGGAAATTCGGTGCGAAGCGCCGCCTCGGGTGGGATGCGGTTTTCCATGCTGCTCAGGCGCCAACGTCTGCCTTATGCGGGGGCTTGCGGCGCGGCACAAGAATCCCTGCGCCGCGCAGCGCTTTCGCCGCCGGCGGCACGCCGGTCAGGGGTCCAGGTGGCGCCCCCCGGCCTTCTTCGACGACTCATTCACCACGACAGTTGGTATTAGAGATCAGTAGAAGGTCCTGGCTGATTAAAGCCGGCCCTGGTAGGTCGCAAGAAATAAGACTTCCAGGCCGAAAATAAACACGCCGGCCGTCCATTGCAGCCATAGGACCCTCGCCCAGCCCGCCATCAACGTGGCAATGAGCATGAAAACGAGCGGCACATCCGTGCCGATCCAGCTGGACGCGGTAGACACTGAAGAATTGTTTCGATCGATATAGTTACCGATTATCGACAGGACCCACATGAGGGAAA
Organism: Bryobacteraceae bacterium; assembly: GCA_035486095.1. Classification (GTDB taxonomy): domain Bacteria; phylum Acidobacteriota; class Terriglobia; order Bryobacterales; family Bryobacteraceae; genus Palsa-89. Next base: position 1,276 of record DATHNM010000159.1, read on the forward strand.
AGGCGGTGAAAATCGCTGGCCGTTGGCGTTCGAAAAACGCCCTCATATCCAGCACTCCGTCGCCCTCGCGTGGCATCGACAGCAGCGAGCAGGCAAAGTATTGAACGATTGCGGGAAAGAATTGCAGGGCAACCTCAGGTCCGCTCCAATGCTTGATGGTGGTGAGGCCCCAGATCGACACCCAGTAGCACAGCAGGCCGAACAGCGCGTTCGCCATCCAAAGCGAATGTAACCCGGAAAAGCGGACCCTGCTCCGCTCCCAAACAAGTTCCGTTACACTTGCCAGGATATGCGTCATCGCCAGCGCAAATATGATCGAAAGCAGGACAGTCATATGTTCGAACATCGAGCCTGCATCCCCGGTGGCTTCGGCCATCAAGACAGTTGCGGCGCTTTTCGGCACACCGTCAACAACGCCGCTTTGCGGCAAGCACTCGCGGCCCCGCTGATCCCAATTCCAGAGCACGGACATCCGCGCACAGGGACCAGATGGTCGCGACCCGATGCAGGCTCACATTTGCTTGGCAAGTTACGGGCTGTGCGCCCTGAACGCGGCCGCGGCTTCGTCGACGAAAAGCCGGATGCTTGCAGAAATCGGCTTTCTTGGAAGGAAGGTTGCGAACAGCTCGATCGTTTCGGCGCATCGGCCTTCGAGACACACCAGAAGACGCCCGGCCTTGATATCGTCCACCACATCCCAGTGTGCCTCAAGCGATAGGCCGCGTCCCTCCAGAGCCCAGGCGCGCAAGACCTCGCCATCGGAACTCGAGAGTGCGCCCCTCACCTGTACACTCTCCGAGCCGGCGCCGTCGGTAAAACGCCAGATATCCTGCATGCTGTGGCGGCGCGTAAGGCGGAGACACTGGTGCTGCAACAAGTCATCCGGACAGGCGGGTGTACCGTGTTCCGCCAAATATGACGGCGCCGCACAGAGAACGCGCCGGGACGTCAGCAGCTTGCGGCTCAGCACGGCAGGATCGTTGGGAAGGCCGACGCGCAGGGCCACATCAAGCCCGTCCTCACCCACTTCGAGCCCGGCATCGGAGAGCACCAGGTGCACTTCGAGCCCCGGGTACCGACTTGCGAAATCCGCCAGCAGGGGCGCGATGCGGTGGCGGCCAAGATCGGCGGGTGCGCCCACGCGAAGACGGCCGCGAGCCGTGGCGCCGCGTGAGGCCACCTCAGTTTCGAGGTCGCGCAACTGCTCCAGAATACGGCTTCCGTGT
>DATHNM010000160.1:0-6346 GCA_035486095.1 Bryobacteraceae bacterium
CGCGGCGGTGCGCCTGGGGCATAACGCGTTCACGCGCCGTGTAATCAGCGGCGATACGATTTCCCGCGCGGCGCGCGCCTTCCGCCAGTTCCGCGACCGCATGGACCAGTACAACGTAGGCGCCTACCGCGCGGTGGCTACCGCCGCGGCCCGCGAAGCGCGCAATTACCGCCGGCTGATGGATCGCGTGCAGCGCAAAGCCGGAATCGAACTGGAAGTAATCAGCAGCGAAGAAGAAGCGCGGCTGGTTTGCTCCGCAGTGCAGTGGACGCTGGGCGACCGTGTGCACCCACGCGTGATCTTCGACCTGGGCGGCGGCAGCCTGGAGCTGAACTTCTATCAGCGCGGCGTGCTGGAACAACGCATCGGGCTTCCACTGGGCACCATCCGGCTGATGGAGACTTTTTCCATCGAAGGCGCGATTGATGAAGACAACGCCAACCGCCTGCGCCACCACATTCTCGCGCTGCTGCGCAGCGCCATGCCTTCCCCACCCCGCCTCAGCCGCTCCATTGCCGTCGCCTGCGGCGGAAACGCGGAAGCGCTGGTGCGCATCGCCGCCGGCCCGATGGCGGAGCGCATTCCTACAATCAATACGCGCCTGCTGCGCGATCAGACCTGGCGCATGCTCGCGCTCGATGTTCCCGGACGCATGCGCGCGTTCCGCATACGCAAAGATCGCGCCGAAGTGATCGGCATCGCCGCGATTATTTTCAATACGCTGGCAAAATGGCTGGACCTGCGCACCATGCTCGTCCCCGGCGTCGGCGTCCGTGAAGGAATCCTGCTGGATCTCGTCGCCGAGCAATATTCCGTTCGCACCACCTCTGAAGAAGAAAAGGGCCGCGCGTCCGAGCTTCTCGCGAGCACGCGCTGGTTCGCCCGCCGCCTCGATTACAATCCGCAGCACGCTGAGCAGGTCGCTCGCCTCGCGCTTTCCCTCTTCGATCAGCTCCGCCCTATCCACGAAATGGGCGCGGACCTGCGCCTCGTCCTCGAAATGGGCGCGCTTCTGCACGACGTCGGGCATTTCGTCTCGCGCAAATCGCATCACCGGCATGGCGAATACTTGATCCGCAATGGTGAAATCCCCGAACTGCGCGGCTGGCGGCGCGACATGGTTGCCGCACTGGTGCGTTATCACAATTCCAAATCCGAACCGCAGCTCGAGCACGCGTCCTACGCCGCGCTGGATGGCCAGCGCCGCCGCCAGATGCGCCTGCTGACCAGCCTGCTGCGCATCGCTGAAAAACTCGAATCCGAACATGCCCAGCGCGTTGCCGGCGTGGACGTGCAGATCTTTGGGCGCAAAGCGATTTTCATCATCCGCGCGCTGGACGGCACGCGCCTCGATCTGCTGGGCCTCGAACGCAAGTCCGGCCTGTTCGAAAAAGAATTTCATCTGAAGCCAGAATTTCGCCGCGCGCAAGGCAAAGAGAAGGTGGCATAAACCATGATTCTGTATCTGGTACGTCACGGCATCGCCGTGGATCCCAACGATCCGAAATCTCCGCCGGAGCCTGAACGCCCGCTCACCGCAAAGGGCGTGCAAAAGACGCGCGCCGCGGCTCTGGGCCTGCAAGCGCTCAACGTGAAGCCCGACGTGCTGATCACCAGTCCCTACGTGCGCGCCGCGCAAACCGCCGAAATTTTCGCCGAAACCCTGGGATTTTCGCCGCAGAAAATTCGCGCGCATGAAGCTTTGAAGCCCGCGGGTAATCCCGCAGACATCGTCAAAGAAGTGATCCGCCTGCGCGCTAAGGAAGTGATGTGCTTCGGCCACGCGCCGCAGCTGGATCTGATGATCGCGCACGTCACCGGCGCACATGGAGTTTTCACCGCGCTAAAAAAGGCGGGAGTCGCTTGCCTGGAACATACCGCGGGACAAGGCAGGTGGGAAATCCTTTGGATCTTGACGCCGAAAATGCTGCGTCAACTAGCGGATTAACTGGCGGATTGAAGCCGCTGTGGCGTCGCAACCGTCGCCGACGATAGCACGATGTGAATACCCTGAAATCCCGCGCGCCACACCATCCAGAGAGACCCCTTGCTCCCAACGACAGAACGGAATTTTTCCAGCCGCGCCCGGCGCGCCTCTTCGATTCGCTCAAACCACTGCAGCACATCCGCCTCGGCCAATTTCGCGCGCTGCCGCCGGATCATCGTGCGCAACACGTCCAGATCGTGCACCTCGCCCAGCAAATCCTGAATACGCTTCAGATCGCCGCTCCAAGGCTGGTAACGCTGCGGCATGAAATTTTCCAGCGTGTAGCGGAACCCCTTCAGCCCAATCCGCAGCCGGTGCCACGCAATCCGGCTGCGTCCCCGCCGCGCGCGTTCGTAAAGCTCCACCGCCTCATTCAACCGCGTCAATGCCAGCCGCTGAAACACCACGCTATCCAGCGGGAAAAACTGCGCCTTGCCGCGCAGCTTCTGGACAGACTTCCGCCAATCCTTGCGGTCAAAATCTTCCAGCGCCCGCCGCGCATTCACCCGGTGCTCCTTCTGCGCCCCCGCCAGCACCTTCAACATGTGCGTGCGCACCAGATCCCCCGGTGTCGAAAGTTTCTTCAGCCACTCCTGCACCACTTGCGCATCCCGCAGCGCGCCTAAGCCATGAAACAGCTCGCGGCTCTCTTTCTTCAACCCGCGCCACCCGCGATCCGGGTTCACTTCGCTCAGTGCGTCCGCCATCGTCCGGCAGCGCCGCAAAGCCACGCGCAAATCATGCACCTCGCGCGTCTTCCATCCGTTCTGCACCTCTTCCGCCAATTCCAAGACGCGGTTCATCCACATGTCTAGACCAATACGCCCGGTGAAAGGTGCGGCGGGAAGCGAAACTGCATGCGCGGTCATCAATACCAGCTTTCTATTAAGGCCAAAGCGGAAACCCCAATGCTACACCCCCGCAGCCCACTTTTCCAATCCGCTCCAGCCGGCAGCACAGCGCTCGTGGAAATCCAGCCGAGCGAAGTTCTATTCAAATCGCAACCAAACTTTCGCAGACAATTCACACAGGCCCTCACCGGCCCCGCTACATTGAATGTTCATCAAACCCATTGGAGTTCTTTCTTCTGCCTGTTACTTTGCCTCCTAAGTCCCAAATGTCCCGAGCGCTCCATCATCAAGCCGCAACGCCGCTGCGCGCGCCAATCAGTTTCGCGTTAGGCATTATCGTGCTCTGCCTCTGCAGCACGCTTTCTGCCTTCGCCCAGTCAGCAAAGCCTGAGACTTGCAGCCGTCCGGCGATCGGTAGCGAAGCCCGTGAGCCAGCGGATCTCCACAGCGAAGGCGGCATTCTGCAAGTAAATCTAACGCTGCGCAACGGGCCCGGCCCGAACGGCCAAATGCGTTACTGCTACGTCGCCGCCGACGGCAGCTTGTCGCCTACCCTCAGACTAAATCCGGGCGATCTGCTAATTCTGCGCCTGAAAAACGAACTGACCATGCCGGCGCAGGCCGCACAGCCAACATCCGCGCACCATCAGGGTGCCGCAACAGCCACAACCAATTCAACAAGCGATCCCTGCGAACGCGGCGAAATGACGGCCTTCGCCACCAATCTTCATTTCCACGGCCTGGCCATCGCGCCCGTCTGTCATCAGGATGAAGTCCTGAAAACCGCGATCAACCCAAGCGACGCTCCCTTCGAATACCGCATCCGCATCCCGGCTGATCAACCCCCCGGCCTCTACTGGTATCACCCGCACATACACGGCTTCACCAACCCGCAAGTTCTAGGCGGTGCTTCCGGCGCGCTGATAATCGAAGGAATCGAAAGAGCAAACCAGGAAGTCGCCGGCCTCCCGGAAAGAATCCTGCTCATCCGCGATCAAGACCTGTTGAATCCAGACGCGCAACCCGTGCAAACCGATTCCATGCCGCCGCCCCTGGTGATGCGCGACGCAGAAGGCGACATCCTCAACACCGGCACCGGCGGCGGCAAACCCGCGAAAGATCTCTCCATCAATTTCGTGCCAGTCGCCTACCCAACCTATATCCCGGCCAAAATTAGAATCCGCCCGCAAGAAAAACAGCTCTGGTGCGTCCTCAACGCCTCCGCCATCACGTATCTCGACCTGCAAATGTTGGTTGAAAACAAGCCGCAAATGCTCGGGGTGGTCTCACTCGATGGAATTCCAATCAGCACCAACGGATCAGCAAACAAAATCATCTGGCAGAGCCATATACTGATGCCGCCAGCAGGCCGCGTGGCAATCATCGTGAAAGGTCCCGCCGCAGGCGCGCAAGCCAGCCTGATCACGCGCACCATAGACACGGGCCCAGCCGGCGAAAACGATCCCACGCGCCCACTGGCCACGATCGTCGCCACATCGGACGCACCCGAACCAAGCGTGCAGCTCGAAAAAAATCCCGCCCCGCTCCCTCGTGCACGCGACGTCTGGCTTGGTGACGTAAAGGCAGCCCGAACCCGCACCCTCTATTTCACCGAAAACCCGCACGATCCAAAAGACCCCAACAGCCGCACCGATTTCTACCTGACCGTCGAAGGCCAGCAGCCAAAACTTTTCGACCCATCACACACCACGCCCAACATCGTCGTCCCACAAGGCGACGTCGAGGACTGGATCATCGAAAATCGCACGCGCGAATTGCACGCCTTCCACATACATCAAATCCATTTCATGCTGGTGGATTGGAACGGCGTCCCGCTTGACGAGCCCTTCCTGCGCGACACCATCAACGTCTCCTACTGGGATGGCACCAGCTCCCAATTTCCCAGCGTCAGGCTCCGCATGGATTTCCGCGACCCCAATATCGTGGGCACGTTTCTGTACCACTGCCATCTGCTGGAACACGAAGATGGCGGCATGATGGGCGTCATACAAGTGGTCCCCAAACCCGCCACATCGCATCCTCAATCCGCCGAACCCGGCCATCGCACAACCAATTGATATGAGGTGTCCTACGGAACAGAACCCATGAATTCCACCCACCAGCTTTTAACGCCGTTGTCATCTGGGAATAACACGCGCCGCGTATCAATGCCTGCGCCCGCTCGGTTCCGCAAACCCCAAAGCAGCTCCCGGAAGCTGCCGCGCACGTGCGGGCCACGCAGTAGCGAACCAGATCTTTTCACATCCAAGGAGAACTCATGATCAGCAAGCATCTTCGCCGGATGGCAGCCATCGCGCTAGCCTCCAACCTGGTCCTGGCGATGCCTGGCGGCTTATTCGCCGCGCCAGCCAACAATGACGCGGCCGAATCGGCGCACACCACCACGCCGATCAAGCACGTCATCGTCATCTTCGGGGAGAACGAATCCTTCGACCACTATTTCGGCACGTACCCGCATGCGACTAATCCCAAAGGCGAACCGTTTTTCGAAGCAAACGACGACACGCCGCGCGCCAATAACCTCCTGAGCGGCGGGCTGCTAACCGAAAATCCGAACTCCACGCAGCCTTTCCGCATGGATACCGGACTGCTCTCCGTCACGTGCGACCAGAACCATAGCTACACTCCAGAACAACAAGCTCTCGACCACGGCCTGATGGACAAGTTTCCGGAATCCGTTGGCTCCGGCAGTTCCGCCGGCTCTCCCTGCAACGACTACGGCAAAGGTCCCGGTGTGGTGATGGGCTATTTCGACGGCAACACTGTCACCGCATTCTGGAATTACGCCCAACACTACGCGATGAGTGACAACTCCTACGGCACCATGTTCGGTCCTTCCGCCGTCGGCGCGCTCAACCTCATCGCCGGAACTACCGCCACCGCCACGCTGTTCCCGACCAAGCCCAACGGCGCGGCGGCCAGCGCATCCGGCAATATCGCCAACAACTCGAACACAGGTGCCGTAATCGGCGACCCGCGTCCCGCCGGTGATGAATGCGTTCTGACGAATCCCCAGCTCCAGACCACCACCATGGTCTCCGTCGCCGGAACCAACGTTGGCGATCTGCTCAACGAGAAGCACATCACCTGGGGCTGGTTCCAGGGTGGCTTTGCTCCCACTGGTTTCAATGCCAAAGGTCAGGCCATCTGCGCCGCGCACCACGCCGGACTCGCTGGTGATGACGCCGTCGAGACCGTCGGCGATTACATTCCGCACCATCAGCCGTTCCAGTACTACACCAGCACCCAGAATCTCCATCACAATCTGCCGAAGAACGCCGCGCTCATCGGCACTTCATCCGACGGCGCCAATCACCAGTACGACCTCAGCGCTTTTTGGCTGGCCCTCGGCGAAGGCCGCCTCCCGGCTGTCACCTATCTCAAAGCCGCCGCGTATCAGGACGGCCATCCCGGCTACTCCGATCCCATTGACGAGCAAATCTTCGACGTCGGTGTGATCAACGCCATCGCCAACAGCCAATACTGG
>DATHNM010000161.1:0-22068 GCA_035486095.1 Bryobacteraceae bacterium
CCACAGCAAGGCGTCAATCTGCATGACGGTTTCTATATCGGCTTTGGGCTAAGGGAACGTTAGGTACTACGGATCGAACATAGGGAGATTCGTTTATTTCGTATGTTTCGTTTATTTCTGTTACATGATACAGTTACCTCAGTAGGCCCCCATGCAAACCAAATCATCCGAAATTCAGCAACTGACGGAGAGAGAATTGGCCCAACTCAAAGCACTCTATCTATTAACGGCAACCCAAGAGAATATTACATTGGGCACCTCCCACGAACAGCCACTTCCAGTGCCGGGATCGCTCGTCCTCGTTCTGCGTCAGATCCTGGGATTCATGAGTCAAGGGAAGGCAGTGGCTGTTACTTCCATCTTGCGTGAGTTGACCACCCAACAGGCAGCGGAAATGCTTGGTGTATCGCGGCCCTTCTTGATTGAGCTTCTCAATAAGGAACAGATTCCCTTTCACCTGGTTGGCACGCATCGCCGGATTTATCTCCAGGATCTGTTGCGGTACCGCGAGCATCGGGACGGACAGCGCAGGGGAATTCTGAATAGAATGGCGCGCGAAGCGGTCGCGGACGCAGACTACGATCAGATCTACGCGACCGCTGATGGGGAAGACGCCAATTCAGGCTGACGCCATGCGCCCGTTTGATATTGAAGTGCTTCATCCCGACGATTTTCTGTTGAACCAGATTTGCCTGGATGAAGCCCTGGTCCTGGGCAGATTTACCGAGGAGGCGAACAACATCGGGCCATCGCGCAAGCCTCCGCCTTCAGCCTCTGACAGGCCCGCTACAGAATCCCGCTTTGCGATCCATCGATCTTGGTGCCCGAGATCAACGCCGCAAAAAGCGGAATGCGGAAGGTGAACAAGGCGCCCAGGATGGATTTAATGCGGAACAGCAGACCGCTGGCGAATCCATAATGCTTGCTGAAAAATACCGCGGCGCCGTGCACGCGGTCCGCCGCCAGAATGGTCCGTGCCGATTCAGCGTACGGCGAACCAGGCGTGTAAAGCGCGGTCACCTGCGGTAGCGCCAGCGTCTTGCGAGACGCGCGGCGGATCTGGAAACAAAGTTCCGCGTCAGACCAGGAGTCGCCGTAGCGCTCATCCAGGTAGTTGATGCCCTTGACGAAAAACTTGCGCACCAGAAAGGCCTGAAACGTGGCGTACTCGACAGGGAAAACCTGGGCGGTTTTGTCGATGGCGACGGGCGTGAGATCTATTCCGGTGGCGGGTGTCGGGAGACGGAAAAATTGCTCGGCCGTCTGGGCGCGGGTGTCCAGCAATACGGGGCAGGCGGCGGCAGCTTCCGGGTCCGCCTCCAGCATCGCGACGAGCGATGGAATGGTGGTGGGCAAGACTTCCACTTCCGGCGTCATGAACAGCAGATAGTCGCCAGCCGCGGTGCGGGTGCCGATGTTGAGCGCCTTGGTGCGGCCAAAGTAGCGCGGCAAGCGCAGCATGGTGACATTGGAAAACTCGGAATCCAATTGAGCGCTCTCGTCGTGCGAACCGCAATCGACGACCAGGATTTCGATGGAAGCCCGATCGTTGGAGCCTTCCAGCGCCGCCAGGCAGCGGCGTAAGGCGGGCGCGCTGTCATAGGAAAATACCAGCGCCGTCACTTTAATGGCCGGCGGGAGATCGATTTCGAGTGGCTGCGGCTCCGGCTCCGCGGCGATTATAGGGGCGGCCTTGCGGGCTTCAACTTTTCGTTTACTGGCAACTGGCATGGGTAGTTTAGAAGAAGAGCGGGATTGGTCTCATTTCGAAGTTGTCATCAGGCAATCGGCGGCCAGCAGCGTCACCTTGGTGGGCCGTAATTTCATCGGAAGGGAAAACGCGATGGGATCGCTGCCGGTGGCCAGCCAATGGATCTCACTCTTGTTTCCAATCTGCACCTCCACGGGAACGTAAGCGCTAAACGCCTCGTCCACGTCGCGCTGCACCAGAGTTCCGGAAAGTTTCGAGCCCCGCCAGGTGTAAGACAGTTTCACCGCAGGTATGCCGGTGCCATAAACCCAATTGTCGAAAAAGATCTTCAGGTCGCCATCGGGCGACTTGGGCGCATAATGGCTGGCTAGTTCGCGAAATTCTTCCGTGTCTATGGAATGATGATTGCTGGAAATGTCGCGCAGCAGCGCCAGAAATTTTTCGTCGCCCAGCCGGCGGCGCAGCATATGGATGATCCAGGTTCCTTTTTCGTAAGTGACAGCGCGCCAGGCGTCGGGCGCGAGCGACGATTCCAAGCGGTAGCCCCAAATGATAGGGCCAGCGGATTCAAGCGTCTTGCCCGCATCAGTCTTGGCCAGCAGATGGCTGCGATAGTCGTCCAGCACCGCGTCGATGGCGCGCACGCCTTTCTTGCGTTCCAGCAACAGCAGCGCCGAATAATTGGCCAGCGATTCGATCAGCCAGTCGTCGTGATAGCTGGCTGGAACCACCAGGTTGCCCCACCATTGATGCGCCACTTCATGTGTCTCCAGCAGCTCCGAATAAAAGGTCTGTTCGGAGCGCTCGCGCAGGCGCGCGGGAAGCTCGCCGGGATTGATATAAGCCAGCGTGGAAAGATAAACCAGTCCGGGGAAGCCTTGGCCAAATCCGCCGGGGATGGGCGTCACGGCTAGATTTCGAATTGGGCTGGGGCCGAATTCTTCCGTCATGAAATCCAGCGTGTCCAAAAGGTTCGCGGTGAGTTCATCCATGCGGGCTGCCGGATCGGGCGGACCGCTGATCGGCGCGGTCAGTGGGTTTTCCGTCTTCGGGCGCCGCCTGAAAAACGAGTTGTCCACCGGCGGCGGAGGCGGAAGAACAGCCTTTGGCTCGAGCGCGGTTTCCAGTTGACGATTCGCGTACAGCTCGATTCTATATCCATTGTGCTTTTGCACCACGGATTGGAAGTTGCCCAGATTGAAGCCGGCAAACCGCACCGGGGTTTCCGTTTTCAGGCGCGTGATGTGCCAGTCGCCTTCGATGCGATCGTCCAGCGGCGTTCCCGTGGCCGCCACGGTCAGGCTCTTCGGATAGCGGAACAACAATTCGTAGCTCGCCAGTCCAGCGCCGGTTCTGGGATACCAGGTGCCGCGCGAGCCGACATAGTAGACCTGATTGCCCGCATCGCGGATGACGGCGCCCTGATGATGGATTTCGATCTCATGCGGCTCGGCTGGATTGAGCGGCGGATCGCAGATCAAAAGAAATTGACGGTCCTCGCCGGCTTCCATCAGATTCGAGCGCAGCGAATCGTGATCGAAAACTTCCACCGCATGCCCGTCCACGCTGGCGGATGTGATGCGCATGTTGGGAGACAGGCTTAGGGGCACGGCCGAGCGCGGCTGCTTGTGTTGCAGCGTGAGCGTCGCCCGGGTCACGGCTTGCATGGTCAGATCCGGTTGGATGACGGCTTCGATCCGGATTTTGTCGAGCGCATAGTGGACCCCACGCGGCGATGCTCCGTTGCGGAATGAGCGGGCCTGAAAGGCCGTCCAGGTATTAAAGTAGGTGCGGTTGTCGCGGTAGCCAAGTTTACCCACCAGGATCTGGTCGTGCGCCGTTGGATCGTAAAGCACGTCGAAGTTGTCCAGTTGATTGCCGGAGACCGCCATGTAAAAGATGCCGGTATCGCGCTGAGCGGACAAAAGATCGTAAACCACGCGAGTCTCAAAACTGGAAATCAGATTGGTTAAGACCGAGGTCCAGCGTTCAGCGATCAGGCCGCCCATTTCCGAGCTTTTCTTGGAGTCCGGATTATTCTGCAGCTGAGCCAGAAGCTCGTCGCCGCTTCCATCGGTGAAGACGAAGGCCGCGGATTTGAAATGCTCCTCTAGCGTGGGCGAGTTGGTGAAGGTGGCCAGTGACGAGCGCTCGCTGCGCGTGGGCGGGAGCAGCAGTACATCGGCATCGCCGCCTTCGCTGTTGGCCAGGAAGACCGCCCCCAGATGCGTTCCTCTAATTGGCTTGGTAAAGATCAGGTAGCCGGAGGCGAGGTAAACCTTGAGATCTTCCTTATTGAAATTAAGATCCAGGACTCGATAGCACTCGTTGGGGTCCAGCGCTGCGTGCTGAATTTCATCGCCCAGGTCCGCCGCCGTGAAGGCGAAAGCCGGGCGCAGGCAGGCCAGGAGAATCAGAGCCGGCAGCAAGCGGAACACATTATCAGTTTAGCGGCAAATGCGGGGCGAGCTTAAGAATGTGGTGAAACATTTCCGTAGTGGGCGTCTACCGCGCGGGAGGGGACAAGCGCGCTTCGGCTAATTGCTGGCCTGCACGCTTACTACGCGGCCGTTGTCCAGGCGAATGGTTCCCACCTGTTCGCCTTTGGCCCAATATTGACAGATTTCGAGCATGTGCCCGTCATCGCCGGGAATGGTGATCCTGGATTCGGGCGTCCCCAGGGCCTCCCGTAATTCGTTGGCGGTAGCGCCCACTCGAATGCCGGCCACTTCCTGGGCGGTGGGTTCTTTGACCACCGGTTCGGCGATGATGGGCGTAATGGGTGCCGCGGCCACCGGGATAGGTTCAACCGGAAGCTCTTTGCGATGCGATGCATGATGTGCCGAAGCAGTTTTACTGCTGCCCCCGCCTGCCCCGCTACCAGCAACCTCGCCTCCACCCGAATTGCCCGCAACAGCCACGGGATGATCCGCCACCGCGGCCGGCGCGGCAGCAGGAGCCACGGCAACGGGTGTCACTGGCGCTGGTTTTACAACCTTCGGCCCGGCGGCGGCTGAAGTTGTCTTGTCCACCTCGCCGAAAACTTTACCCATGGCGCTTCCCAGCGGCTTGCCTGCAGCCGTGCCGATAGTAGCGCCCGCGGCAGCGGCGGCGTGCTCCGTCAAAGTTTGGCCCACCAGGCTGGTGGCTAGAACGAGACTTCCGAACAACTCAGTAAGCACCAGCGACCGCATGAGATCCCCCTGTAAATACCATGTTAGAAGGAGGCTAAGCCTTGTACCAGCCTTAAAAAGCCTTAGCTCTTGCTGAGAAAAGGTACTGGATAGTGGGGAGATCTCGGCGTTTTCTGCGAACTGCCGTGATACGCTCGATTGGTCACCCATAACCTGGCTCTCAAGGAGGCACGTTTGTCCCGGCTGGTGTTTGCAATCCCGTTCATGTTCATTGCGCCGCTAGCCGCGCAGAGCGGCGCGGGATCGCTCACCGGCGCGATTTCCGATGCCTACGGTGTGGCCGTGGCCGACGCGCCCATCCAGGTGAAAAACATGGCCACAGGGGCGCTGGCGCGCACCGCAAGCAAGCGCGACGGCACTTATACTCTCGCCGGCCTCGCTGCCGGAAGCTACGAATTCTCCATCGTAATGCCGTGCTGCGCGTACAAGAGCATCGGCAGAGACATCACACTGGAGCCCGGGAAAACTGCCCAGCTGAACATCAAATTGGTTGAGACCGTAAACGGCACAACGCTGGGAGACGATCCAGGCCGCCTGGCCGTCACTATGCGCAACCGGGCGAAAATTCCGTCTCAGCCCGTACCGCGCGGCCCCGGCGGAAAGCCCGATCTGTCGGGCCTTTGGGTCGGCAACGACGATCGGTATCCGGAGCAGCCTCAGGTTTTGCCGTGGGCTGCCGCGCTGATCCAAGAGCGGCAAGAGAGCAATGGAAAAGACGCTCCGCACAATCATTGCCTTCCGGGTCCGCCGCCCGCGCCGGGCAGCACTGCTCCTTTTATAGCCAAACTTGTCCAGACCGGTTCGCTGCTGGTGATCCTTTTTGAGGATGTCCCCGGGTTTCGCCAGGTTTTTCTGGATGGACGCGCCCATCCAGCCAATTGGGATCCCACTTGGATGGGGCACTCGGTGGGCAAATGGGAGGGCGCCGTACTGGTTGTGGACACGGTCGGGTTTAATGATCGGAGTTGGTTGGGCGGCCTGGGCGGAGGTTTGGTGCCCCATACCGAAATGCTGCACATGACGGAGCGCTACCAGCGCACCGATTTCGGCCATCTGGAGCTGAGCATCACTTTCGATGACCCGGGAACATTCGTGAAGCCGTACCACATGAATGTGAAGCTGGATCTTGCTCCGCAAGAGGAAGTGATGGAATATGTATGCGAAAACAACAAGCCGGAGCACCTGGTGGGCAAGTAGAATCTACTGCAGGAGGCACACAGTATGAACTGTAGATTTATTGTATTGGCGGCTTTGACCGTGGTGGGCGTTGGAAGCGCATGCGGCGCGGAGTCAGCGGCTGCGCGTCTGCAAAAAGTTGAAGATCGCCAGGCGATTGAACAGCTACTGATGGGCGATTATCCAAGGGCGCTGGATTCGAACAATTGGGCCGCCTACGCGTCATTTTTCACCAAAGACGGAACGCTGATCATGGGCGGCGGGGCGACCAAGCTTACCGGTCCGGGAGCGATCAAGGATTATTTCAGCTCGCGCCCTACCCCGGGGTCCGCAGCCTCAGCCGCGCCATCGCCGTGCCCCGTTCCGGCGGGCACCAATAGAAGCGAGCACGTGGTGACCAACCTGACCTTGCAGATCAACGGAGACACGGCAACGGACCAGGCCTATTGGCAGACTATCGTGACCAGGGAATGCAAGTCCGTGGTGGCCGGCGCCGGGCACTATGAGGACGTCCTGAAGCGCGAGGATGGGCATTGGAAGTTTTTCAAGCGCGCCATCATCGACGATATTCCGCCCAGGACCACTCCGGCAGTGACCAGCTCGGCGCGTTAGCGGGCGAATATTTCGATCCATTGGCCGCGCCGGGTCCAGCGTTGGATCGGCGCCAGACCGAAATGCCGTCCCACTTCGTCGGGCGTCATTTCCCGCTCGTATTCATAAAACCGGCTAAGAAATTCGCGCAGTGGCTGCCATTGCAAAACGCTCCAGCGCGGTTCCCAGGTGCGTGAATAGAGGACCAGCACATCCACCGATCGCGGATCCACAGCGCTAAGCGTGGAGTAGTGCAGGTCGCTGGTTTCGGTGGCGGGAATGGGGTGCTGGACGTAGCCAAATGCGGGATCGCGAAGAGCTTGGGTGAGGGGCCAAGCCGTGTAAACATTTTTTCCCGGATAGGATTGTTCGAGAAATTGCGCGGCCGAAAGGTGGAGTTGAACGAAGTCGACCAGGGCCAGATTGTTCTCGTAGGGAAACGGGAATGGGGGATTCAGAAAAATTCCCGCCAGCAGTCCCGCGGCCAGGGCCGCTACGCCCACCGTGCGCCAGTGCGGACGAGCGAGTTGGAAGGCCGCGCCCATCGCGATATACACCAGCGGGACCACGGGCAGCAGATAGCGTTCCAGCTCCGCGCCGCCCAGCAGGCTGACCAGCAAGATGTGCGCGGCAATGAAACACCAGACGATCTTCCAGTTGCGCGTGGAATAGATAGCGCTGCGCTTCCAGGCGAACAGAATCGCGAGCGAGCCTATCCAGCGGAAGTCGGCGATAAAGAGATAGAAGAATCGGCGCAGCAGCGCCACCGAAGCGCGCACCGGGTTCAGCGCATAGGCGATGTTGTAGTGCGTAAAACCGGGGTCGCCAAAAATGTGTCCGGTGGTGTGCCAGAGCGCGAAAAACCAGACCGCGAGGGCAACAAAAGGCGCCAGATAGTAAGCGGCATACTTGGAACGCGCCGGATCGCGATAGAGTGCCACCAGGAAGATCAGTGGCAACAGCGCGCCGGTCTCTTTCGCAAGTACCAGCGCGGTGCAGGCGGCGGCTGCCGCAGCGTGGCGATTGGTAAGGAATAGCAACAGCCCGAGCAACGTAAACAGCATGGCCGGCATGTCCAGCTGCGCCAGCATGGATTGCGCGTAGAACAGCGGGTCCAGCAGCAGGAATGCGGCGGCCAGGATGGCTGGCGCGCGGCGGCGCGATACTTCCTCGCCCAGCAAACAGGTGACGATTACGGCCGCGGCGGCCAGCGCGAGCATCGCCAATCTCGTGGCCTGGATCGAATAACCCGCCAATCGCCAGACCAGCGCCAGGTACGCCATCACGCCGGGCGGATGCGCGTTGGGCACCGTGGAATGCGGGATCCAGGCGCCGTCATGCAGAATGTCGAGCGCTGCTGGAACGAATTGGCCCAGTTCGTCCCAAAAGTACGGCAGCCCGAAATAAGGAAGATGCGCGAGAAAAACCAGTAACGCGAACGCAGCCAGAAGCAGGAATGTGCTGAAGCGGAAGGCCCGCATCACATTGCGCTCCCGGGCGTTCAGTTGATAGCGCCAGGCTTGCCGGGGTGCGGCTCCAGCTTGATTTCGCCGAACGTGCCTTCGTATTGCGAGATGTTTTGCGTCAGCACGTTCAACAGAGCCTTGGCCTGTTGCGGGCTCAGGTAGACGCCTTGAAAATTGTTGATGGTCACGGCGTCGGGGGCAGTCTGGTTCACTGTGCCGAACATCAGAAAAAAGTCCCAGAGGTTCACGCGGATCTGTACGCTATTGGCGTAATTTTCACGGTACTCCGGCGTGTTGTTCAACTGAAATTTCGGCGCGGGTTGGGAAGGCGTCATAGACACAACTATAGTGACACAGCGCGTCATATTAGGCGCACTACCCGGCGCACCCAATGTCACTCGCCATTCACGACGTTGTAGTAGCGGGCCATCCAATAGGGCAGGATGTAGTCGATGCCCGAGCTTTCAATCAGACCGGAGCCGCCGCCGGTGAGTTGGAACGGGCTGCGCTGCCACAAAAAATCCGTCGGGATGCGGACCACTACGGGCAGCGGATCGCACGATTGATCGGTACTGACGCAGGAGGGATATTGCCCTTCCAGATTCACATCCAAATCGCGGCGCGGGCGGAACAGCCATTGACGCAGGTAGGAGACGGTTTCCAGATCGCGCCTGGAATTAGCCCCGTTCAGTGCGCGGTCAATCATATTGAAATGCGCGTTCATGTGATTCTTGACCGCGTTGTGGAAGATCTGATAAATGGATTGGTAGCCGGCCAGCAGCTTGCCGTCCGTCTCCAGACGAATCAGGTTGAATAGGTTGATGGCGTCCAGGTTGAACTTGAAATAGGAATCGCGATCGTCCGCCGAATCGACCGCCACCGGAATACCGGCGATCGAGGAATCCACGCCGGCGGCGTTCTGGTAGGCCGATGCAAACTGCGCGGAGTTGACCTGACGGCCTATCTGCAACAGCCCCAGTTGCTCATCGGGCCGGATGATGAATGTCGTGCTGATGCTGTCATCAGGCATTACGATGGTCCAGGCGTGCGCGTCCAGGAAATTCAACATCCGTGTAACCAGCGCCTGGATGGCGGGCTGGGTGCCGGCGCCCAGCAGATCGTAAGCCGCGCTCAGGCCGAAAAAAACTCCGATGTATTCATCGCGCGACGTGTTGCCGATCCAATAATTGTCACCGCTCTCATGGATGCCATTGGCCGATTCTTCGCTGGTGATGCCTGCGGCGTAGTTGGAATTGATGGGAACCACGCAGCGCGCCAGCAGATCCGTGCCGGTGACGTCCACCAACGTTTTCAGATACGCCAAAGCGGCCTGCGCGTTGGACAGCGCTGCGGGATCGCCGGAAACTTTGTAGCGATAGGATTCGGCGGCCAGATAATGGCCGGTCCAAAGCGCGGAGTCGCCGCAGCGCGTATATCCGCTAATCGCTTCGCTGTCGGGTGTGGCAAAGATGGGATCGAGAATGCCGCCGAAGGGCAGATGGCGCGATTGGATGAGGGCATCAATCGCGAGGGCGTCGGATTGGCGGCCATAGCAGGCCGCGGCGAGCAAGAACGCCAGCGCGATTCTCATGTTCGATGGACGCAAAGCGCCGCCCGGGCGTTGCGCTCCAGTATCGTAGCCCACGCACTTCAGAAGTGCGTGCGCCACACGACCGCGGATTAATCTATTTGGTCGCCCTCATCTTCTGGGTCGCCCACTGGAATGCGCAGCAAAGTTTCGGGATCCAGGAATCGGAGAAAGCCGGCAGGCAGTGTGTCGGTGGGATCGTCAATATTAGTTGGCCCGATAGCGCCGTGCGACCCGATAAGACACAAATCCGTGTCAGGCCATTGCGCCCGGGCCCGATCCAGTGCGTTGGTGAAGGATTGAATGTCGGGACGTCCCAGCCGCGCGGCGGCTACGGCGTTCGACGGTTTCGGCGGATGCGCGGTCACGCCCAGGTGATGATGGTGAGCCGAGCGCAGGGTTTCAGCCACTTTGGGGAGCGATTCAGGTTTCATCGGTTGCCTTTCAACGCCAGAGTACGGCGGCGGCACGAAAGTGCCCCAGGCATGCATTACCCAACTGATTCGGGGGCAAGGGAAGAAAAGCCCCGAAAGCCCGTGACTGGAATGTTAAGATAAGAACCTTCCAACTCAAGGAGCTGCGCTTGAGATTCATATTCAGTATTCTGGGACTCTCTCTTTTCGCCATGCCGCTCGTATATCCACAAGTCCTCGGCCGGAACTACGGCCGCTCCATCGTGATCAGCCAGCAGGGCATCGCAGCCACCAGCCAGGTGCTGGCATCGCAGACCGGAGCGCAGATCCTGGCGCGCGGCGGATCGGCCGTGGATGCCGCCATCGCATCTAACGCCGTGCTGGGCGTCACCGAACCGATGATGACCGGCATGGGCGGCGATCTTTTCGTCATGTACTGGGACGCGAAAACTAAAAAGCTGACCGGCTTGAACGCCTCAGGCCCTGCGCCGGGAGCGTTGTCGCCCGCATTTCTCGCGCAGCACAAGATCGATAGCATGCCGCAGGATGGCATTCACAGCGTCACCGTTCCAGGCGCCGTGCAGGGCTGGTATCAAATGCATCAACGCTTCGGGAAGCTTCCCTGGAAGGATCTGTTTCGCGACGCGATCACTTTCGCCGAGCAGGGGTTTCCGGTTTACGAAGGCGCGCGCGAAGTCTGGTCCGATCCCGTTTTGGTAGAAAAGCTGGAAGCTAACCCCGAATCGAAGCGTGTGCTGTTGCCCGGCGGTAAGGCGCCGCAGGTGGGACAGCTTTTCAAGAATCCCGACATGGCGCGCGCTCTGCGCCTGCTGGCCGAGCAGGGGCCGGATGCGTTCTACAAAGGCGACATCGCCGCCGCAATTCTGAAAACGTCGGGACACCTGGGTGGCACCATGACCGCGCAGGATCTGGCGTCTTATTCGCCCGAATGGGTGGAACCGCTTTCCATCGATTATCGCGGCTGGCGGGTTTACGAACTTCCGCCCAACGGCCAGGGCATGGCGGCGCTCGAGATGTTGAACATCATGGAGACCATGCCCGCGTCACCCCTGGGCGCATTCAGCGCTCCCGAACTCCATAAACGCATCGAAGCGATGAAACTGGCCTATTCCGACGTGCACGCTTATGTTGCGGACCCGCGCGTTCACGATGTGCCCGTGGCTCAGTTGCTTTCAAAAGAGTATGCGCGCAAGCGGGCCGCCAGGATCGACCCTAAGCGAGCGAATTGCGAAGTAAAGGCCGGCGATCCGGTTGGCAGCAACACCACGTACCTGACGGTGGTGGATAAAGACGGTAACATCGCCAGTTGGATTCAGAGCCTCTACTCGGCCTTCGGCTCCCGGGTGACCGTGGAAGGGATGGGCTTCGCGCTGCAAAATCGCGGCGCCAGTTTCACGCTCGATGCGAAGCATCCCAACGTGCTGGCGGGTGGCAAGCGGCCGTTCCATACCATCATCCCGGCGTTCATGGAAAAGGGCGATGAGCACATCGGGTTCGGAATCATGGGCGGTGCGGTGCAGCCCATGGCCCACGCGCAGTTCGTCTCCAACTATGTCGATTACGGGATGACTCTGCAAGAAGCGCTGGAAGCGCCGCGTTTCTTCAAGAACAACGCGCCGGGCTGCGACGTCTATATTGAATCACGCGTGCCCGGGCAAACGTTGCAACAGTTGTCCGAGCGCGGACACGAGATCCGGATTGGGCGCGAATATGTGGAGACCATGGGCCGCGGCCAGGCGATTTTGCACAATTCAAAGACCGGCATGAATTATGCGGCATCCGATCCGCGGGCCGATGGAGCCGCGATACCGGAGCCCCTGCCGCGCTGAATTTGTGGCGCGCGCACGCATGCGTGCGTTACTTCTTTTATGGCGCGAAATAGCCGCTGATATCGATCAGCAGATCGGTAACATTGCTCGAGAACACACTGACGGCCCCATTGGTTCCCGCCGGCACGATGGCGGCGCTTCCCACCACTCCTCCGTTTGGCGCGTTAATGGTGGACGTATTCGGCACCGAGGCTCCGGCGGGAAATGCGGTCAGATATCCCAAGGCGCCGCCGGAAGGAACCACAGCAGTCATGTTCAACGAATAGACCTGCGCCGAACTCGGGATGCCGCACGAACTGGATAACATCGGAAAATTGCGTCCTCCTGAGGCGGCCAGGGAGGGCGGTCCGAACGCTCCGCTAAATCCAAATCCTGTCCGGGTGTCCGCCACGCGGCACGGCGTCAAGGGATAGAAGTACACTGCGCCGGCGCCACCGGGCGGGGCGAAATAGCCGTTGATGTCGATCAGCAAGTTTGCATTGTTGCTGACGAAAACGCTGATGGGACCGCCGGATTGCGCTCCCGCCGGGATAATCGCCTGGTTGCCCACTACGCCGCCGTCGGGAGCATTCAGCGTCGAGACAACGGGTAGAGAAACTCCTTCGGGCCAGGTGGTGAGATACGACAGCGGCGCGGAAGAGATGGTGGTCATGCGCACCGAATAAAGTTGCGCCGTCGACGGAATCCCGCACGAACTCTGTTGCACCGGAAAGTTCCGTGTCGCTTGGGCTACCAGTGCGGGGGGGCCGAATGCTCCGCTAAATCCAAATCCCGTGCGGGTGTCCGCCACCCGGCAAGGTGTCACCGGATAGAAAGCCAGCGCTTCAGGTCCACCCGGAGGCGCGAAATATCCGTTTATATCGATCAGGACGTTCGTGTCGTTGCTGGCGTAGAGGCTCACATCGGCATTGGTTCCCGTTGGTACGATGGCTGCGTTGGCAACAATACTTCCACTCGGCGAATTGATTGTGGAAGGCGACGGAGTGGCCGTGCCGGTTGGCCATGAGGTCAAATATCCCAGCGGCCCGGTCGGCAGCACAGTGATGTTCAATGAATACGCCTGGGCTGTTCCGGGGACTCCGCAAGAGCTTTGTGGAATCGGAAAAACGCGCGTCGATCCCTGCGCCAGGGATGGCGGTCCAAAGGATCCGCTAAAACCAAAGCCAGTCCGGGTGTCCGCAATCCGGCAAGGCATCAGAGGATAGAAAGCCAGGCCCGCGGAAGTCTGTCCCGATTGAATCGCGGTGAACGTCTGGGTTGCGATGGTCAGCGTCCCAATGCGGCTATCGCCTGCATTAGCGGTAAACGAATAAGAAACCGTGCCATTGCCAGTGCCCGAACTACCCGATGTGATGGTAATGAAAGATGAGTTATTGGTGACCGTCCAGGGGCAACCCGCCGTGGTCACGACATTGAAGCTGCCGGACCCTACGCTGGAACTCAAACTTGAACTGTTCGCGCTCAATGAGTAAGCGCAACTGGAGACTGGCGTAAGAGTGACCCAGAAAATTTGCGAATTAGCGCCCACTGTAGCGGTGATTTCCGCCGGCGTGCTGGCGACAACCGTGGATGTAGTAACCGCGAAGGTCGTACTCGACAAGCCCGAGGTAATGTTCACGGATGCCGGGACCGTGGCCGCCGAGGCGCTGCTTGTGAGATTAACAGTGGTAGTGCCGGCGACCGCACCGCTCATTGTTACTGTGCAGGTGGACGAGGCTGGAGGGGTTACACTCGCGGGGTTGCAGTTCAAGCCGGAGACTACCGGCCCCGATGGCTGAGTGATCTGCACCGTGGCGCCGCTGTCGGTGATATTCAGCGAGTTGGCGCCACCGTCCGATGCCGCCACACCTGTCAGCGAAACCGGTGTCGATGCGTCCGTGGCGCCTCCCGCGATCTGGAAGGATAGCGTGGCAACCACGCCATTTCCGATCCCAGTCGTGTTGATCCCCGAAATGATGCAGCGCACATCGCCGGCCGAGATGCTGTTGCAGTCCGCCAACTTTCCCGCTCCGCTCCCCGCCGCGCCCGTCGTATCATAGGTTCCCGACACCAGGCTCAGGTCCGAAGCCGAGTAGGTCAAATCCCATTGCACCGATGCCGGCGCCGTGCCCGTCCCCGGATTTAGACTTACAGGAATTGTGATAGTGGTGCCCGGTGCTCCCGACGCACCAGATAAGGATAAGGAAGGCGTTTGGGCTCCCACGTTGGAAACCAACGCCGCAACAGTACTAATGAAAATCGCTCTGCTTCCAGCCCACTTGAGAATCTCTTTTTTCATTCCTGTCATCTAAGCCTGTCGATTGATCGTTAGACTCCCAGGACTACCAAGTAGCACTATAGTTCAGTGAGTACCGTTAGTCCTCTCTTGGAGCCATTATCGGCTCGAATGAAGATGGTTGCGACCAGTTTGAGACCTGCGGATGGCAGGAAAACTGCCTTACTAACTGGGCTATCAACCTCAGGGATAAGTGCTCGGGCTCTCGGAGGAATGGCGCGGGCTGTGAGGAAATCTCCTTATTACAGAGTCGCTTGGAGACCGCTGTGGAAATTTGCAAGGTAAGTCCACCCGGGCTTCGGTGCCTTTTGCCCGAACGGAAAGTTTGTTGGCGAGGCCTTCTCTCGAGCATGGATGGCAGAGCATGGATACCAGAGCACTGATGGAAGACGGACCATGGCAGGTTTACATTCTTTGGCCCTCTGTTGCGAGAATTTGAAGCCCCGCGAAACTGCCGGCGAGAATGAAAAGCTCCAGCGAACTCGCGCTGCGATGCTCAGCTTCCATTCACTAGTACGACGAGCGTCGCAGTAATAGTTATCTGGATTATGTAAGCGCAAGCTAGGCATAGGCTTAGTAGGACTGATGTACATTGCGAATTCAAAAAAGACTGTTATTATAATCTGGTCGCTCACTAACTCAAAAAAAGGATTCCGGGCGAGTTGCTCCGCAAACGACCGGTTAATACACGGAACGTGAAGAAGGGTCCACTTTCCGAATCAATTTTCGCGCGTCAACATACCGTCGTACTGTGTGGCAATGTCATGCTTCACAGGAAGCTTCTTAGCGATTCTGCATCCAGCGCCTCAGGATTGACGCTGGTTCATTGCTCTGAGAACAGGGAGGAGATTTTCTCGCTCTGTCGACGGTTGAAAGTGGCACTTCTGGTTGCATCCCAGACTTTCATCGAGCAGTTGACCAGCGCGGAGTTAGTGCAGCTTACCAACTACGGTAGGAGCTGCTACGTACTGGCCATACTGGCGAACGAAAGTATCGAAACCTCGGCGGCCAAGATGCTCCGCCTGGGTTGTCGTGGAGTTTTGCCACCAGGCTTCTCGTCGAAGCTTCTCAGGCGCGCGGTGTTGGCGATCTTGCAAGGTGAGCTATGGGCGCCCAGAGTGGTGGTTTCCGAACTATTGTCTGATCTGTTAAGAACGGCTTCACTCAAAGCGGAGAACGGATTGACTCCCCAAGAGGCGCGGATCCTTGAGCTGACTTCGCAAGGCTACAAGAACGCCGCCATTGCCGAAGCGCTGTTCATCAGTCTGGAAACCGTTCGCTGGCACAAGCGGCGTCTCAATCGCAAGCTGCGTGGCCCCAGCCCCTTCCCGCATCCGAACGTCGCTCCGGCGCCTCGGGAAATGGCTGTCGGTTAACGCGCCGGCGTACCTCGTCCCAGAAATTTCATCCCAGCATCAGTTCGAAAGCGCGAAAACTTTTTGCGCGACGTACTAGTCGCGCAACCGAAAGAAAGTGTCAGTACCGTCGTTCGGAGAAACCGGGGTACTACCAAAGTAGTACGGGTGGAACCTCCCCCTCGTGGGGAAAACAACCCTTGTGAATCGGACTAGTTCAGCTTAGTTTGGATATTCGGAAAAACATTTAGAAAAAGAACCATGTGGTTGGTACAAATCTAAGGCCCTGGATCGAATGCTAGTCAGAAAAGTCAAAATGTTGGGCATTGCCCCAAACCTCGAAATGCAGGAAGCCCGGCCGGAAGCGGACGCCACAGGGATGGTCTTCGTCGATTCCTTTGCTCTACCCATAGCTTGTTCCTTTGCCGAATCATACCCTTCAAATTAACTCTATGAATCCAGCACACATAACTACCTCGAGTCTTCCCGCGCCTCACCGCATTCTGGTAGCCGATGATGAACCCGAGAGCCGCGACTATCTTCAACTGGCGCTGCGCCGGCCGAATTTCGTCGTCGACTTCGCCGAAGACGGAGAAGAAGTGTTGAACGTTCTGGCGGCGGGCGTGGACACGCCGTCGCTGGTAATCCTGGATGTTCGCATGCCCCGCAAGGACGGCATCACCACTCTGAAAGAGATTCGGTTCCAGAATCTGAACCTTCCGGTGATCATGCTCTCTGGCCTGTCGTCGGTGGGCAGCATGGCGGAAGCGATGGAGAGTGGCGCCAACAAATTCCTGACCAAGCCGGTTTCGCATGAAGAGCTGCGGAGGAACGTCGATCTTCTGCTGCCTTCGACCAGGGCTGTTTCCGGCCCGGCGCGATCGGGCAAGGGCGAGTTGAACCTGAAGGCGGGCGAGTGGATCCGGAAAATGGATCCTCTGTTGAAGCGCCTGGCGGCCTCCGATGTGCCTGTCCTGCTGCAGGGCGAAACCGGGGTGGGCAAAGAAGTACTGGCGCGCCACATCCACGAACAGTCGCTGCGCGCGGGAAAGATCTTTCTAAAGCTCAATTGCGCGGCGCTGCCGCCCGAACTGGTGGAAAGCGAATTATTCGGCTACGAGCGCGGCGCGTTCACCGGCGCGTTCAAGAGCACTCCGGGAAAATTCGAACTGGCGAATGGTGGAACCATTCTGCTGGACGAGATCGGGGACATGGATCTGAGGCTGCAAGCCAAGCTGCTGCAGGTGCTGCAGGATCGCGAGTTCCATCGCATTGGGGCCAAAGAAGCAACGCAGGTGGATGTGCGAGTCATAGCGGCCACTCACCGGGAGCTGGAAACCAGGATCGAGCAGGGCGAGTTTCGAGAAGACTTGTACTACCGGCTTAACGTCCTGAATATCGTGGTGCCTCCGCTGCGCGAGCGTCTGGACGAAATCATACCGCTGGCGTCATCCTTCCTGAAAAAGCATGCTGCTGCCGATATGTTCATTCCTGAGATTGGGCCGGCCTTGAGAACCGCGTTGCTGCGCCATTCCTGGCCCGGCAACATCCGGGAGTTGGAAAATGTGATGCGGAGATACCTGGTGGTAAGGAATCCGGAAGTCATTGCGGAAGACCTGCACCGACTCAATTCCCGGGCGGCCAGCAGAAACCGGCGTCCGGCCTGGAAGGCAGTGGGCGACGTTCCATCCAGGTGGGCTGCGAGTGCCCCCTCCGATGTCCCGGAGCTGTATGAAGATTCGGCTATGGAACAGCCAGCCCGGCCTTTGCCGTCTAACGCCGGCCAATACTTGCCGGAGAGTGCGGACGCCGAGAACTCGGAATTGGTGAAGCTGGATCAGGCCCGCAAGGCGGCGGAATCGGAAGTCATTATGAAAGCCCTCTACTCCACTCAGTGGAACAGAAAACGCGCGGCGGCTCTTCTGGGAGTAGACTACAAAGCGCTTTTGTACAAGATGAAGAAATTAGGAATCGACTAGTTCTCACTGCCCCGGGAACCGGCCGGGAATCTGATGATACGCGGCGAGCGTGGGCGGGTAAGACGGGATCTTCTTTTGGCACTTCCGTGCACCGGACTATCCTTCAGAGTTTGCCGCGGAGCATCCATGATCAACTGATTCTGGGCCATCGCGTTGAGCGCACCCGTTGATTCGTCCGGGTTTTGGAGCATCTTGCGCATGTTATCCGCGCGCTTCAGCACCTGGCGGATTCTCTCCAGCGATTCATCATCCTGTTTCTCGAACCTCAACATCTGGCGGCCCGTTAATCGAAGCGCCTGGCACAACTCGGCATGCGACCGCAGCAACTGGTCGATAAAAGAGAAGGCAGATTCTGCGCCGTTCACTGTGCCGCAATTCGAACAACGGAGTTGCGCCTGCGGTGGCGTGAGCGTGTGGCTCGGTTTAGGCTGTTTTGACGATTTCTTGCCCATATTCCTTAGGGTTACGGCCGCGCGCAGCGAGCAGCCATTACGATTTCATCCGTCATCGCACCATTGGGGCCAAAGTGCGTGTGTTGAAAACTAAGGACCAATGTAACAAGGAATTAACAGAGGTACCAGGAATTTGACCGGGATGCCAAACTTTTGACCAGAGCCGAGGCGGAAAGTACTGCCCTTGAAATGGCCCGGGAGGTGCGGCCGACCCTTTAAGAACCCCCCGTCAAGGAGTTTCCCGAGCTAGCAGCAGCCGCATCTCGACCAGGCTAGTCGTTAGACCCAGGCATTGGATAAGTGTGTCAGAAAAAATGAATCCTTTTCCCTAGTTCAGGAATAGACCACTGATCACAGCGTTATTGCCGGCCGTCTTTGTTATCTGCAGTTTCACGTGACCGGTGACGTTCCAGACCGCATACACACCCTTTGTGAAGTTGGATACACTGCGGCTGTCGAGGACCTTGTTGGTCGTGGCGTCCAGAACGCTAATGGTCTCCGCGCGGGACATTTCATTCCAGTCCAGGCAATAGATCGCGATCTGGTGGACCGCCTGGTCGGTGTAGTTGATATCGACAAAGAAGTTCGCTGCTGCGGCCCAGCGCGCGGCAATTCGTCCGGTGGATTCCAGGTTCTCGAGGGCCCGGGCGGTGGTCGCCTGAGGGTTCCAGGTAACAGCATTTTCGCCGCTGGGAACTGGTGTGACCGTTGTGTTCACCGCTCCGTCGCCGATGATGGTGACATTCGCGAAATTGTACTTGTTCCTCCAGTTCCCCTGCGTGGTTGAATCCAGAGCCACGAACGATGCTGTTGCGCCGGCGACCGCGGCAGGAGTGACCGTGACGGTAAACGACGCGTTCACGCCGGAATAGTACGCGCTCACCATCGCGGAGGTAGAGACGATTACGCTGCCCGCATTTACCGTGAACGTGGCTGAGGTTGCCCCCTGCAGAATGGTGACGGAAGATGGCACGCCGGCCACCGCTGCATTGGCACTGAACAGCGATACCATGACCCCACCGCTTCCGGCGGGCGAGGTGAGACTGACGGTACCGGTTCCGGATTGGCCGCTCGTGATGGAGCCGGGGCTGATCGAGATACTGCTCAACGCCGGCGCGAGCGGATCGACCGTGAGTCCGAAGGTTTTGTTTATTCCTGAATAGGTGGCCGTCACCATGGCTGGTGTGGGAACCCTCATGGTGCCAGTGGTTACCGGGAAGGTTGCCGAAGCGGAGCCTTGCGGAACCATCACGCTCGCTGGAACGCTGGCGGCGTTGGTGTTGGAACTGGAGAGCGCTACCACCACTCCGCCGGCCCCCGCTGCAGCCATGAGGCTGACGGTTCCGGTAGCCGATTGTCCGCCGATGAGAATGCTGGGGCTCACCGTGACGCTGCTGAGGGCGGCCGCAGGTGGGTTGATGGTGACTGTGAACGTTTTGTTCACGCCCGAATAAGAGGCCGTCAAAGTCACCGGAGTTGAGCTGCTCACATTGCCTGCGTTCACGCTGAACGTTGCCGATATGGAGCCTTGCGGGATGGTGACGGAAGATGGAACACCCGCAGCCGTTGAGTTGGAACTGGAGAGAGAGACGGCTACTCCGCCGCTGCCTGCGGTAGCGCTGAGGGTGACGGTCCCGGTTCCTGTTTGACCGCTCGTGATGGCACTGGGACTGACCGATACGGCGCTTAAAGCTGCCGCCAGCGGATTGACGGTGAAGCCGAACGTCGCATTGACGCCCGAATATGAAGCAGTCAATGTAACGGGAGTAGCAGCAGACACAGTGGCGGTGTTGACGGTGAAGGTGGCCGATGTCGAGCCCTGCGGGACCGTCACAGTAACGGGAACGCCGGCCGCCATGGTGTTTGAGCTAGAGAGCGAAACATTGACTCCGCCGCTGCCTGCCGCAGCAGTGAGGGTGACGGTTCCAGTGCCCGATTGTCCGCCGATGATTACGTTGGGGCTTACCGAGATGCTGCTCAGTGCGGCAACTGGCGGGTTGATGGTGAGGCCAAACGTCTTGTTGACGCCGGAATAAGAAGCGGTCAGAGTCACCGGAGTTGAGCCGCTCACATTGCCTGCATTCACGCTGAACGTAGCTGACGTGGAGCCTTGCGGGATGGTGACGGAAGCAGGAACACCCGCCGCCGTGGAGTTGGAACTGGAGAGTGAGACGGCGACTCCACCGCTGCCCGCGGCACTGGTGAGAGTGACCGTTCCGGTTCCTGCTTGACCGCTCGTGATCGAACTGGGAGTAACCGATACGGCGCTTAAAGCGGCCACGGGCGGATTCACAGTGAAGCCGAACATGGCGTTCACGCTCGAATATGTGGCAGTCAGAGTAACCGGAGTGGAGCCGGTCACGCTGCCGGTGTTGACGGTGAATGTGGCTGAGCTCGCGCCTTGTGGCACTGTTACGGTGGCTGGAACGCTGGCCGCAGTGCTGCTGGAGCTGGAGAGCAATAGCGACACCATTGCTCCGCCGCTGCCGGCCGCTGCGGTGAGATTGACTGTACCGGTGGCGGATTGTCCGCTGACGATGGTGCTGGGGTTGACGGATACGCTGCTCAAGGCTCCTGGCAGCGGAGTGACGGTGATGCCGAAGGTGGCATTTAATCCAGCATAGGATGCTGTGAAAGTCACTGGAGTGGAAGTGGTGACACTGCCTGCATTCACTGTGAATGTGGCCGTTTTGGAGCCGGCTGGAACGGTCACGGTGGAAGGGACGCTGGCCGCGGGGCTGTTGGAACTGGAGAGCGATACGACGGCGCCACCGGTGCTTGCAAGCGAGGTGAGTGTCACGGTTCCCGTGGCTGTTAACCCGCTAATAATCGAAGTTGGATTGACCGAAACACTGCTCAAAGCCGCAGGCGCGGGATTGACGGTGACACCGAACGTCGCGTTCACGCCGCCATAGGAAGCCACCAGCGTGGCAGAAGTTGGAGTGCTCACGCTGCCTGCCGTTACCGGAAACGTCGTCATAGTGGAGCCCTGCGGAACGGTGACGGACGAGGGAATGTTTGCCACGGCGGGGGACGCGCTCAGGCTGATGGATGCTCCTCCGCTCAGCGCAGGAGAGGTGAGTGCAACGGTGCAGGTGGATCCGGCTGCCGGCGACAGCGATGCGGGAGTGCAGGCGAGACCACTTAAAACAGGCGTCTGGAGAATTGTTACGGTGCCGCTGCTGGCGGATGTCGGTACCGCAGCTCCCTTGGAATCCGACGAAATCCCGTTCGAAAGCTGGATCGTAGAAGCCGAGTCACGCGTGGAGCCAGCCACGGTCAGAGTTACCGAGGCCACCACGTTATTAGGAATCGTCATGGAATTCAGACCCCACACCAGGCAGGTTGCGGTGCCGGAGCCGTTGCTGCAGGTAAGGGATTTGTTCGCGGCCCCCATGCCAGGCGAGAAAGTAGCAGAGCTGAAGTCTGCCGTTGAATAGTTCAGCGTCCACTCGGTTGACTCAGGCAGATCGCCTGTGGCATCCAACGAGATATTCAAAACCACCGGCTGACCAGGAGTTGCAGACCCAGAGGAGAGGCTGAGTGCGACTCCCTGTGCGAGTCCATAAGTGCCGCCTGCCAAAACAATGGCTAAGACGAGGAGTACTCGGTGCAAGGGAACACGGTGGTACATATGATTCCAAAAGTATAGTACTGCCAGTAGTTTCGGTCTACCGCAAAAGTTCTCATCTGTTGCAGCCAATATCAAGTAGCTGGAGCTAGGGAAATTGCTTAGTGCGGCTGAGACTCGCGGAGTAAAGGCGAGGTTACTATCTTAGAATCAACGTAATAAGGAGAGGAACCTAAAGTCCTAAAGTAGGGAAAGTTCGCCGTCAATGTAACGGTTTCAAGATCTGGGCTAAGCTGGCACGGGCGCTATCGGCGTAAAGAAAATTCGGATTTTCTTTCAGGGCGGCCTGAAGTGACCGCTGGGCGAAGTCTTTGCGGCCCGAAGCAAGATAGGCCATACCCAGGTGATATTGGAAGATTGGGTTGTCCGGGACTTTCTGAACGGAGT
>DATHNM010000162.1:0-12169 GCA_035486095.1 Bryobacteraceae bacterium
CCCGGATATCAGAGTCGTCTTCAACGGTTTTTGTCGGGGTTACGGGATCTCCGGGCGGCAAACAAGCCGCAGGCACAGCCATGAACGAAACGAAAAACAACAGCTTTCGAGGCGCAACAGGTGGAGGATTCTGAGGCCCAATGATCGACGCGCTTGACGGCATGTTACAGCAACTGTTTCTCACGACGATCGACGAGATCACCGACGCGTCGCAGATCGGGTTCGATCCACCGGACGACAAGTGGCGCAGCTACGTGGCCGGGTTGACCATCAAGGGGCTGCCGGTCAACGCGTTGAATGTGTACTTGGTGGATTTGAAGGAAAACCGAGTGTTGCGTTCGAACGAAAGGACGCGGGACTTGCAGGGCGGGATTTTCACGGAGATCGCCGCGCCACGAAGAGTGGACTGCCATTACCTGATCAGCGCGTGGAGCGGCGCGGAATCCACGGCACCTCCGGACACGCTGGACCCGACGGTGGATGAGCATGCACTGCTCTACAAGGCGATCGCATCGCTGATGGACGCGGAGCCTTTTATCGCGCGGCAGATTTACGCCCCGAACCCTTTGCCGGCGGGGTTTCCGGACATCATCGCGGATTTTCAGTTGCCGAGCACGATTCTGCCGGTGGAAGGCTTTCCGAAGCTGGCGGAATTCTGGGGCGCGACCAAGACAGTGCATTGGAAGCCCGCCATCTACCTGATTGTCACGCTACCGGTGGTGATGCCGGTGCGGATCGCTGGACCCATGGTCACCACGCGCATCACGGAGTATCGAGTGGACGGCCACGCGCAAACGGCGGAGACCTGGATTCAGATTGGTGGAACGGTGCTGGCCTCGGCCGCCGGTCCGGCGCTCCCAGACGCCTGGGTGATGCTGGAGGACAACGCGGGAAATCCGCTGCAAACCACCACCACGGACAGCCTGGGCCATTTTACCTTTCTCGGACTGGTGGCCGGCAATTACCAGTTGCGCGTGCGCGCGCAGGGCTTTGCCGAGCCCCCGCCGACTCCGGTCGTGGTTCCATCGCCAACGGGCAGTTATGACCTTGAGTTAACTTGAAGCTAGGAGCGAGGTGCTTATGCCAACATACGATGTTCCCGGAGTTTACATAGAAGAGGTGACCGGCCCCGGCGTAATCACCGGAGTCGGAACCAGCACTGCGGCCTTCATCGGCCCGGCGCTGAACGGTCCGATCAAGGTGGCACAGCGGATCTCCAGCTACGATGAATTCCTGCAAAACTACGGAATCCAGCAGTCCGACGGGAGCTACTGGCCGTACATCACCACGCCGAAGTGGTACTACATGGCGCATGGCGTGCGCAGCTTCTTCCTGAACGGCGGCGCGCAAGCCTACATCATGCGTGTGGGGACGGCAAAGAGCGCCACCTGGAAAGTGGACAATGAGCAGGGCGAGACCGTGTTCCAACTGCAAGCACAGAAGGAAGGCGCGGGGGGCAACGGGATAACCATCGCCGTCGCCAGCATCAACAACACCGTCACCCTCGTCTATCCCACAGGGACCATCGCTGCTGGTGGGTTGCAAGTCAAGGTCACACTCACAGATCCAACCAAACCATTCCTGGCCGGCGACACGATCACCGATGGGACGACCACGGCCACCATCACACAGATTCAGGGAAATGTGCTCACTCTGACTGCGGCGCTGGCCGCAGGCAATCTGCGGATTGCCGATATTGGTCCCACCATCACTTCCTTCCGCGTCGCTAAGAATTCCGCGCTGTTTGCGGGCACAGTGGCGCTGATGGCAGGCGTGGATTCTACCAACGCGGCCATTCAGCAATACGTGGTCATCCAAAGCATCGACCAACTGGGCTTCGTGACCTTGACGACCGCGCTGGGGATCAAGTTCAACATGGCGGCGGTGGCCACGGCGCCCACTTTGGTTTCCCAGGATTTCCAACTGAAGATCACGCCGACAGCAGGCGTAGCAGAAACCTGGCCCGTGGTGGGAACCCTTACAGGCTTGTCACTCAGTCCGCTGCATCCCAACTATGTATTTTCCGCGGTGCAATCGGCCATTGTGAACGTGTTGCCGCCCAGCGTGCCGCCAACCGCGGGCGCTTATCCCAACGCGCTGGTGGACTCCGCCGCCGGCGCCATCAGCACCATCACCGGAAGCGCGGACGATCCGTCACTTTTGACCGCCGGGGACTACAGCGATGCGCTCGACCTGCTACAGGATGTCGAGGACGTGAACCTGCTGGTAATTCCCGACGCCGCCATCACCGATTACCAGACCATTCAAAATGCCATGATCGACCACTGCCTGATCAAAAAGGATCGCTTCCCGATTTTGGACTCGCGGCCGGGATCAAATCCCAGCGGAGCGGGAAGCGTGGAAGAGCAGCGGCAAAACGTGCAAGCGGACAGCGGGTTCGGGGCGTTGTACTACCCCTGGCTGACGATTCCCGATCCCACATGGACGCCGAGTCCGACGAACGCAACGCCCGCGACGATGATTATTCCGCCCTCCGGCGCACTGGCCGGAGTTTACGCGCGCGTCGATCAGAGCGTCGGCGTGCACAAGGCCCCGGCGAACACCGACGTGAAAGGCGTGGTGGGGCTGGAACGTAAGTTGAGCGACCGGCAGCAGGGTCCGCTGAATCTGGAAGGGATCGATGTGCTGCGCATCTTCCCCGGGAGCGGGCAAGTGACGGTGTGGGGAGCGCGCACGACGGGGGATCCTAACGTCACCGACTGGATCTACGTAAACGTGCGGCGGCTGATGATTTACATCGAACAGTCCATTGAGGTGGGAATCCGCTGGGCGGTGTTCGAGCCAAACGGACTGCCGTTGTGGCAGAAGCTGAAGCGCACCATCACGGAATTTCTCACGCGGGTATGGCGGGATGGCGCGCTGTTTGGCGCCACCGCCGACCAGGCGTTCTATGTTCGCATCGACGAGGCCCTCAATCCGCCGAGCACGCGTGCGCTCGGGCGCTTGTACATCGAAATCGGGGTGGCCCCGGTTCGTCCCGCGGAATTCATCATCGTGCGCATCGGCCTTTGGGACGGCGGCGCGCAGGTTACCGAAAGTTAGGAGTCAAAGGAGCAAACATGGCGCAAACCGGACAGCGAGTCGATCCATACGGCAGTTTTGATTTTCTGGTGGAGATTGACGGCATCACCCGCGCGTCTTTTCAGGAGGCGAGCGGTTTCGATTGCAGCATCGACGTGGCGGAATACCGCGAAGGCGGCGACAACGAGACGCTGCGCAAACTCCCGGCTAAGGCGAAGTACTCGAACATCGTCCTGAAGTGGGGCACGGCGGATGATACCGACCTCTACAACTGGCACCTGCAATGGGTGAAGGGCGATCCCGCGGCCACCCGCAAAAACGGCTCGATCATCCTGCTGGACCGACAAGGCAACGAGAAAATCCGCTGGAACTTCGTCAATGCCTGGCCGGTGAAATGGATGGGGCCGAGCTTCAGCGCCAAGGGCAATGATGTGGCCATCGAGACGCTGGAACTGGCACACGAAGGACTGCAGAGGGCTTGACCATGATTCAGACCGAATATGAATTCATCCTTCCCATCGGCTATCAGGATGAAGAGGGCCGTCTCCACCGCGAAGGCATCATGCGGTTGGCCACCGCCGCGGACGAGATTCTTCCTCTCAACGATCCCCGCGTGCAGAAGAACCAGGCGTATCTGGTGATGATCCTGTTTTCGCGGGTGATTACCAGGATCGGTTCGGTGCCGCAAATCAATCCGAAGGTGATCGAGGGGATGTACGCGGCCGACCTGGCTTATCTGCAGGAACTGTATAACCGCATCAATCGCACCGGCAAAACTAGCATGGAAGCGACTTGTCCGAAGTGCGCGCACGAATTTGCGATGGAGTTCGAAACCGCGGGGGGGTTCTAGGCTACCCCCTCCCGGCGCTCTATGAGGAGGTAGCCTTCGTCGCTTACCACTTTCATTGGGCGCCGGAAAACATTCTCGGCCTGGAGCACCGCGAGAGGCGCAGGTGGGTCAGAGAGATTTCGGACATCAATCACCGGATGAACGCGGAATGAGGAAATGAACCGAAGCAATCCATTTCACGGCAGAATCAAAATTCCGGATGGCAGTCGGTTCCACTGCGGGACGGGGATGGCTCATCCCGCGGTTCGATTCGCCGAAGGACTTCGCACACGGTACGCCCTCGGGCGTTGGGGATTCTGCCGGCTAGGCGATCTGGAGTTGCAGCGTCGGGCGGCAGGCGTCATCTTGCGGTTCGTTCGTCGCGATGGTGACTGGCACATTTCCTCCACGTTGAATCTTTTTCTATTGCAATGGAAGAACAGCAAAGCTCCGCGGCAGGACTGGGGAGCCTCTCTGCCGCCCCGGGATATGGCCAGCGAGACGAACGGTCCTATTCTTCGCAGACGCACGGTGGCAACGCAAACCGTTGAGATGGAGCACTTGATCCGGCATGTGACCGCCTCGCGAAGGCGCACCGAAACATTCCCGGAAGCCGCCCTGGAGACTTCCGCGCTTCCGAACAGGCGCAGCGAGCGAGCAGCGAGCCCGCCCGAAGTAGCGGACCGCCAGCTACCGGTAACGCTGCTCCGGCGCGCCTCCCTTCCCGCGGCCGCGCAAGTGGCGGAAATCGTCCAGAAAAATATTCGTCCTGGCGCGGAGCCGGAGCGCCACAAAGTTTCTACTACCGCCCATCATCCTTCCCCGGAAACCACCATCGACATCGGTAAATTGACGGATGGCGTGATTCGAGCCATTGATCGCCGCATCGTCGCCCAGCGCGAACGATTGGGGAGGCTCTAGCCATGCCGCTGGAAAAAGCGCTGGTGACCAATACGGTGACGGGGATAGGCATTCCGGTGATGTTTAATCCGGAGGAGTACACCGTCAATCAGGACGTGAACTACGCGCAGACCGCCGTGCCGGGACTGAGCGCTCCGATCCTGCAGTTCGTGCACGGCAACATGCAGACGCTGGAGATGGAACTGTTCCTAGATACCTACGAGGCGCACCAGCAAAACGGACGGACCTTGAACCAGGCCGGCGGGGACGTTCGAAAGCTGACGCAGCAGATCGTCGGGCTGATGGATATCGATGCAACCACCCATGCGCCGCCGGTCCTGCTGTTCACCTGGGGATCCTTGTCTTTTACGTGCGTGCTGGCGCGCGCCAGCCAGCGCTTCATCCTGTTTCTTCCGGACGGGACTCCGGTTCGCGCGCGGTTGCAGGCAACCTTCAACGAATTCCGCAATATCGACTTGGAAGCCAAAGAGATCAAGCGCGAGACTTCCAATTTTTCAAAGATCTATCAGGTCAGCGAAGGGGAGACGCTTAGCTCAATTGCCTGGAAGACCTTTGGGGATGCCACGCTGTGGCGTCCGATTGCCCTGCGCAACTCGATCGATAATCCCCGGGTGCTGTCCGCGGGGATGATGCTGATCGTCCCTCAGCTTCCGTATCGCGATCCACAGAGCGGGGAGGTCTACCCGTAGCCATGGCAAACCTGCGCTTCGCTCCAGAGTTCCGCGTGAATATCAACGATGCGCCTGCGCCGGCGGCCCTACGCGCTTCGATTTCCAGCGTGACTTGCCAGAGCGGACTGGATGGCGCGGATCGCGTGGAACTGACGCTGGCCAACGAAGGCCTTCGCTGGCTCGATGATCCGCTGCTGGCTCTGGACAATAAACTCACGCTGCTGCTCGGCTATGCCCCCGATCCGCTGGAGCAGATTTTCGTCGGCAAAATCGTGGCCCAGGAAGCCAACTTTCCGGGAGGCGGCATGCCCACGCTGACCGTGGTGGCGCAGGACCGCAGGAAGGACATGCAAACCGGCAACAAGGTCCGCTGGTTTGCCATACCGGTGCCGACGCTGGGCAATTTACCGATTCCCGATTTAGCGGTGGCCAGCCTCGTCACGTTGGAAAATTCCCTGCTTCCGGTCTTCGATCCCATCGGCGCAACCCTTTCCGTGCTGCTGGCGGGTGTAGATGTTTTCGTGACGGTGAGCAGCCGCGATCCGGACGTCAAGCAGAAGCTGATTCGAAAACAGCATGGGGAGAGCGACTACGATTTCCTGAGCCGGGTCGCCGGCGAAAACGGCTGGGAAATGTTGATCGATCATTCCGGGGCCAACGGTGGATTCAAGCTGCGCTTCCTTTCGCCGGAGGGCAATCTCTCCTCGGACGTTACCCTCAAGTACGGGCAGTCGCTCATCGACTTCCGGCCGCGCCTTAGTAACGTGGGTCAGATTGGCGGCGTGGCGGTAAGCATCTGGCAACCGGATATCAAGACCGATTTCACCGTGGCTGCCTCTTGGGACTGGGACCGCCAAGCCCTCGATATCAGCGTCTCACCGGGCTTCGGGCTTCCCGGCTCTCAGGCCAGCGCCTCGGCCGCACCGTCCGGCAGCTCCACGACCATAACGCTGGTGGAAGAGCCAGCCACCTTGGCCACCGCTGCGCGGATCATCCTGAGCAAGCTTATCCCGCAATTGAACCGGCGCCTGACGGGAAGCGGCTCGACGATTGGCGACACGCGAATCCGCGCGGGCGTGGTCATCCGGCTGGAATCGGTGGGCCAGAATCTTGGCGGACTGTACCGCGTAACTTCCGCCACGCACTCCCTGGATAGCAGCGGCTTCCGGACCAGTTTCGAAGCCCGCAAAGAGATCTGGTTCGGCTCGATCCCCTTGCATGCGCAAGGGGCCGATCTGATCAATCTGCATGCGTGAAGGATGGATTGGGTGAACTCATGAACGGTGGACTGGTGGAAACAGCGGCGCAGGTGGACGCTCCGGAAGAGCGGCGAATCTTCGGCGTGGCTCCGGCGCAGGTGCTGAACAATCTGGACGAGACGAATCTCGGAAGAGTGCAGTTGCGCCTGCCCTGGCTTCCCGGGTACGAGCCGTGGGCCCGCGTCGCGGTGTTGATGGCCGGAGACAGCCGCGGATCCTATTTCATTCCGCAGGTCGGCGACGAAGTGCTGGTGGCCTTCAATCAGGGCGATGTTCGCGAGCCATTCGTAATTGGGAGCCTGTGGAACGGGCAGGATCAGCCGCCGGCGCAAGACCCGCAGGATCCCATCGGCACCCGGCTGATTCGAACGCCCGCGGGACACGAGATTTCTTTTGACGACGACCTGGGTTCGATCACCATCACCAGTGTCGACCAGCACACCATCACCATCGATCCGGAGAAGATCGAAATTTCGACCGCCGACGGCACGTCCGTCGTCACGCTGGAAAGTGCAGGGAAGATTTCCCTGCAAGCGGATGTAGAAATCGATCTGCAGGCGCCGACGATCAGTATCCAGGGCGATACCTTGCAGATCAAGGGGTCGGCCAGCGCCAGCATCGATGGCGGGGGCCTGTGTGAAATTCAAGCGGGCCTAGTGAAGATCAATTGAGTTTGCTTCAGGAGGCTGGAACATGCCGCAAGCAGCAAGACTAGGCGATCCAACGGGACATCCGGGAAGCATTGCCGGGCCGGGCAAGCCGAATGTGCTCATTGGAGGTTTGCCCGCGGCGACCATGGGGGACATGCACATTTGCGGCTTTCCGCCGCCTCCGCCGCATCCACCGACGCCAGTTGTGCTGGGGAGTTCTTCGGTGCTGATCGGCGGATTTCCCGCGGCTCGAGTCGGAGACACCGCCGGATGCGGAGCGCCTATTGTGGCGGGTGCGTTTGACGTTTTGATTGGAGGCTAGTCGATGAACGGTACGGATGCAAAAGCGTTCCTCGGCAAGGGCTGGAGTTTCCCAGTGCGGCTGGACCCAGGCACGGGAGACATCGCTATCGCCGCTTACGAGGAAGACATCCGTCAGGCCATCCTGATCATCCTGCGCACTGCCCTGGGGGAGCGGGTGATGCGGCCGGATTTTGGCGCGGGCCTCGAGACGCTGGTATTCGAAGCGGTGAATACCACCACCATGGCGCTCACCAAACACCGCGTAGAGCAAGGGTTGGTCACCTGGGAGCCGCGCATCGATGTGAACGATGTGCAGGTCACCACGGACCCGCCCATGCGCAACACGCTGCGCATCGCGATTGGGTACACGGTCAGGGCGACCAACACGTTCTACAACCTGGTCTTCCCCTTCTACCTGCAGGAGGGCCAGTCTTGAGCGCCCCCGTCCTGGATCCACGCAAGCAGGCCGACGTGCTCGCCGCGCTGACCCGCGACCTGCCCGGATATACACCGGAATGGACGCCCGGCCCGGCTTCCCCTGGCCTGGCGCTGATGAAAATATTCGCGCGTTTCGCGGGCATCCTAATAGGCGGCGTCAATCGCGTCCCGGATCGCAACCAGCTTGCGTTTCTCGATGCCATGGGAATACATCTCTTGCCGGCTCAGGCCGCCGAAGCGCCACTGGTGTTTACGCTGGCGCAGACCAGTCCCGTGGATGTGACCCTTCCGGCGAATAGCCAGGTAGCGGCTCCTCCGCAACCGGCGGTACCGTCCGTGGCTACGGCGGATCCGCCGCAAATCGCCTCTTCCCAGCCCGTGCCATTCGCCACGATGGAGTCGATCAGCCTGAGCCGCGGCAAGCTGGCTACTCTTTACAGCATTGATCCCGGCTCCGATGAATATGCGGATCATTCGGCAAGCCTTACGACCGGATTTACGTTGTTCGAAAACATGGGCCTGACGGAACATGCCATCTACCTCGGGCACGATACGCTGTTCGCCTTCAACGGTTCAATCAAGCTCTTGCTGCTGATCGGCTTGCGCGCCGGAGCGGACACTGCCCTTTCCATCCAGTGGGAATATCTGGCGTCTACCGGGTGGGTGGCGCTGAGCAGCGCCCCGGAGGATGACACCACGGGCGGACTGCAACAAGACGGAACCATTATCGTGCAGCGCGATTGCGGTCCGGCGGCGAAGCTGGATACCTTCGCGGGGCAAAAAAGTTATTGGGTACGGGGGAGGCTCACGGCGCCGCTACTTCCCGACAATCAACTCGGCGGGAAACGCACCGTTCCGGTAATCAATTCTTTTCTTGTTCGAATCTCCACAACCCAGTCCGGATTGGCCCCCGAAGCGTCTTTTGCGGATTCCGTGGCCCTGGATGTAAGCAAGGATTTTTACCCGTTCGGGCAACAACCCGCGCGCTCTTCCACGTTCTATCTTGCGAGCACCGAGGTTTTTCAGCGGTCTGCCGCGAATGTTCAGATCAGTATCAAACTTTCCCAGGATGGCGTGACCCAGGGCAACTTTACGCTGGTTTGGGAGTATTTCAATGGGTCGGAATGGAGTGGGCTGGGAATCCAGAGCGACAGCACAGATCCTTCCGGCTACCTATTCACCAAAGACGCCAATCTTTCCTTCCTTTGCCCGCGGGATTGGCAGCCGACAAAGGTGAATGGAGTAAAGAATTACTGGCTTAGGGCATGGATTAAGTCGGGAAGCTATGGAAGTCCTGTAAGAGTAAATCTTCCGCCCGCCACCGACATTACCGCCGTCTCGTCGGATGGCCTCACTCTTACGGTGAATTCCATCGATGGATACAACGGGGGAGAGCAGGTCACGATTGTGGACAGCCACAGCGCGACGCCAATGGGCAATTCGATTCAGCAAGCGCAGTCCCCGAATAAATTGGTAGTCACCAGCAGCATCGCGGTTACGTATAGTGGCGGCCAGGTTCTTCCGCCTGCGGGTTTGCCGCTGCTGGCCTCACCCAGCCTGCAGCCCCCCATCATCACCAGCTTGAAGCTCAGCTATACGTTCCTGACCGATCCAGAACTGCTGAATCACTGCCTTTCGAAAAATGATTTTGTATTCGAAGACGACACCGAAGCCAGCCTTTGGCCGGACCAGACCTTCACTCCCTTCCATCCGGTTATGGACGTGCAGCCTGCGGTGCATTTCGGGTTTGATCACGCGCTTCCCGCGGGTTTGGCGAGCCTGTTCCTGGATATTCCGGAAAGTGTCGCGCAAGACAGCGGTCCTTCTCCTTTACTTTGGGAGTATCTCTCGGTGAACGGTTGGAGCGAGCTCGGTGTCCTGGACGAGACTCAGGGATTCCAGAGCAGCGGGATGCTGCAACTGGTCGGGCAGCCGGATGCGATTTCCGCACCGGGGCTGGGAGGCAATTTGTATTGGGTCCGGGCGCGGTTGAAGCAGGGAGAGCTGCCCACCGCGGCAACCGTCTCCGGCGTTTGGCTCAATGCCGTGTGGGCGAGCCAGCGCACTTCCACCGCTACCGAATTGGCCGGCGCCAGCGACGGCAATCCGGGGCAAGCCTTCGGCTTGCAGCACACGCCGGTGCTGGAAGGCGAACTGGTGGAAGTCCAGGAATGGACGGGCAGCGGGGACGGCTGGCAATCGGCGCTTCAGGACGTCCCGCAATCAGACCTTCGATTACAAACAGATTCCGCCACCGGCCTGGTCACCGCGGTGTGGGTACGATGGACAGGTCAACCAAACCTCTACAATTCCGGCCCGCAGGACCGCCATTACACCATCGAGCGCGCCACGGGGTCTATTCGCTTTGGCCCTCCGGGAATGATTCCGCCCGGAGGCAGCTCCATCTCCGTGACGTACGACAGCGGCGGAGGGGCGGCCGGAAACGTTCCCGCCGGAGCCATCTCGGAATTGCACACCTCCGTGCCTTATGTGCAGAGCGTGGCCAACCCCATCGCCGCTTCAGGCGGCGCGGATATGGAGAGCAACGCCGCCGTGGCCGCGCGCGGCCCGCAAGCGATTCGAAACCGCGACCGCGCGGTCTCCACATCGGATTTCGAATGGCTGGCGAGACAAGCCTCGCCGGATGTAGGGCGGGTGCGGTGCATTCCGATTACCGGGCCAGACGGCCATGCGCAACGGGGCTGGGTCACGCTGGTTGTAGTGCCGCGCACACTCGACGCGCAGCCGCAGCCCACGCCGGAGTTTCAGTTGCGCGTGCTGAACTACCTCGCGGCGCGCGCGCCGGTGGCCGCGATGCGCCAGATCCGCATCGCCGGACCGTCTTACGCTCCCGTGGGGATCTGGGCCGAGGTGGTCGCCAGCGATGTGAATCAATTGGCGCAACTGGAGGCGGTCCTGCGCAATAACCTGAATCGCTTCCTGCATCCGCTGACCGGCGGCGCGCTCGGCCAGGGTTGGGAGTTCGGTCAGCCCGTGTATCTCTCGCAGATTGCCTCGGTAATCGAAGCCACTCCCGGCGTGGACTACGCCACCGCCATCGTTTTGCGTATGAACGGCCAGGTCTACGACAACTTTGTTCCCGTCCCCGCGGATACGCTGATCGCCGCCGGCACGCACGAACTGAAGCTCGCGCTGGCATAGGTCTGACCATGACTCTTCCTCTACCCACTCTCGACGTTCGAACCTTCACGGAAATGGTGGAGGAAGGCCGCTCCACGATTCCCGGATCCGCTCCGGCATGGACGGATTTCAATTACCACGATCCGGGGATCACGCTAGTCGATCTGCTTGCCTGGCTGACCGAGCAAGATATCTACCGGCTGGATCGCGTCGGCGATGCGGGGTTCCGTTCTTTCCTGCGACTGGCTGGCATACGGCCGCGGCCGCCGCTGGTTGCGAGCACGATTCTTACCTTTTCGATTTCGAATCAAGCCGATCCGCAACTCTTTCCCGCCGGAGTTCAGGTGCAAAGTTCGGACGGAACCGTCGTCTTCCAAACCGCTGAAGACCTCTGGGCTTCCCCATCGGCTTTGAACAATTTATTTGCCGGGCCGGATGCGGCGCTTCTGGATTGCACCAAGCAGAACCAGAGTTCGAACGGTCATTTTCTTCCGTTTGGCAGCAATCCGGTGGTGGGAAATTCCATGTATCTCGGCTTCAGCCAGCCGCTGGCGGATCAAGCGGTGAAGCTCTTTCTCTATGTTTGGGTCGGCGACCCTGAAACTGACAAAGCCACGCGCGCCAGGCTGATCTCTGAATGGAAACATGCCAAGGAGGCCACCGAACAGTATTGCCGGAAGGAAGATTGCCCGGAAAATCCGAATGCCTCGATGGCCGGGACTCCACCATTTCTTTGGGGGGTTGATATTCCGGAGTGGTGGCTACACTACAGCGCGCGCACCGTTTGGGAATTTTATGCAAGTCCGGGAGTGTGGACACCACTGACGCAGGTAACCGACGAGACCCGGGCGTTCACATTGAGCGGAGCGATCAGTTTTCTTGCGCCCGCGAGTAATCTGCAAATGCAGGGAGGCT
>DATHNM010000163.1:0-2968 GCA_035486095.1 Bryobacteraceae bacterium
GAATAGGAAGATAGCTGAACGCCCCTCGCCGCCGCGAGCCCGGCGCGTTCGGACAAGTATGTAATCGCGGTCGGGACGTAAACCGATCCGGCCCAAAGCCCGACGATTGATGCGACCAGGTAAAGCGAGTTCAAGATGGTCCGAGCGCGGTATTGCGACGTGAAAAGCTTGAAGAAGGCTTGATTCATCGCAATGACGCCGCCTTCTTCGCGCCGGTTTTTCCAGCGCTCGGGTTCATGCAGCCGATTGTAGAAGAAAGCCACCAGTATCGCCGGCGCGCCTCCCACCACGAACATCCAGCGCCATCCATACTGACTGCCGATGAAGTAATTCGCGAGGGCTGCAAAAACGAATCCGAAGTAATAGCCGGTGTGCATGAAACACGCGCCTGAAATGCGGCGCCGTTCCGGCCATTCTTCCGATACCAGCGATGCGCCGATGGACCATTCTCCCCCGATGCCGACCCCGGCAAGAAAGCGGACAATGGCGAGAGTCCACACGTTGTGGCACAAGCCCGCGAGCAATGTGAACAAAGAAAACCAGAGGATGGAGAACATCAGGGTGCGAGCGCGGCCGAAGCGGTCGGCGATGGGTCCCCAAACCAGCGCCACCCCCCAGCCCACCATGAAGATCGCAAACAGCAGCCCGCTGTAGTAGCCTACGTTGGCCGTGGTTGCGGCGATGCCTGAACTGGGCAGCACATCGCGCAAGGCTGGAACCAGAACCAGCGAAAAGATGAACGAATCCATTCCGTCCATGGTCCATCCGCCCCAGGCGGCCCAAAAGGCGCGCTTCTGGCTGGATGTAAGCGGAACGCTGGCCGCGGGGGTTTCGACAACGGGTTTATGCATGTGGGGCGCTGGTAAGAAATTAGATCATCGGTGGCCCAAGAAATCAAGACCGAGTTGTTTCCGGGCCGAAGTTAGCCCTTGCGACACATTTTAGCCCTTTCGACACATTGACACCCTTGAGATGGCGATGATATAGTCCCCCCAAATGTGTTCTAACATCGTGCGGAATGCGGCAAGATTATTCGCTGTGGTCGCGGGGCTGCTTTTGATTTCAGTTGCTCTCTCGGCGCACCACGGCCAGGCGGGATACAACACCACCGAAACAGTCACTGTCACCGGAGCGGTCACCGGGTTTCAATTCGTGAATCCGCACTCCATTGTTAGTCTGGACGCCAAGGACGACAAAGGTGAAACGCAATCCTGGCAAGGCGAGCTCACCAGCCCCAATCATCTGATTCGGGCCGGCTGGACGGCGACGACGATGAAGCCTGGCGATCAGGTGACCATGGCCGGCTATCGGGCCAAGACCGGCGCCAATTCGATGTGGATCACGAAGATCTCCGTCAACGGAGAAGAGCTCAAGATGGGCGCGGGTAACTAGATGCGAACCTCCACGCTGGCGTTTTTCGGCATGTTTATCGCCGCCGTTGCGGCGCCGTCCCTGATGTTCGCGCAAGCGCCCGCGGCGGCCAAAGCGGCTGGCTCTACGCCGGATATCTCGGGTATTTGGAATGTCAAGGGATCGCCCACCACTCGCTACCTGTCGTGGGGGTTTAGTAAAGACGAACCACCGATGACTCCCTGGGCTGAGGAACGCTTCAAAACCACCAAGCCATCCTTCGGGCCGCGAGCGGTGGAAGATTCCAACGATCCGGTGAACCCCACCACGCTGAGCGCCGTCGGCTGTTTCCCCCCCGGCATGCCACGGCTTTATCTGCAGCCGTTTCCGATGGAAATTATTCAAGTGCCGGGCCGCGTGATCATGCTGTTTGAGTTTTCGCATTTCATCCGGCAAATCTACACCGATGGCCGCAAGCACAATACCGACCTCGGCCCCACCTGGCTGGGCGATGCAATTGGACATTGGGACGGAGACACGCTGGTGGTGGACACCATCGGGTTCAACGACAAAACCTGGCTGGATCGGGCCGGCCATCCACACAGCACCGATCTGCATTTGGTGGAGCGTATCCGGCGCGTGGACGACAAGACGCTGCAGGACGACATCACCATTGAAGACCCGAAGGCGTACACGAAAGCCTGGGGCGGACAGATTAATTTCCAGTTGAGACCCACCTGGAATCTCACGGAAATGGTCTGCGAAGATAACGTCAACTTCGATCAGTTCCTGAAGAACGAAGCCAAGCCCACGAAATAGGCCCCGCCAGCCGGTCGGCGGCCTAGGGCAAAACCGGGCGCCGCGTAGCTCTATGGGGCTATCAGTTTTCCCTTGCACGCCTAACAGGGCGGTGATATCGTTGTTTCCCAAGTGCGCAGCAGATGACGTCCCCGCGATTCGTCTGTCATCCTGAAAAGCGTTACCGGAGAGAAATCCATGCGTAAATATGTAGTGCTTTTAGCGGCCGTAGCGATAATTTTCGCCGCGGGTTTTCTGGCGGGCACCAGGCTGTCTCCCGTGCAAGCCAAGGACGCGCCAGGAACTGGTTTTGCGGCGTCGCCGGGAGAAATGGGTGTGCAGGATGTCTTCGGACCATATGATGTGGTGCAGGACTGGCCGAAGAACATCAGCACCCTGGCTGGAAATGAGAAGTGGACCTGGGGCGCGGGGCAAAGCGTATACGCCGAAAATCCGAACCGAGTTTTTCTTCTCTTCCGAGGCGAGCTTCCCAATATTCCACGTCCGGCGACGAAA
Source organism: Bryobacteraceae bacterium (assembly GCA_035486095.1). Classification (GTDB taxonomy): domain Bacteria; phylum Acidobacteriota; class Terriglobia; order Bryobacterales; family Bryobacteraceae; genus Palsa-89. The sequence continues at coordinate 2,665 of DATHNM010000163.1, forward strand.
TTGATTCCCGAGTTCGGCCCCAGCCTGCAATTCCCCATCGGCCGCTTGCCGTGGCGCGACGCCACCGTGGCTGCTCTACCGGGAGCCGGCGGAAGCGGTCAGGATCCAGACGATGGTCCCAAGCTGTGGAAAGGCACCGTGGGCGTGGACGCCAAGTGGGAACACTGCCTCACGGTAGTGGACGCGAACGGCAACATCATCGAACAGTGGACCCAATGGGACAAAATCTTCAAGCGCCCGCACTTTGTCGCCATCAATCCCTACGATCCGGAAAAGCACGTCTGGGTGGTGGACGATCATATGC
>DATHNM010000164.1:0-3095 GCA_035486095.1 Bryobacteraceae bacterium
TCCGCTGATCAATGAAAAGCAGCTCAAGCGCGTGCACGGGATTGTAACGGACTCCGTGGCCGCAGGCGCGAATCTGGTTACCGGCGGCACGCACGACGGGCTGTTCTACAAGCCCACCGTTCTGGGCAGCGTGGGAAGCGATACCCGGGCGTTTCAGGAAGAGATCTTCGGCCCGGTGGCGCCGGTGACCATCGCCGAAGACGATGAGCATGCCATTGCCTTAGCCAATAGCACCGGCTACGGGCTGGCCGCAGCGGTGCAAACCGGTTCGGTGGAGCGGGGCATGCGGGTGGCGCGCAAGCTGAAGGCGGGGATGGTTCACCTGAACGATCAGACCATCAACGACCATCCAGGCATCCCAATGGGCGGCATGGGGCAATCCGGAAATGGCGCGCGCTTCGGCAGCACCACGAATCTGGACGAGTTTACCGAGTGGCAGTGGGTTACGGTGAGCGGTAATCCGGCGCGCTATCCGTTCTAGGGGGCCTCAGCAGGCCTTGGCGGAATCCCAGTTGAATCGTTCGGCCAGCATGCTGCGAACAATGTTCTGGTCCTGTTCCAGCCTGGATGGATCTTCCGCCAGGAGCCAAACCAATTCTTCCGTGAATATTCTTTTGGCGGAATCCGGATCTCCCCGCCGCTCGTAGTTCAGCGCGCGATTCCAGGCCAATACGCAAGTCACCGAATGGCACTTGCCAAGATGCGTGAGCGCACTTTCGGAGGCTTCCCGTTCCAACCCCGCAGCTTCTTCTTCGTGACCGAGCTCGAACAGGACCGCCGCCAGGTCGCCCTTGGCGGCCAGAGCGCTGGGATGATTGGCGCCGGCGTGGCGAATGCGGCTTTCCAGCAGCTCGCGATGAATTTCGCCGGCTTGCTCCAGACGATGCTGCTCGAACATCATCTCGCCTAGCGAAGCCAGTATCTCCACTCGCAGAGGATGTTCAATTCCAAGATGGGAGGTTGCGCGATCGAGGACTTCCTCCAGCAAGCCGGCGGCTCCTCCGATATCGCCCGTCGCCCACAACGCCATCGCCAGCCGATGGACCGCATCCAGGGTTAGTGGATGATGCGGCCCAAACAGATCGGTATGCGACTCCAGCGTGTCCAGGAGTGTCAGGACGTCCCCGGACCTAGACACTTTGTGTCTTGCCGCGAGGGTAGAAGTTCAACGAAGCCGAGTTCATGCAATAGCGCAAGTGGGTGGGAGGCGGACCGTCGTCAAAAACATGCCCCAGATGAGCGTCGCAGCGGGCGCAGAGAACCTCGTCCCGTTGCATCCCATGCGAATTATCGCCTTGCGATTTCACGTTTTCCTTCGCGATGGGCTGCCAGAAGCTGGGCCACCCGGTGCCGGATTCAAACTTGGTTTTGGAATCGAAGAGCACCGTATCGCAGCAGATACAGTGGTACAGCCCATCCGCGTGATTATTGGCGTACTTGCCGGTGCCGGGCACTTCCGTGCCGGCCTCGCGCGTCACCTCGAATTGTTCAGGCGTCAGCTGCTTCTTCCATTCAGCCTGAGGCTTTTCCACCTTTTCCAGCTCGACCACGCCGGTACGGATTCCCGACGCATCAAATTGGACAATTCGGACAGTTTGTTTTTTGCCAGAGGAAGCAAAGGCAGACAAGGACTTGACGGCCAATACTGCCGGCAGCCCGGCGCCCAGAGACTTCAGAAACAGCCGCCGGTGTGATTTGGAAAAATTCAAAACGGACATTACTTGGCTCCTTTTAAAAGTTCCGGAAACTCAGCGCGCAGATTGGTCAACTTCGGCAAATCGTTGTAAGCGACGTAGGGCTGGTGCGGATTCCGCGCGACATAATTCTGATGGTAGTCTTCGGCCGCATAAAACGCCTGGAGCGGAGCCACCTTGGTCACGATGGGCCCGTGGAAGACCTTGGCGGCGGTCAACTGCTGGATGTACGCCTCGGCGATACGCTTTTGCTCGTCGCTGGTATAAAAGATTTCCGAGCGATATTGGGTGCCTTCGTCAGGACCCTGGCGATTCAGTTCGGTTGGATCGTGCGCCACTGAAAAATAGATTTTCAGAAGCTGGCCGAAGGACACCTGCGAGGGATCGAAGGTGATCTGAACGGACTCGGCATGGCCCGTGGTGCCGGTGCTTACGATCTCATAGTGGGCGTTCGACTTGCTTCCGCCCGCGTAGCCGGAGATGGAACTGGAAACGCCCTTCACCGCATCAAAGACGGCCTGGACACCCCAGAAACATCCACCGGCGACAACCACCGTCTCAGACTTCTTCTCCGATCGATTCTCATCCACGGCGGGACCGGGCAGGCTGGCCGCGCCGGCGGTGAGGACGGCGATCAAACCGCTCAGGCCGGCGCCTCGAAGGAAATGCACAATAGGTCTTGGCACGCTGTTCTCCTGAATGCTTGTCGCATTGATAATATCACTTTGGCGGCTCGTTGGGCGCGCGCTGCGGTGTGTATACTAGACATCGTCTGTCTTAAGAGACAGGGAAGAAGGATTCCATGGTACTGCTCGTTTTAGCGTTCCTGGGCGGCATTCTTACTATCATCAGCCCCTGCATTTTGCCGGTGTTGCCGTTTGTTTTTTCCAAGGCGGATCAGCCCTTTCGCAAGAGCGGGCTGCCCCTGCTGGCGGGTATGGCACTCACCTTCGCCGGATTCGCCGCCATCGCGACGGTGGGCGGCGCGTGGGTGGTGCGCGCCAATCAATATGGACGCGCGGCTGCCCTGGTGGTGCTGGCGGTCTTCGGATTGACGCTGCTTTGGCCCGCCTTGGCAGACCGGCTGGCCCGTCCTTTCGTGCGCCTGGGCAGCCGGCTTTCACAGCCTTCCGACGACGGCTCCCACCCCAGCGCCTTGCGCTCACTGCTGTTGGGGATTGCTACCGGATTGCTTTGGGCCCCTTGCGCCGGGCCCATTCTGGGCTTGATCCTGACGGGAGCGGCGCTGGAAGGCGCGGGTAGTCACAGCGCTTTCCTGCTGCTGGCTTATGCCGCGGGCGCGGCTACTTCGCTCGGCATCGCGTTGCTGGCGGGTGGAAAGGTGTTTGCCGCGCTGAAGCGCTCCCTGGGTGCGGAAGTCTGGATACGCAGCACTCTGGG
>DATHNM010000165.1:0-5660 GCA_035486095.1 Bryobacteraceae bacterium
CGTGCAGCCACAAAGGTCAACTGGTTACCGAAGACAACACCGAGAACCTGTTCTATAAGATTCCGGAAGTGCTCGAATTCCTATCCAGCCACCTGACGCTGCTGGCGGGCGACATCGTTTCCATGGGCACGGCGCTCAAGAAATCCGCCCAGGGCGGGGCGGTGCAGAACATCGATCTGAACAAGCTGGGCGGACCGGTTTCGGTGACAATCGAAAAACTCGGCACGCTGACTAACGACGTCGTCCACGTTTAGAACGCGGCAACTTCGGATTGAAGACAGTAGCCGTTTCGTGGTCTGCTAGAAGAGGAGCAACCCAACGTGAAGATCCAGTCTATACTTCTCGGCGCCGTGTTGGCGCTGCCGGCCTTGACTGTGCCGGCCATGACCCAAACCTTTTCGTCCACCCCGCTTGCGAATCCATCCGGACCGGGCAGCCTGCAACCGAATTGGTCCCTCGCGCCGGACGGAGCGGCCGTCTTCAGTTGGATTGAGCCGGCGCAAGGCGGCTTTGCGCTGCGTTACTCAGTGCGTCACGGCGCCACATGGTCGCCCGCGGTTACCATCGCCACGCATCGCCACTTTTTTCACCAACCGGCGGAGGTGCCGGAGGTGCTCGCACTGCCGGGCGGACATTGGTTTGCTCATTGGGTGGAGGCGCCGGAAGGCGGCGATAGCGATGCCGAATATGTGTATGTCTCTTCGTCCACCGATGGCACGCATTGGACCATGCCTTTGGAAGCCCATCATGATCACAGCGCGGTTCAGCACGGCCTGGCTTCAATGATCGCGAATCCGGACGGTGGCGGGTCGATATTCTGGCTGGAAGCGCTCAAGGGTGAGGATGCACCGGTTGCCCTGAAGCGCACGATTGTGGACGCGACCGGCAAAGAGGTTCGGGAAGAGGTCATTAATTCCGACGTTTGCGGCTGCTGCCCAACGGCCGTCGCCAAGACCTCCAAAGGGCTGCTGCTGGCTTTTCGCGCGCACACCAAGGAAGACGTGCGCGACATCGCGGTTACGCGGCTGGAGAACGGGAAATGGTCCACGCCCAAAATTGTGAACGCCGATAACTGGGTAATCAACGCCTGTCCCACCAATGCGGCGGCGGTACAGGCCAAGGGCGATCACGCGGCTGTGGCCTGGTTCACGGGCGCGCAAGACATGCCGCGCGAACTGATGGCGTTTTCAAACGATGCCGGTTCCAGCTTCAGCAAGCCGGTTATGCTCAGCACCGGGCACTCGTTCGGCTACACTTCGATGGGCTTGGATGAAGATGGCGGCGTGATGGTGTCCTGGCTGGAGCAGAGCCCGGAGGGCGCCAAGGTGCTGGTACGCCGTGTCAGCGCGGCCGGCGTTGCCGGGCCCGTGGTCGAAGTGGCCAAGGGCGGGAAAATGGCTCTTGGGTACCCGAAGATCTTTCACAACGGTAGCGACACGTTCATCGCCTGGGGCAGCAGCAAGCACATCGAGACCGCGAGCCTGGCGAAGAAAGACTAACCAGCCACGTTGTAGCGGATCTGAATCGCAAGCACCACTCCGGCGCCAAAGGTGAGAGCGCCCGTGCTGACGTGCAGTACGCTCGTTATCACCACCGCAAGACTGGTTTCCGGAAACAGGATCAGCATCATGAATGTTGTGAACCCCAGCATCACCTGAATGGATGTGATGACGGCCGCCGCAATGGCTGCCGGACGCAGCGTGGGATGATCGGGAAACTGGCGCACCAGAAAAACGGCCACGATGAGGATGAGAAGCAGGACAATCATGGCGTCCAGGATGTGCCAGATCACTCCCAGGGCTCGATAACGGTATGACGCGCCCAGTGTGGTTTGCAGCAGGATGATAGCCGGCACCGCCATTGCCAGCGTCCGCATGGAGGGACGCCATGAGTCTTCAATAGGCGAAGGGCCACGCTTCCAAATGTCCGACGTCATAACTGTAATTGCCGCCACCGCTCCGAAGACCACTTGCGCGAGCAGCGCGTGCAGAATACCCGAGAGCTGTGGATAGGCCTGCCCCGCGGCGCCCAGAGCGCCATCAATCAGAGCGGCTGCCAGTGCTATCCAGCCAAGCTGGGACCTCGCTGCCACGGCCAGGCCGAGCACCAGGATTACGGCCAAGCCACCAGCGATATGGTGCCAGAATTCAAACGCCGGGTTGATTGAGACCGCGGCGTTGGCCGCGATGGGGCGCTCCAGACTGGTAACAATAGCACCGCCGACAATCGCGACCAGCACGCAAAGCGCGACGAAAATCGCAAAACGGTGCAGCCAGGACGCATCAGTTTTCATGTCGAATATCTTTTCTCCATCTAGCCACCCCGACGCCGATCAATATCAATCCTGCCACCGATACAATCCAAGTGGAGGCCGCGCCCCACAGCGCCAGCATTACTCCGGCCGCCAGCACCACCGGTGCATAGCTGGTTGGTCTGGTCATGCAGTTCGCTCGGCGGCATACCAGCGCAGCATGATATTTAGAATGCCCGACAGATAGACGAAGCAGCCCGGCACCCACATCAACATACCGCCCAATTGCTGATCGCTCCTCGGGTCGAGCCCCCATATGCGCGCCGGAGGATTCAAATATGCGGGATACAGTCCCACTGGGCCGAATGTGAGAAACGCACCCAGCAGGCTGCAGCATAAGCAAGCGCTGAACAGATACGACACGCCTGCCAGTGGCGGCAGATGGCGCTCTTCCAGCGGGCCGAGAACCGGCCACCAGAAGATCATACCGGTGACCAGGAAACTCAAGTGCTGGAAGATATGCAGGGCTTCGCTTGCGAGCGCGGCATTGAAAAGCAGCGGAATGTGCCACCCCAGCATGCTGCCCACGCCCAGCAGCCAGGCCACGGACGGTTGGCACAGAACGCGTTCCATTTTAATGATCCAGGGCCGTTGTAAAGCGGCCTCGGCCAGCCAGCGCGGAGTGCCCAGCAGCATCAATGGCGGGATCACCAGCGCCAACAGGAAATGCTGGACGATGTGCGCGCTGAAGAGGTATCCGTCGGCAAGTGTGTCGATGGGCGAGACCAGATCGAGCAGCAAGAGCACCACGCCCGCCAGGAAGTAAGGCATGCGGCTGAGGCTACGCCCGCGCACGGTGGCGACGTATGCGATGGCCAAAACCGCGCAGCCCGCAACAACCGAGGGTTGCCAATCCCAAATCATGCCGCGCCTCCCATGTAAACAGCCAGAAAGATGGCCAACCACACGGCGGTGAGGAAATACCAGTAAAGGGCCATGGCCCGAAGCGCGGAGGCGGGCACAAGGGCGAGCGCCACCAATCCGGCCAGAATATGCAGCCCGTGAATCCCGGTCAGCGCAGAGGAGCTAACGGCCAGCAGGCCGGCCAGGAACGCTGCGCCCAGAACGATGGTGACGTTAATCCAGAGACGCGAACCGGAGACTGCACGCCACATGGCGAGAGCGCTCGAAAGCAGCAAAACACTCAGGATCCAACCGTTGCGCGAGCTTAAATAGGGCGTCGGCGCAAAATACCGGAACGCCAGAATCAGCAGGAAAAAGAACACGGTTTCGGCGATCAGGAACATCGCCATGCCTAACTGAGCGCGCCTGGTCATGCTCGCATCCAATCGGGCGCTTCAGGATGCTTGCGGTCCCACAACGGCCTGCGGCTGCGGACTTCCGGGATTTCCGCGAAGTTCCGAGGCAGCGGTGGCGAAGCCGCGGACCATTCGAGCGTCCAGGCGTTCCAGGGATCATCGCCCGCTCGCGTGCCGAAAAAGAGGCTCATGGCAACGTTCGCCCAGAACAGCAGAATGCCGAACACAAGAATGGCCGCACCGATGGTTGATATCAGGTTCAAGGCGCCGAACCAGGGGAGGTCCGGATAGGTGTAGACGCGGCGCGTCATGCCTAATAATCCGAGAAAATGCTGTACGAAAAACGTGGTATTGAAACCCAGGACGATCAGCCAGAAGGTCCAGCGGCCAAGCTTCTCGTCGAGCAGGCGTCCGCTGAATTTGGGGAACCAGTAATGCACGCCCGCCAGCAGCGCGAACACCGTGCCGCCAACCAGCACGTAGTGAATATGGGCCACCACGAAGTAGGTATCGGTCATCTGCCAATCGACGGGCACCGCGGCGAACGCGACGCCGCTGAGGCCGCCCACGGTGAACTCCAAAAGGAAAGCGACGGCGAACAACATGGCCGTGCTAAATCGGATTGCCCCGCCCCACATGGTGGCAATCCAGCTGAAAATTTTCATGCCGGTGGGCACCGCGATCAACATGCTGGCGGCGGCGAAGACCGCGAGAAAATTACGGCCGAGGGCGACCGCGAACATATGATGCGCCCATACGCCATAGCTCAGAAACGCGATCGCAACAGTGGATGTGGCCACGAACGGGTATCCGAAGATCGGCTTGCGCGAAAACACCGGAATGATTTCCGAGATGATTCCAAAAGCGGGAAGCACCACGATATAGACTTCAGGGTGCCCGAAAATCCAGAAATAGTGCTGCCACAGCAACGGGGCGCCGCCTTGCGACGGATCGAAGAAGCGGGCGTTTAACAGCCGGTCGCTCAGCAGCAGCACCAGGGAGGCGGCTAAAGCGGGCAGCGCGAAGACGATCATGACGGACGTCACCAGCGTCATCCAAACAAACAGCGGCACCAGGCGCAGTGTCATGCCGGGCGCACGGCAGTTTGCGATGGTTACGATCAGGTTGATGGCAGATCCAATGGAACCGCCGGCGACCATCAGCAACGCCAGCGCCCAGTAGTCGACACCGGGGCCCGGCGAAAAAGCTTTTTCGCTCAGCGGCGCGTAGCTGAACCAGCCCCCGGCCGGCGCGGCGCCGGTGGTGAAACTAAAGTACAGCAGCACCCCGCCGAAGAACTGCAGCCAGAAACTCAGCGCCCCCAGCCGGGGCAGCGCCATTTCATTTGCGCCGATCATGAGCGGCACCAGGTAAACACCGAAGCCGGTGAGCACCGGCATCGCCACCAGAAAAATCATGGTGGTGCCGTGCATGGTGAACATCTGGTTGTAGATTTCCGGCGTGATCAGCTTCAGGTTGGGCGCCGCCAGTTGCGCGCGCATCACCATGGCTTCCATTCCTCCGGCGAGAAAGAACAGAAACGCCGACAGCATGTAGAGAATGCCGACGCGTTTGTGATCGATGGCGCATAGCCAGCCGATCATCGCAAGCTCTCCAGGTACATGAGCAGCGCGCGGCGCTCCTCCACGGTTAGCGGCGTGTTCGGCATGCGATTGCCCGGCTTGGCGAGCTGAGGATCGGTTAGCCAGAGCATCAGGTTGTCAGGAGTATTTCGCGAAATGCCGCCGCCCAAGGTCTCGCGGCTGGCCAGGTGCGCCAGACTGGGACCTTTTCCGGAACTAGGCTGGCGTGCAACAACGGTGTGGCACGTTGCGCAGCCTTTTTCACGAAAGAACCGTTCCGCAGGGGCTGGCACGTCGTCGATGGTGGTTCTCGCTTCGTTGTCCAACCAAGTCTCGAAGCTGGCCTGCGGCTGGGCTATCACCCGGAAGCGCATCCAGGAGTGCTGGGCTCCGCAAAATTCCGAACACGTACCGGTGTAGATACCGGGCGTATCCGCCTGCAGCCAGATGAAGCTCTGGCGGCCGGGGATTGCGTCCATTTTGCGCGCCAGCTGCGGCACCCAGAAG
>DATHNM010000166.1:0-2634 GCA_035486095.1 Bryobacteraceae bacterium
TTTGTCAGCATGATTCGTGAATTGATCGAGGAGCGAATCCATCCAGAAACAGAGCGCCGCGCGCTGGGTTCGCTCGGCCCAAGAGAAGATGTCTGCGCAGAAAACTGCTGCCCCGCCCCGCAGCGGCCGGTCAGAATGGAAGGCAGTTAAGCCCGCTTAGAAATTTGGGATTCAACCGGAATTTTCGGCGGCTCATAGTCCGTCGCCTTCGGCCGCCCATCCACCAGATGCATGGTATTGAGAATGGTCTGAATCACCGGCTCATTGCCCACCGCCGTGTTCAGCATCAGGTGGTAAAGAGATCGCGTCGGCCAGTCCGCGTTGAAATAATGTTTCACGTAGGCGATGCGCTCGCGGTCCACGGTGTCGACCAATTCTTCCGACTCGCCCCTTGTGCACCCGTCCTCGCGCAAGCGGCGTAGTTTTTCCGCGCGCGGTGCGTAAAGAAAAACATGAAACGCATTGGGATGCTCGCGCAAAAAATACGGCGCGCCGCGGCCCACCACAACCGCGTTTCCTTCGTCCGCGATGCGGCCCGTGATCTCCTGCATCATCGATGTCATGCGGTCGGTATCGAAGGCCTGGTTTCCCAGCGCAGAGCTGCGCTCATAACTGGCGCGCCAGAAAGTTTTCGCCAGCCGGTAGAAACGGCTGTCCATGCGCTCGTCGCAGCGCATGACCGCGGAAGGTTCTACATTCGCGGCGCGGGCAATTTCTTCTGTGAGGAGATGGTCCCAGAGTTTCCAGCCGAGGTGCTCGGCCAGTTGTGCGGCGATGGGGCCGCCACCGCATCCGTACTCCCGCTCGATGGTGACGAGGCGGAACATGACCGCCCTAGTGTACCGCCATTCCGCCGCCTGGTTTAGATTTTTTAACCAAAAATACGACCGGAACCATGGCCAAAATCGAGAAGCCCAAAAGCCAGAAACAGTCGATATAGGCCAGCATCGTGGCCTGCCGCCCGACCGTGCTCTGCAACAGCGCATAAGCCTGCTGGGTCGCCTCGCTGGAGCTGGCGCCGTGGGCCATCATCGATTGCGAAGCGCCGCTGATCAGGCCTCGCAGCGCGGCATTGCCCGCGCTCAAATGAGCGGCAAAATATCCCAGATGCACCTGCGCCCGCCGGTCCAGCATCGTGGTGACCACGGAAATCCCCACACTGCCACCGATATTTCGGGCCAGATTCATCAATCCTGAGGCCGCATTGTTCTTCTCTCTCGGCAGAAAGGCGTACGCGGCCGTATTAATAGGAACGAATAAAAACGCCATGCCCGCCGCCTGGATCATGCGCGCAATCGTCGCCGTCTTGAAATCGATCGATAGATCGAAGTTAGTCATGTGAAACAACGAGAACGCCAAAATGATCAGGCCCAATAGAAGCAGCCAGCGCGGCGTATATTTCGACAACAGAAATCCCACCAGCGGCAGCAATAAGATGATCGTGAATCCGCCCGGCATCAGCGCCAGTCCGGCTTGCTCCGCCGTATACCCGAGCAGCGTCTGCATGAATAACGGCAGCAACAATGTGCTGCCCAGCAGTGCGAAGCCCAGCATGAACATCAACAAATTCGAGACAGCAAAGGTCCGGTCGGAGAACAAATGCAAATCGATAATGGGATCTTTATGCCGCCACTCCCACACGACCAGGAAGATCAAAGCGGCCGCGCTGACCACCGCCAGCGTCAGGATGAAATGCGATTCGAACCAGTCGTCGCGCTGGCCTTTATCCAGAACGATCTGCAGCGCGCCCAGTCCCAGCGCCACAAAACCCAGGCCCACGTAATCGATTTTGGTTTCGCTGAGCTTGCGGCGCTTGAAATAAGGCGGGTCCTGAATCAGCCGCGACGTCAGCAAAATGGAAAGTATGCCGACAGGAATATTGATAAAGAAAATCCAGCGCCAAGTGAAATTATCGGTGATCCATCCGCCCAGCGTTGGCCCAATGGCAGGCGCAGTGACCACGGCCATGCCGTAAACGGCAAAGGCCATGCCCCGCTTGGCCGGAGGAAATGTGTCGGCAAGGATCGCCTGTTCGCTCGGCTGCAACCCGCCGCCGCCGGCACCCTGCAGCACGCGGCAGATGATCAGCGTGGCTAGGTTTGGCGCCAGGCCGCACAAAAAAGAGCTGATCGTGAACAGCGCCACGCAGCCCATGTAGAAATTCTTGCGCCCGATAATGGATGAAAGCCATCCGCTCAACGGCAGCACGATGGCATTTGAAACCAGGTAAGAAGTCAGGACCCAGGTGCTCTCGTCCTGTCCGGCCGAAAGACTGCCGGCAATATGCGGCAGCGCCACGTTGGCGATGGAAGTGTCCAGCACTTCCATGAACGTCGCCAGCGTCACGGCAACGGCAATGATCCACGGATTGACTGCCGGACGCCAGGCGTCATCGGCATTACCCATGGTGGCGGTCGCGGCGCTCATTTGCGAATCCACACCTTGGGTTCGACCGACATGCCTGGACGCAGACTGTGGTCGTTGTTGGCACCGCGCTCGAGCACGATTTTCACCGGAATGCGCTGCACCACCTTGACGTAATTACCAGTAGCATTCTCCGGAGGCAGGAGGCTGAAGCGCGCACCACTGGCCCCGGCGATACTGTCAACTTTGCCTTCATATTTTCGTCCGTTG
>DATHNM010000167.1:0-2771 GCA_035486095.1 Bryobacteraceae bacterium
TAAAGGCGGCCGATATCCAGTTTGCCGAGGTGCATGATTGTTTCACCATCGCGGAAATCATCGCCATAGAAGACCTGGGCTTTGTGCCGAAGGGCCAGGGCGGTCCGTATAGTCTGGCGGGCGGCACGTGCCTGAATGGCGAGCGGCCGGTGAACACCAGCGGCGGTCTGAAGTCCAAGGGGCATCCAGTGGGCGCGACCGGCGTGGGCCAGATTTGCGACGTGGTGCAGCAGATTCGCGGGGAAGCGGGCGAGCGGCAAGTGAAGCGAAACACGCTGGGGCTGGCGCAGAATCTGGGTGGCTCGGGCGCAACCAGCGTGATCACCATCCTGGGGGCGGCACGAACGACACCTTGGACAATCCGGGCGCTGGCACCATTTATACTGAGACGGTAGTCTATTCACCGCCGGAAGCCTACGTCAATGACGTACCTTATCAATTAGCGATCGTCGAGTTGGAAAAAGGCCGCCGCGTCACCGGACGCGTGGATGGAGAGCGCGTCCAGATCGGCGATCGCGTGCAATTCGCTGAATTCCGAAACAACGTTCCATTTTTTCGAAAACAATCATGAAACTAGCTGAGCGGATGAACCGCATAGGCGTGGAAACCGCCTTCGAAGTGCTGGTGCGCGCGCGGGCGCTGGAAGCGCAAGGCCGCGACATTATTCACCTGGAGATCGGCGAACCCGATTTCGACACGCCGCGCCACATTGTAGAGGCCGGCAAACAGGCGCTGGATCAAGGCTGGACGCACTACGGGCCCACGCAGGGGCTGCCCGAACTGCGCGAGGCCATCGCAGCCTACATCTGCCGCACGCGTGGAATTGGTGTGGGCCCAGAGCATGTGTGCGTGGTGCCCGGCGGCAAGCCAATCATCTTTTTTCCGTTAATGGCGCTGTTGGAGCCCGGCGATGAGGTAATCTATCCGAACCCGGGCTTCCCGATTTACGAATCGATGATCAATTTTCTCGGCGCCAAGCCGGTGCCCATTCCATTGGTGGAGGAGCGCGGATTTTCGTTCGACCTGAACGTGCTAAAGGACAGCCTGTCGCCCAAGACCAAGATGCTGATCCTGAATTCACCGCACAATCCGACGGGCGGCGTGATTCCGCCGGCGGATGTTCGCGCTATCGCCGACATGGTGCGCGATCGCGATCTGGTAATTCTGTCGGACGAGATTTACACGCGCATTTACTTTGACCAGGAAGCGCCGTTATCCATCAGCACTCTGCCCGGCATGCTGGAGAAGACCATTATTCTGGACGGATTCTCCAAAACCTACGCCATGACGGGCTGGCGGATGGGATATGGCGTGATGCCCACCTGGCTGGTGGATCCGGTGAACAAGCTGATGGTGAATTCGAATTCTTGCACCGCCAGCTTCACGCAGCGGGCCGGAATCGTGGCGCTGAATGGTCCGCAGGACGACGTAACCAAGATGGTGGAAGAGTTTCGGCGGCGGCGCGATGCTTTCTGCGCTGCGCTGAACACGATACCTGGATTCCGCTGCCCGATCCCGGGCGGAGCGTTTTACGCGTTCCCCAACATTCAGGGTACCGGCTGGAAATCGAAAGAATTGGCGGATGCGCTGCTGCAGAAGGCCGGAGTGGCGTGTTTGAGCGGCACCGCGTTCGGCGCATACGGGGACGGCTATCTGCGATTCAGCATCGCGAACTCGTATGAGAAATTGATGGACGCAGTGGAACGGATCCGGAAGTTTCTAGTGAGTTAGGGCTGCGACGCTGAGAATTTAAGATCGACGGGCACTGTCCGAACAGAGTGACAATGCTGACAGCCGTCTTCATCGGCGTTTATCGGCGGCCAATTGCAGTTCCGCATACTGCGCGACCAGCCCCCGGACATAAGCCTGGGGCGTTTGGCTGGTTATCCCGCGCCGCGGCATGTCCAGGTCGATCGACTGGCCCACCGCTCTCAGGAACTCCACACAATCGCGGCTGAACAAAGCAAACTCGTGACGGCAGTCCCATTGGCGCGCCACCTGCCAGGAACGTTGGTATGCGGCTTGGTCCACGCGCACAATTAGTTCCTGGGTGATGGCTTGGAAGCTGTGGGTCTGCAACTCGTCCAGAACACCCCCGGGAACCGTTCGCACCAGCGAACTGCAGTTGGCGGAACTGCCGTCCGGATATAATCCCAGAGCCCGCACCGTGGTCCTATGGCGTACGCCGTCCTCAATGCCCCACACCACGAAGGCATGGCCGGTGGCGCTGCCGCCGCGCGAGGCCAGCACCACATAAAACGACTTCTTGGAATGCTGCGTATGCAGGTCAAGCGTCTGGCTGATTTGTGCGGAAACCGGAAATACGGCGAGGCAAGCGGCAACCAGCGGAAGTTGAAGTCTCACGAATGAGCCCTGAGTGCGATTATACGCCGCGCGCTTCCACCGGAATTGGCTCGCATCGCGAGGCCTGCTTCGCGTGGTACATGGCGGCATCGGCCGCGGCCATCAATGAGGCAGCGCTGTCCGCGTCTGATGGCAGTGTGGCAACACCGATGCTGATACTGGCCGTCAGATGACCATCCGCTAGCGGAACCGCGGTCCGCGCCAGCTTCTGTTGAATACGTTTCGCCACCACTTGGGCCGCAATCGCGTGGGAATGAGGAAGAATGACGGCGAATTCGTCTCCCCCCAGGCGCGCGCACGTATCGGTTGCGCGGCAGCACGACTGTAAAACCCGGGCGACGGCTTTCAACACGTCATCGCCGGCCTGATGTCCGTGCCGGTCGTTGACCAGCTTGAAGTAGTCCAGG
>DATHNM010000168.1:0-3266 GCA_035486095.1 Bryobacteraceae bacterium
ATTCCAGATCCCGACTAACGTTACTCTGGGGTCGGTTGCCACCGCGATGGCCTGAACGCCTCCGCAGGATTGACCCATCACCGCGACATGTGAAGTGTCGATCTTGCCGAAATACTTACTCTCCTTGCGGCTGTTTTCGGCATCAGCCCAGTTGATGGCATCAATTAATTGGGAGGACGTGGTGAATCCGCCGGGCGGTGGACCAGCGGGCAGGCCGCCCTGGGGTCCACCAGGAGTACCGCCGACACCTGGAGGTGGAGCGCCTGTTCCCTTGACGCCGCTGGCGATCGCGAGGAAGCCGTTCGATACGATTTCCTTCAGGAAAATTTGGAACGCAGCGCCGTCACCAATGCAGCCTCCGTTTCCCCAAGCGATAATGGGGAGTTTTTGCCCGTGCAATTTCGCCAGGTCCGCGGGCCGATACACCGTGTGCGCCGGAAGAGTGGAGTCCTCCTCCATCACTACCTGGAACGGGCCCGTGCCCCCAGCGGTATTTTGCCCCCAAACTGCGGAGGCAGCGAAAACGAACGCAAGCATGCGGATCTTCATTGTGGATCTCCCTCCATCGTTCGTCAGCTGATTGAGGACGGCCATGACGCAAGCCAGAGTAGCAAAAATCGACTGTGTCGAAGTGATATTAATGCACGGCTATTGAGGATTTCAAGAAGTTTTCGTGGACCAAACAGTGTTTTACAATGCCAAACAACGCTCGGTGGATGTAATTGTGTGCAAGCAGCAATCCGGGCGAACCAGCGGGAAATGCCACCCCGCACGATCACCAGAAGTGAGTCTTCACTACTTGCGGCGAACTCGCGGTGCCCGAAATCACCTTGACGTGTAAAACCAGCTGCAGATTTTTGTCCGGCCAGTCTTTCGGCGCCCCGCGCAGGGCATCCGTCATCAAATCAGCATTCGTCACCAGATCCGCTGCCGCTTCGGTTCCATACTGCGTGATCCCGGCCAGTTCCACCAGCATCGCATGGGTGTCCGGATGGAAGACCCGGGAGACGATCGCGTAGTCTTCGTTGGTCCGCCGGTCCGGAGGAAGGTTTGGAAGCGTGAATTCAGTAAGCTTGCCGTTATCGGTGATCCCGACCGGCTGGCGCGAGGTGTCGATAAAGAATCGCAACTGGTTGCTGATCTCTTTCCAGCGAGTGTAGGAGTATCCTACCAGAATCGCCGGCGCGGCCCGCAGATCCTGAAACGACACATCGCTGCCGATCCTCAACTGATAAGGATGCTGCATCCGCGCCAGCATGGCTGAAATGCGCGAGGACGCAACCAGGTCGCCTCCGCCCACGAACTGATCCGTCAAGAGCACAAAATCGTCCGGCTTGGGCGCTGCGGCGGCCGCCGGACTTCGATTCAGGCCCCCATTTAAACCATAAACCGGGACGAAAGCCACGCAGAGGGAGACGGGCGCGGATCCCTTCAACACCGGCGACCAAAATTCATCCAGCGCGGTGGTCGCCGGACGCGACCGGACCCAAAGCACGGCGGCCAGGGCGATTGCGACCAGAACCGCCCCGCCAATCATATACAGATGACGCAGTGATGCCGGTTTCGCCGCTATCGGCGCCGGCGAGGTATCGGACAGCGTGGCCGGCGGAAGAGCCGCCAGGATTTCGGGTGCATCGGATTTCGTCTCAGACCAGCGAAACTCGGGAACGTAGGTGCCGGGCGGCAGTTCGATGCGCACCGGATTCTGCGCGCCTTGCTCGGCGTAATAAAGCCCCAGCCGCTTCCGGACGTCGCCTGCCTTCACGCGTACGGTAGCGTCGTCGCTGGGTTCGTAGCTGGTGGAACGGCCGAACACTTCGATGCCGATGGTCCGTTCCTTCAGCATGTCCTCGCGGCCGGTGAGCGTGTGCTCCACCACGTAACGGACAAAGTCCTGGCTGCGCTTGCTTAGGCGGAACTCGTGGCACGATAGCACACGGCTGAGTTCTTCCCGAACCGCTTCTTCGGAAACACGAGCCGGCCGCGGACCCGCCGGCGCCTTGGCATGCGCCTCCCCGGGAACCTGCCCCTCAACCATCACAACACCCCGTGATCAAAATCCGTCTGATTTTAACACGTCCCAAGGTCACTGAAAACAAAAACGTTCGGTGGGGTAACGAACGTCGCATAACCCCCCTTGGCAACCGTTGTGAACTGGACAGATGCGCCCATCGGCCGCACCATTCGTACGGTGAGGATCATCTGCATCGGCGCGCACCCGGACGATTGCGAGATCGAGTTCGGCGGGGCAGCTTATAAGTTCGCCGCCTCCGGCCACGCGGTGAAGTTCCTCTCGGTCACCAACGGCGCCGCCGGCCATCACGTGCATCCGGCGGCGGAATTAATGGCCATCCGTAAGCGGGAAGCTGCGGAAGCCGCGCGCCGTCTGGGCATCGCCGAAACCGAAATCCTGCGTTACCATGACGGCCAGTTGCTGCCTACCCTGGACGCGCGCGAAGAAATCGTGCGCCGCATCCGGGAATGGAACGCGGACGTGGTTCTCACCCATCGCCCCTGGGATTACCATCCCGATCATCGCTACACCGGCCAGTTGGTTCAGGATTCGGCGTATCTGGTGATGGTGCCGCGGCTGTGCCCGGACACGCCGGTTCTGCGCCACAACCCTCTATTTCTATATCTGGAGGATGGGTTTCAGCTGCCGGCTCCATTCGTCGCCGATGTCGCGGTGGCCATCGATGACGTATGGGAGCGGAAAATAGGCGCGCTGGATGCGCACGCTTCGCAGTTTTACGAATGGCTCCCGTGGATTGATGGACGCGAAGTCCCGTCCGATCACCGGCTGGAGTGGTTGTCGAAAACCTGGGGCCGTCCACTCAGTGAATGCGCGCGTGTGGCTCTGACGCGCCGCTACGGCCGCGCCGAAATTCAGCATGCCGAAGCGTTTCAGGTTTGTGAATACGGCCGGCGGGCATCCCGCCAGGAATTGGATGAAATCTTTCCGCGCTAATCCCATGTCCCTTGGCAATCCAATTTCAAAGATGCTCGAAGAGACGCGGCAACAACCGGCGGCGCTGACCAAAACGCTGGAGGGCGGCCTGCGCTCCATCTTCGAGCTGCGCCATCACTTCGAACAACACCGGCCCAGGATGATCGTCATGGTGGCGCGCGGCACGTCCGATAACGCCGCGCAGTTCGGGCGATACCTGATCGAAATCACCACGCGCATTCCGGTTTCCCTGGCCGCGCCGTCGATCTTGACTCTGTACGAGAGTCCGCTGGATCTGCGCGATGTGCTGGTGGTTGGC
>DATHNM010000169.1:0-10671 GCA_035486095.1 Bryobacteraceae bacterium
AAACAGCCCGATCGCCACCGACACCACCACGCCCAAAGTGGCTGCCCACCAGGGCACGGCGGTCGGCAATGCCGGATAGAGCAGCCGGCAAGCCAGCGAAACCGCCCATCCGATCGACATACCAATCAGGCCGCCCAAACCCGTCAGCACCACCGCTTCGGTAAGGAACTGCAGAACGATGTCGGCCCGCCGGGCGCCAATCGCCTTGCGAATGCCAATTTCGCGCGTGCGCTCGGTAACCGAAACCAGCATGATGTTCATCACCCCGATGCCGCCCACCAGCAGGCCCACCGAACTCATTACCACCATCACCAACGCCACGATCGCCGTCACGCTATGGAACTGTTCCACCAGCTGATCGGAAGTAGAGATGGAAAAATCGTCCGGCTTGTCGGCTGGAACATGCCTCTGGATGCGCATCACCACGGTGGCTTCGTCGATCGCCGCGGCCAGGCGCCCCGGTTTAGCGGTCACCATGAGAAGATTTTCCTTGGACGCGGGAAATAGCTTGTGCATGCTGAAATACGGCAGCATCACGCGGATGTCGTCCTGTCCGGGGAACGACGCAGCGGCCCGTTTCATCACGCCCACGATTTCGAACTTGTGGCCGTTCACATCCATCCACTTGCCCACGGGATCTTCGCCGTTCATCAGCGCGCGCGGAACGTCTGCCCCTATGACGGCCACCGGCATGTGGTGCTGATTTTCGACGTCGGTGAAAAAGCGTCCTTCAGCCATCTCCGCCTGGCCGCTTTGCGCGTAGGATTCTTCCGTCCCTGAAATGTCCACGTTGTATAGTTCGTTGCCCTTGTAGCGTGCGATGTTAATCTGCGGACCGCTTCCGAAAGAGTTCGGGATCAAATAAGGACTCACATACTCTACCGACGGGCAGCGGCGCGCAATAGCCAGGCCGTCTTCATAGGTGATGGCTTTGCGGCGAAGCTGTTCGGGAGTGCGGCTTTGGAAGCCGATGGGAAACTTGAAAACAATCGCAGTGTTCGTGCCAAAGCTGCGCATGATGCCGGTTACCGCGCCGTCCAGCCCGGCAATGATGGATCCCACCGCGATGATGGTGCCAGTGCCGATAATCACGCCCAGAACCGTCAGGAACGAGCGCATCTTGTGCTCGCGCACCGTGGCCAGCGCCAGACCAATCGCGGAACTGAGTTCTACCCGGGTCATCCACTCACCGTCATCTTTCTACCCTCAGAGCTTCAATCGGATCCAGCTTGGCGGCCCGCTGCGCCGGATAAATCCCAAAGAACAGGCCAACCGCGGTGGAAAGGGCCACGCCCATAAGCACCGCTGAGATGGGCACCGCCATGGGAACCGAGGTGAAACTGCGCACCGCCGTGGAAACTATCCAGGCCAGAACCACGCCGATGAATCCGCCCATGCCCGCCAGCATGGAAGATTCCACCAGAAATTGATTGAGTATATCCTGGCGGCGCGCACCCACGGACTTGCGAATGCCAATTTCATGCGTCCGTTCACTCACCACCGCCAGCATGATGTTCATGATCACCACACCCCCGACTACCATGAAGATCGAAACCACGGCCACCGCGGTTGCCGCAATAGCGTTGGTGAGCTGGTCCCAGGCGCTGACCAGC
This sequence comes from Bryobacteraceae bacterium, assembly GCA_035486095.1. Lineage (GTDB taxonomy): Bacteria > Acidobacteriota > Terriglobia > Bryobacterales > Bryobacteraceae > Palsa-89. Next base: position 1,614 of record DATHNM010000169.1, read on the forward strand.
GAATCGGACGACAGAATCGAAAACGTGTCGTCCTGGCCCGGCGCTTCATGTCTGCGAGCGCGAATCAACATGCGCATTTCGTCCTTGGCCTGCTCCAGCACTTTCTGATCTGAGGCTCGGGCGGCGTAGCGAATGCCCGTCCGCGATCCGTAAATCTGGAAGTAGGCTCCAATCGGAATATCGACGAAGGCATCCTGGGACTGGCCGAAGACGCTGCCCTTGGCCTCCGCCACGCCCACGACGGTGAACGGCCGGCCCTCAATCTTGAATTCCTTTCCGATGGGATCGCTATCCCCAAACAGATTGGTCTTCAGATCGGCGCCAATCACAGCCGCGGGAGTGCGGTGCCGGTCTTCGATCTCGGTAAAGTAACGGCCACTGGCGATCTGCGTATCGCCCAGCGAGGCCCAGTTCGCTGTTCCGCCATTCAAAGAGATATTGGTCAGCGTTTGCGATCCCAGTGAGACGGTGACCGTGCGGCCGGCGCTCATTCCGAAATCGTTCACCAGGGTGGCGTGATCCTTCAGATATTGGAACTCGTCTTGGCTCAGCTCCGGATTCCTCTTCTGCATCTGCAGATATTTCTTCGGATCGAAATTGCCCAGGAAAGCGATCTTCACGATTCGAAACCCGTCCGAGCCCATGTTCGACACCGTGTTGGCGATGTACACATCCATGCCGTGGATTAGCGACATCACGGCGATGAGTGTGGTGGTGGCCAGGATAATGCCAAGTAAAGTCAGGAAACTGCGTAGTTTGCTGGAGCGCAGCGAATCGGCCGCCACTGCTGCCGCTTCGCGAAATGACGCGGTTTGTCCTGCTCCATAGGCCATTAGATTAAGATACGAATCCCGCTGTAACCTTGTTCCTTACTTCCAATACCCAGTTTACGAGAACCTGGTCCAGCCAAAAGCGCGGCCTGGTTTTGGAGATGAAGCCCAGGTGCCCTCCGTGCTCCACAGCCAACAGCCGCAGGTTGGGATTGGTGGCGAATGCCGGGTGATCGTAAACCGCGAACGGGATCAGCGGATCGTCCTTGGATTGCACCAGCAGCGCCGGAATGCGGATGCGGTCCAGATACTGATTCGCCGATTGCGTCGCATAGTAGTTGTCCGCGCTGCCAAAGGCAAAGGCCTGGGCCGTGAACCGGTCGTCGAAATCGTAGATGTTCCGCACCAGCTCCAGGCCGCTCAGATCGAATAGCCCGGGTGCCAGCCTCTCCTTGGCGCGGACTCGCTCCTTCAGACGGGCGACAAATCTGCGCGCATAAAGCAGGTTGGAAGGTTTGTCCAGTTGCCGCACGCAGGCCGCCAAATCAATCGGTGTGGAGATGGCCATCACGCCGGCAATCAGTTCGGCTGCCTGGGCCCCGAGTTCTCCAGCCAGCTTCAACACCACGTTGCCGCCCAGCGAAAAACCGGCCAGAAAGATCGGCGCGGTGCGCGGAAGCTGCCGGATTACCGCCAGCAGATCCGAGGTCTGGCCGGAGTGATAAAGCGTGCGGCCGCTCAAATGTTCCGTGCCGCCGCAGCTTCGCATGTTGAATCGATGCGTGGCACAGCCGGCTTGCAGCGCCGCCTGCGCCAAGCTGCGCGCATAGCCGGCCAGGCTGGAGCCTTCCAATCCATGAACCAGAAGCAATTGCGCCAGCGGCGGCCCGGCCGGCGCCTGCGAATGAACCAGGATCTGGACCCCCGGCTCGGTGTCATACAACTTCGCCTGAACCGGGAATCGGAGCAAATCCAATTCGCGCCGCCAATAGTTCCCGGCAATGGTAAGCAGGTGAGGATTCCGGATGAATGGGACGAACGGCTGCAACAATCTATTCTAGATTCTTCCGAAGCGCGGGACGTAAGGCAGAACTTGGCGGGAAAAAAGTGAGGGGACGGCCAAGGGAACCGTGCCCCTCATGAATCATGGACACAAGACGATTGAGCAACCGCCGACATCGTGGACGCCGCTACCACATAGCTGCGTCACATCGGAAGCTGCTCCTCTAGCCAATAGACATCGGCAGTCGGGGTGCAAGGAATAGTGAGAATTTGGTACTAAGTAAGGCGGCAATCCACCTTATATCAAGAGCAGGCAGTATCCAAAAGCTTCTGGATCAGTGCATCATAAGGCAGCCCCGCCGTGGCGGCCGATTGCGCGAAATCGTCCTCACAAGCCAGCGACGGATTCGGATTAGCCTCAATGACCACCACTTCGCCCGCCGGCGTGAGCCGCACGTCCACTCTGCCGAAGCCGCGAATCTTCAGCACGCGATATACCTTGCGCGCCAAGCGGGCCAGCTTTTCATCCACCCCGGCCGGCAGTTGCGTCGCGGGCCCATTCTGGATACCCCACTTCTTGCGATAAGAATCGTCCCACTTGGCCTTGAACGTAGCGAACTTCGGCGTGTCCTCAGGCACTTCATGAAAAAAGATCTCGCGCGGCGGTAAAACCGTGAGCTTGCGATTCCCCATGACGCTCAGATACAGTTCGCGGCCGTCGATATACTCCTCGATCAACGCATCGCAGTGAAATTTTTCGTGAATGAAGCGGGCCCGTTCCAGCGCCTCCTCTTCACTCTTGGCGAACGACGCCTTGGCGATTCCATCCGAAGATTCCTCGCCCACCGGCTTCACAAAAGCCGGATAAACAAACCGCCGCAAGCGTTTCAGCGGACGCTGTTCGGTGGAGATGACGAAATGCGGAACCCGCACGCGATGATACGCCAGCACCTTCTTGGCCAGTGCCTTGTCCTTGCAAAGCATCAGGCCGTCCGGGCGCGCGCCCGTGTATTTCACGCGCATCAGCTCCAGCAATGCAGGAATGTTGGGCTCATTCGCGCGATTGGAGTGAAACGACTCAGTGAGATTGAAAACCACTTCCGGCGCGAAATTCTTCAGCTTCTCCACGATGCACACCACATCGTCGAACACCGCCAGCGTGTCCACTTCATGTCCCAGCCGCTGCAGGCAAGCCAGGACGTCGGCTTCGGTGGGCTTGTCTTCTTCGTCCTTCAACTCTTGCGGAGAAAAGGTTTCGGCGGGCGCGGCGCGATAAGCCACATCGAACAGGACCAGCACCTTCACGGCTAGACAGACCTCTTGAATCGGCCGGTGTGCAGATGATTGGTCACCATGGCCGATAGATACGCGGCCAGTTCAAACGACACACGCGCGCGATCCGGCTGCGGCGGAAAAGTCAACTTCAGTTTTTGGCAGCGCTCAATCAGTTTGCGCACCAGCATGTCCACAGTGTACTTGTGTTGTCCAGTCCAACGGACGATGGATGCCACCAACGCCGGCCGGTTCCGTCGCATAACTTTCGCAGCGGACTCTCCGTTGGGCTCATCAGTTCCGAATATAACGCGCAGATCTGCGTCGTAAAAGTCGGGGAAATCCTCGGCATAGAGTTTTCGCCGTTCGGTGTAGTAACGCGCCAGCGTTTTTCGCAGACGGCTGGCTTCATAAATGCGCCGGGCGAGCTTCACTTTGGGCGGCGTATTCTTGGCCTCCTCCATCAGGCAATGCACGAATTCCAGTTTGTCCAGGGCCTTCCATCCGCGATATTGCTCGCGCCACTGCTCCGGGGTGAGCGAAAGCCACACCGCGAAGGTCTCGGCAAAATCCTCGTCCGGATGAGCCTGCGCGTACCAGTTCGGCAAATTGCGCACGAAGCCTTTGCTATACGGCCTGGGATGATAGGTCTCCGGCGAATATTCGGTTTCCGGACTGCCGAACACGCCGTGCCAATCGTCGCGCGACGAAAAGCGATAAGCATGATCGATGGCGTGCCCGCTCTCGTGCCGCAGCAGTTCCAGGCACCACTCGGGCGTGCCGCCTTCCACTTGCAGCATCTGATGCATTTCCAGGGTCTTCAAGCGGGGATGCGCCAGATAAAACGGAATCGCTATGGCTGGGGCGCCGGCCGGCGAGAACCATTCGTCGCCCAGATAGCAGGGCGGCCGGAATGCCAGCCCGTGCGCCCCCAGTTCGTCGTAGAGCTGCGTAATGCGGCCTTCCAGTTCGCTGCCGGGAATGCGCACCCCCAGATCGCAGATGCGCTTTTGGAGCAGTTCATCGTCCTTCAGGCCAACCCAGGGCATGGCCGCCGGGGCAATCTGTTCCAGTGCGCCCGGAGGCGGATCGTGTCGCTCCACGGCTTTCATCCTAACGCAGAGCCCAGCTTGAGCATGCGCCGGCGCAGGGCCGGGTCGCGCTGCAGAGCCCGTACGTAGGTGGATTCCTCCGGCGCGTTCTTAGCCCGTTGAATAGCGGGCGAGAAGGGAGATTCGCGCAGCGCCATCGCCGCCCGCCGCGTTTCAAAATGATCCCAATCGCCCATTCGGGAGCCTGGAATCTCATAAATCATCCAGCCGGCGGCCAGGCGCCGCAGCGTGCCGGCAGGGGTACGATAGCCTGCATCTGTGCGCAGTTTCCCTTCCTCGCGCTGCAACAGCTTCGCCACTTGCGGGCTGGCCGGCCGGAAGCCGAGCTTGCGATAGAACCAGAACGCGCCGGACTCAATAGCTTCTTCGTTGTGTGCCCCAACCTGATACGGATCCACCGCAAAGCAGGTTACATCCAGCAACTGCCGGAACACCCGCAGCAAACGCCCATACAGCCACGCGGTTTCGCCCTCGCGAAAGGTGTAATAGAGGTTGAAACCCACCTCCACATGCTCAAACAGCGTCAGGCATTCGATGTAGCCGATGGGGACGCCATTCTTGAAAAACATCCCGGCGTGATAGGCGCGCAGCGGCAAACGATGCTCCGGCGGAACGCCCGAAATGTAAACCTCCACGCCGCGGCCCAGCTCGCAGCGAATAACGTGGCCTGCGTCGCCATAGGTGAACCCGTGCAGTTCGCGATAGCGCATGGCCGAAGTTTCGCGCGCAAAGTTGAGCATCTTTTCGCCTTCCGCGCGGCTCAGTGTTTCTATCGCGAAGGGTGGCGATGCAAGCTCGGCGCCGAGCGAAACATCGGCCCGGCGAATCAGCGGGCCGGCGTGATAAAACATCTTTCGCCGGCCGGGAAAACGCCCATTGGTGCGTGTTGTCGCCGCATCCAATTGCCAGCGAACGTAGAGCTTGGCTTCAGCAAACAACTCCGCGCGGTCTTCAGCCGGAATTGGCAGGGCTTCCAGGCGCGCAATCAGCCAGCCCAAATCCGAGCCCGGCTTCCGTTTCGCGGCCCGAAACCAATCCATATAAGGAATGTTTGCCTCCACCAACAGATCTTCATTCGCGAAGGGATGCAGACGCCGCAGCAGTGGCCCCAAAAGCGCAGCATCGTACCCATCCCAGTCAATTTCCACCGCCTGCCCATGCTGCTCCCACAGCCAGCGCGTGATGTCGTAGGTAAACAGCGCCGAAAACGCCGTGCCCGCGATGCCAGAAACATCCGGCTCTTCGAATGGCACCAGATCCTTACCCGCGCGCCGCAGTTGTTCGATCTTCCTCGGTATCCCCAGCAGCAATTCATCGCACACCCGCAGCACTTCCCCGTTCGGCGGGTAAGCCCGAAAAAACAACAGCGCTTCGTGCCAGCGAATCAGCGCAGCGGCATCCGCGAAACGCGCCCGCCCCAATTTTCGAAGCAAACGCGCAAGCGCCGCGTGTTGATCCGTGCCAAAGGCGCGTTTGGAAGCTTCCAATAGATCGAGATCCATCGGGAGTAGACTATCAAAAGCTATGCGCCACTCACTCACTGCGCTTACCTTTTTGTTTCTGCTGGCAATCTTCGCAGCCTTCGGCCAGAGTGCCGGGCAAGATGCCAGGCTGTACGTTGTCACGCACATTGATCTCACGCCCAACTACACCTCTGACGGCACCAGGCTGCTCTTGAACTTCGCGTCCGACACCAAGAAAGACAAGGGCGTGGTGCGTTTCGAGCTACTAGTGGATGTTTCGCGCAAGAATCATTTCACAACCGTGGCAATTTGGGAGAACCAGGCGGCCTTCGAGGCACACCTGGAAGCGGCTCACACCAAGGAATTTCGCGGCAAACTGCAACCGATGCTGGGAAGTCCGTTTGACGAACGGCTGAGTGTCATTCCTTAATCACTGGCCGGCCGACAAATCTTTCACCAGTTCGTACAAGAATGCCTGCCCCTCGTAGAACGAGTTCACGTTCATGCGCTCATCCCGGCCGTGCGCGCGCACATCGTCGCGGTCGGCAAAAAATCCAGACACGCCGTAGGTTGGAATTCCCGCCACGCGCAGGTAACGGCCATCCGTGGCGCCGGTGCTCATAACGGGAATCGTCAGCACCCCCGGCCACATCGTATCGCTGACGCGCGCCACGGCCCGCAGCACGTCCGGGCGCATGGGAGACGCTGGACCGACATCCACCTCGCCCTGTACGCGAATAGCCACCTGTTCATCCCCAATCGCCAAACGCAAGGCCTTCTGTACAGAGTCGATGGAGTCGCCCGGAAAGATCCGGCAGTTCACATTGGCGCTGGCAACCTGTGGCAGCGCGTTCAGCGCATGGCCGCCGGCCAACTCGGTGGCCACGCAAGTAGTGCGCAGCATCGAATTCCAGCGCGGCGATATAGATGCCACCCGCTGCATCGCTTCCCTGGCAGCTTCGGGTGATCCATCGGCAATCTTCGCCAGCTCGTTCTTTAACGCTCCACTCTCCACCTTCGCCATTTCACGAAAATAGGCCCGCGTCACTTCGTCCGTCTTCAGCGGGAAGCTGTAGCGGGACAGCCGTTCCAGGGCCGTGGCCAAATGATAGATCGCGTTATCCGGCACCGGCACGGAGCTGTGGCCGCCCCTGTTATGCACCTCGAACTTGAAATCGGCATAGGTTTTCTCGCTTACCTGAATATTGTTCGCGATCTTCTTGCCGTTCACCATCACGCCCCCACCGCCTTCGTTCAAGGCCAACTCGGCGTCAATCAACTCGCGCTTGTTCTTCAGCAGCCATATAACGCCGTTGTATGCGCCGCCGCCTTCTTCGTCCGCCGTAAGGGCCACAATGATATCGCGCTCCGGCTTGAATCCCTCGCGCTTGTAGCGAATCAGATTCGCGATCCAAACCGCCGCCTGCGCCTTGTCGTCCGAAGTGCCCCGGCCATAGAAGTAGCCGTCTCTTTCGATGAACTGAAACGGATCGGTGCTCCAATCCTCGCGGTTCGCCTCCACCACGTCGCTGTGGGCCAGCAGCAAAATTGGTTTCAATGCCGCCGCGCCGGCCCTTCCAGCCCGATAGCGCACCACCAGATTTGCCTTTTTCGGGCTGGCGCCGCCCACGAAAATGTCGGCATCGGGGAATCCGGCGGCGCGCAATCGCGCGGCAGCCATTTCCGCCACCGGAGTAGTTGACCCGGTTGTGTAGCCAGACCGGATCTCGATCATTTCCTTGTAAATTTCCCGCGCCAGCTGCCGATCGGCATCGGGCGGCAGCGCGGCTAATGCACTCCCCAGGGCCAGGGCCAGTAGCGTTAAAAGCCGGTGCATGCGCGGATTGTAGCACGCTGTCCGAAATGCCCAGCACACCGGCCGCTAATGTTTTAATCAGAATATTAAGGACAAATGGAAATCAAACGAAGCGGTTCACAGCCCTCTGGTAAAGGTCCAGCGGATTACTTTACGGGCACAGTGCGGATTGATCCCCTGTTCAATCCGCCGGCTCCGGCGCGCGCTTTCGGCGCCAGTGTCACCTTTGAACCCGGCGCCCGCACCGCATGGCACACCCATCCGCTGGGGCAGACCCTGATCGTGACGGCGGGCAGTGGCCGAACACAGCGCTGGGGAGGCCCGATCGAGGAACTTCGCCCCGGTGACGTCGTTTGGATTCCGCCGGGTGAGAAGCATTGGCACGGCGCCAGCCCAGCCACGTTCATGACCCACATCGCCATTCAGGAACAACTCGACGGCAAAGCCGTTGAGTGGCTGGAACAAGTCAGCGACGAACAATACACGGGCTGACCAAAAGCAGGAATAAAAGGAGCATCAATCTATGTCGAAAGCGAAAGCCTACTCCGCCGCCAGTGCGGCATCGCCTCTAGCACGCACTGACATCGCGCGGCGCGATCTAACCGAGCACGACGTACAGATGGAGATTCTTTTTTGCGGGGTGTGTCACTCCGATCTGCATCAAACGCGTGACGAGTGGAAGAGTGTTATGCCGACGGTCTACCCTTGCGTTCCGGGCCATGAGATCGCCGGCCGCGTCAGCAAGGTGGGCTCGGCAGTCACGAAGTTCAAGCCCGGCGACATCGCGGCGGTCGGCTGCATGGTTGATTCCGATCGCACCTGCCCCGAGTGCCAGGCCGGCCTCGAACAGTTCTGCCCCAACGCGACCCTTACCTACAACGCCCCGGACAAGCACTTGGGAGGCGTCACCTATGGCGGCTATTCCGACAGCATTGTCGTCGATGAGCGCTTTGTCCTGCATGTCCCCGGGAATCTGGATCTCGCCGGCGCCGCGCCCCTGCTCTGCGCTGGAATCACCACCTACTCGCCTATGCGGCATTGGGGCGTGACGAAAGGAAAAAAGGTCGGCGTGGTGGGCCTCGGCGGCCTGGGCCACATGGCCGTGAAGTTTGCTCATGCGCTGGGTGCGCAGGTCGTGGTCTTCACCACGTCGCCGGGCAAGAAGGACGACGCACGCCGCCTGGGCGCCGACCAAGTTGTCGTCTCGCGCAACGCCGATGAGATGCAGAAGCACGCCGGCAGCTTCGACTTCATCCTCGACGCGGTTTCCGCCGCTCACGACATCGACGCCTATATTCAACTCCTCCGCCGCGACGGCAACATCACCATGGTTGGCGCACCCGAGAAGCCGCTGGCGGTCCCGGTTTTCGGACTTATTTTCAAACGCCGCAGCCTTTCCGGCTCTCCCATCGGCGGTATCCCCGAGACTCAGGAGATGCTCAATTTTTGCGGCGAACACAACATCACCGCGGATGTCGAAGTCATTCCTGTCCAGAAGGTCAACGAAGCATACACAAGGCTGCTGAAGGCCGATGTGAAGTACCGCTTTTCGATCGATATGGCTTCTCTCAAAGCTGAGTAAGGTCAGCGGTCCCGGCGCACGCGGAGAATGGTTACATATAT
>DATHNM010000170.1:0-13053 GCA_035486095.1 Bryobacteraceae bacterium
TCTTTGGCGTCCGCATCCATGGAGCGATACACCGTAATCAGATCCAGTTCAGTACTCACGTTCTGATTCTAGAAGATTATCGCCGGGATCGGGCGTTAGAATGAATAAGGAGGGTTCATGGCGGAAGAATACGGCGGCAAGGCGGTGTGGTTCATGGCGGGCATTGCGATTGGCGCGACGGTGGCGCTGCTCTATGCTCCGGCGACCGGGGAAGATACGCGGCGGCATCTGACCAAGAAGGCACAGAAGGGGCGGGATGCGCTAGCCGATTCGGGAGGCGACCTGCTGGATCGCGGGCGGGAAATGTACGAGCGCGGCCGCAAACTGGCGGACGAAGCGGCGGATATGTTCGAGCGGGGCCGCAAGATCGTTGAGAGCACGGCATCCAATCTGAAGGGATAAGCATCCAACAGATAAGCATCCAACAACGGAACGCTTTCAAGAGAGTACACACCCATGTCCAGCAGCATTGCAGAGCCGGTGAAGGCGCCGGCAGCATTTGTAAATGAGCCGGTAGCCGATTTTTCGAAGCCCTCCAATCGCGAGGCGATGGAACGGGCGTTGCGCGAGGTGCATTCCCAGCTAGGGCGGGAATACGATCTGCTGATCGCCGGGCGGCGCGAGCGGACCGGGGATTTGCTGAAATCGCTGAATCCTTCCAAGCCCAGCGAAATCGTGGGAAGTCATAACAAGGCCACGGCGGCGCTGGCAAAAGAGGCCGTGGAAGCGGCCCACGCCTATTATCCGCAATGGGGCGCGGTGCCCCCGGAGACTCGTGCGCAGATTCTGCTGCGTGCGGCTGCGCTGTTTCGCGAGCGGAAGTTCGAGTTCGACGCCTGGCTGGTTTATGAAGCCGGCAAGACGTGGCCTGAGGCGGACGCCGATGTTTCAGAGGCCATCGATTTCTGCGAATACTACGCGCGCCAGATGCTGCGCCTGGCCAAGCCGGATCCCTTGGTGCAGTTGCCGGGCGAGAAGGACGAATTGTTCTATCTGCCGCTGGGCGTGGGCGTGATTGTTCCGCCCTGGAATTTTCCGCTGGCCATTATGGTAGGCATGACCACCGCGGCGCTGGTGGCGGGCAACACAGTGGTGATCAAGCCGTCCAGCGACACGCCCACCATCGCAGCCAAGTTTGCAGAAGTTCTACTGGACGCCGGGTTTCCGCCGCAATCGTTCTCCATGCTGGTGGGCAGCGGCTCAGTGGTGGGCGACGTCATCGTGGAGCATCCCCTGACGCGATTCATCGCTTTTACCGGCTCCAAGGAAGTAGGGCTGCGGATCAATGAACTGGCGGCCAAGCCGCGCAAGGGACAGCTTTGGATAAAGCGCGTGGTGGCCGAGATGGGCGGCAAGGACGCGATTGTGGTGGACAAAGAAACCGACGTCGACGTCGCGGTGAAGGGCGTGATGTGGTCGGCCTTCGGGTACCAGGGACAGAAATGTTCGGCCTGCTCGCGCGCCATTGTGGATGCGGCTATTTACGATGAGTTCGTCGACAAGCTGAAGACCCAGGTGGCGGCGCTGAAGGTTGGGCCGTCGGACGATTCGGGAAATTACATGGGGCCGGTGATCAACGAAGGCGCCATGAAATCGATCTTGGATTACGTGGAGATCGGCAAGCAGGAAGGCCGGCTGGTGGCGGGCGGATCCAGGGCGCCGGGCGACGGATATTTTGTGCAGCCTACGGTGATCGCCGATATCGATTCCAAGGCTCGTATCTTCCAGGAGGAGATTTTTGGTCCGGTGCTGGCGGTGGCCAAGGCGCGCGATTTCGATCATGCGTTGGAACTGGCGAACGATTCCGAATATGGATTGACGGGCGCGGTTTACACCGACAACCGGGAGAAAATCCGCCAGGCGCGCGAGCAATTCTTCGTGGGCAACCTGTACATCAATCGCAAGTGCACGGGCGCCATGGTGGGCGCGCATCCTTTTGGCGGGTTCAATATGTCGGGAACGGATTCCAAAGCGGGCGGCCCGGATTACTTGCTCCAGTTCCTGCAGGCCAAATCGATTGCCGAGAAGATTTCGTGATAACCTCGGTGAGGTAAGGTTGCTCGGCCGGCTGCGGAGCCCCGATTCGAAGGGGACCAAGAAGTTATAACTCCAGGGTCGATTCCGAACGACGCGGCGAAGGGCGCTCGATAACACCGGCGCCCTTTTCCATTTCTGCCCAGATTAGCGGACCGTCTCTTCAATCGGATTGGGATAGGCGTCCGGATCGCGAGCGACATCGCCATGCAGGCACTGAAAATCTTTTTCGATCAGGATGGAAAGGGATTTTCCAGATTCCAGCGGTTGCTCACCGGAGATGCCCACGCGATCTGACGTAAACCAATCTATGGCTTCGGCGCCGGGAACCTGAATGCGCAGCCCGCCGTTGGCGTAAACAGCTTTTGGGGCACTCAGGCTGGACAGCGATTCCAGCGTGTAAGCCAAGCTGGTGCCGGGCGCGAATTGCACGCTGTCTTCGACAAAACCGGTCTTGCTGAACTGGGCCACTTCAGATTGGTTCAGCCGCAGCCGCAGCGAGTTTCCATGGATGCGGAGTTTCATTGGATTCTGGATGCTCCTGAATAGATATTAAAACGGCTGTCGCGCACGAAGCCGAGCAGGGTCAAGTTGAAGCGCTGTGCCGTTTCCACGGCCAGGCTGGAAGGTGCGCCCACTGCGGCCAGGATCGGAATGCCGGCCATCAAGGCTTTCTGCACCAGCTCAAAACTTGCGCGGCTGCTCACGAACATGAGACGCTCGCCAAGGGGCGTATGGCCCGCCAGCATTTCGGCGCCGATCAGTTTGTCCACTGCGTTGTGGCGGCCAACATCCTCGCGCAAAAGCTGGAACTCGCCCTGGGGCGAAAACAGCGCCGCGGCATGCAATCCGCCGGTACGCTCAAACACCGGCTGGGCGCGCCGCAAGGCGTCCGGTAGAAGATGAATCACGCTTCCTTCCACCATCGGCCCGTTGCGCGGCAGCACCGGACAATCCTGCATCTCTATCGCTTCGATGGACGCTTTTCCGCACACGCCGCAGCTGGAGGTGGTGTAGAAATGGCGTTCCAGCCGGTCAAGATCCACATCCACGCCCGGGTTCAGTTCCACCGTGACGGAGTTGCCCAACTGGCGCTGGTTGCCATTCGCGAGGTGCGACCAGCGTATTTCGCGAACCTGTGAGGCGTGGTGCAGGATGCCTTCACTGAACAAGAAACCGGCCGCCAGCTCGAAGTCATGGCCGGGCGTGCGCATGGTTATGGAGATGGATCTGTCGTCCTGATCGTGATGCAGACGAATTTCCAGCGGCTCTTCTACGGCCAGCAGATCCTGGAATGGAACGGAGGAAACGCCTTCGACTTTTTGGACGGGTACCGTCAGGATGGGCCGGTTCACACCGACTCCATGGTAACTCGCGTTAGGCCAGGTTCGGGATCTTGATGATCTTCTTCTGGATGGCGTACTGCACTAGCTGAGCTTTATTGTGGATGTCCAGCTTACGCATCAGGTTGAACTTATGCGCTTCCACGGTTTTCACGCTCAGGTTCAGATCGCAGGCAATTTCTTTCACCGAGTTGCCTTCGGCCAGCATCTTCAGCACTTCGCGCTCGCGCGTGGTGAGAGTTGCGAATCGGGGCAGGCGGTTCGCCGACTTGATGCGAGACCGGAAATCGTCAACCAGTTGCGACAGCATGCGGGGGCTGAGATAACTTCCGCCACGGCAAATGTCGCGGACGGCGGCCACCAATTGGGCGGACGGGCTGTCCTTGAGAACGTAACCGCTGGCGCCTACCTCCATGCCCTCAACCAGGTAGTCTTCGTCGTCGTACATCGTAAGAAAAAGGACTTTTGTTTCGGGACGGTTTTTCTTGATCTGCCGGGTAGCTTCGAAACTGCTGAGACCGGGCATGCCGATGTCCATCAGCACGACGTCCGGCCGTAGATCGGCTGCTTTCTCCACGGCGTCGCCGCCGTTGGAAGCTTCGCCGACCACTTCCATGTCAGCCTCCGCCGAAATGAGCGTTCTGATGCCTTGGCGAAAGAGCGTGTGATCATCCGCCAACATGATGCGAGTCTTGGCCATAACGTTTACCCCAGTTGCTGTCTCGAATCCCTTTCCTAAGCTTGAGCTGCCACCTGCGTAACCTGAGTCTGCTACTCCGGCCCCAGGCGACCGGGCCTACGCTCCGGCTGCTCTGATTCTCCGCGCGTGTCGTGCTCCCAACGGTTTGGCTCCCATCGGCTTGGCGGCGATTGGCTCGACCGAACTGGATTCCGGAGGCTGCTTGGCTACCGGAAGACGGATCAAAATCTTGGTGCCCCGTCCTGTTCTCTGACGATCAACCGATCTGGTCCCAGTGGTGATTCCGTTGCCGGAGCCATTCTTGGGATAACTGCGAATCTCAAATCTGCCACCGAGTAGGGCAACGCGCTCCCTCATGCCAGAAAGTCCAAACGAATCTTTCCGAGCCAGCGCTTCCTCGACTCTAAACCCGACTCCGTTGTCCTCAACGGCCAGTCTCACCCATCCATCGGCCGAACTCACAGAAATGTTTACGCTCTTGGCGGCCGAGTGCTTGGCGATATTGTTACAACATTCCTGGACCAGCCTATAGACAATAATTTCAGTCTGTTGCGGCAGCCGCCCCAACCGTCCAAGCAGCAGTTTCACGCGGATGGGATGCAGCCGCCGGAAGCGGTTCACCAGTTGCCGCAGCGCGGCTCCCAGGCCCAGTTGTTCCAGCACCGCGGGACTCAACGCGGCGATCAGGCGCCGCATTTCGAGAATGGTGCGCTCGGTAAGATCGCGTGCCTCGCGCAGCTTTCCGATCCATTCCTCGTGCACCGCCGGGATGGCCTGCTCCAGCAGTTCTATTTGCAGCCGGATGCACAGCAGCGATTGCCCGGCTTCGTCGTGCAGTTCACGGCTGATGCGGCGGCGCTCTATTTCCTCCACGTGCAGCATGTGCTCGGCCAGCTGCCGGACCTGTTCCTCGCGCGCGGCCAGATCTTCCATCAGCCGGGCTTTCTCGGCGGCCATCAGGCAGCGCTCGGCCGCGGCGGCCAGCAATTCCTGCTCGCGCGGCAGCCACTCGTAGGACTTCGAGAAGGCAAACTGCATGACGCCCGCGGTGCGTCCTCCGGCGGCCAGTGGAATGGACCAGACAGTCTGGAAACGATCCTTCCAGGCCGGCTCCAACAACAAACCGTCGGCCCCGTCCTTCAGCTCGATTTGTCGTGAATGGGCCAGCGTCCGCATCCGGGTGCGCCCGTTCGGCACTTCCGCCCAGGTGGGCTTGTTCTGCCCGCGTGTTTGAGCCTGGGCCCGCAAGACCCAAGCGCTCCGCTTGTCGTTCAGCAGGTACAAGTGGCCTACGTCGGCGTGGCATACCTGCACCAAGGCAGTCAGGAAGCGACGCAGCAGTTCATCCAGATTGCGCGATTCCAGCTCCACGCGGAACAGCTCATAAAAGGCTTGCGTTTCGGCTTCGCGGACCTGGTAATACGCATTGTTCAGCGTCAGGATGACGCAGAAATGCAGCTGTTCGCGTACCCACTGGAAGTTCGCGTATTCATTGGGCAGCAGCTTGCGCAGCATGGGCGTCAGCAGGCGGTCATACTCCTGCAATGCTTCCACGATGCTGCTGGGCGGCAGGTTGAGCTTCGCCAGGCGGCGTCCGTTATATTCCACTTGCTCAATGAACTTGAGCGGCGGCTGTCCACTGGCCAGGATGCGCGCGGCCGCGCCGGGGGTAATGGAAGCCAGCGCGACGCGGATCTTGGGCTCGAACTGCCGGGGCTCGAACTGTCCCTTTTTCAGGCGCGCCAGGAAGCGCCGGTCCAGGGTTTCGGCGTGTGGGAGCAGCAAGACCGCCAAACGATGCAAGTGGACGCGAAGCTGATCGCTGAGTACATCCGCTGCATCGGCAAGTTCCGGCGATATTTCCGTGAGCGGCACCTTGATTTGCTATCGGCGACTAGGGGGAAAGCTTTAGGGTTGGGAAGCGCTTTCAGCGCTTTCCAACTGGGATTGGGGATTAGGGGTTGGGGTTCCAGGCACAGGCTGCGTTCAGGACAGCTTCGCGGAATACCGGCTGGCGCGTTCGTCTTGGCGTAGGCAAGTGCCTTCCAACTGGGATTGCGGGTTAGGGGATGGATCAAGACCGCTTTGCCACTCGTAACGATGTTCGCTGATTGAGCTTGGGTATCGTGGTCGAAGCGTCCCTGCGAATGATGGGATTGGGGTTCCAGGCATAGGCCGTGTTTCACAGGGAATGTGCCTGGGTAGCCAATCCCTAATCCCCAACCCCGTTTGGCAAGCCCAGGGCGCGCCAAACCCTCAGTGCGTTTTCCCGGCGTCCTTGAAGTTGAGCGCGAAGTACGGGTAGCTGTAGTTCGGCCCCTTCTCCATCAGGGTGAGATATTGGCCGGGGAAAATGTGCGCGAATCCGAAACCGACGTTTACGTGGCGGTTCAGTTCGTACCAGGTATAGACATCGGCTTCCTGGCCGACGTGCTTGCCAGCGGTGCCGGCGGTATTGCGAACAATGGAGCCGCCGGAGGTGTTGTAGAGAGAATCCGTGGCGCTGGCCAGCCAGAAATCCAGCCATTGACCCGTCACGGTCCAGCGGCGGTGCGGTTCGATGGTTACGCCGGCGCGAACGGCTTCGATGTTCTGCCAGCCGAACTGATCGCTGATGCCGAAACGGTCGTGCGCGGTAGGGTACATGGTGTCGAAAGCGCCATGCACTCCGTCGTGCTGATTCCGGTCGCCTGAGGCGTAATCATACTGGGTGAATACGCGGGGCTTCCAATACATCGAACTGAAGCGGTATGCAACGCCGTCGGTGGTGCCCCAGGCCCGGATGGCATTGTTCCCGTCCGACCCCGCTTCGCGGATGCCTTCCGCCGTGTAATCGAGATTATTGAACACTACGCCCTTGAAGCGAACGCCATAAGCCTGCTCGCTCTCATGGCCGGTAGTGGCTTTGCCGCCGGTCTCCACCGCGACGCTGGGGGCCACGCGCCACAGGACGAACGGCTCGAAGCTGGAGTTCGGCGCCACCAGACTGTCGGCCGCGCCGTACATGCCATAAATGTTGTTGCCTTCCTGGTGGTGGCTGATACCCTCATCCAGCGGCACTACTGCTGATGCCGCGAAAACTCCCAGGCGAAAACGATCAAAATGCAGGTTGGTGACCACCGCGTCATAAGAGCGGCCCTGATCGCGCCATTCCGAATTGGCAATGATGGTGTTGTTGTAATTGATCAACTGGCGGCCCACGCGGACGCTGATCCAGTGATGCTCCGGATCGCCCACCTCGGCATAGGCCAGCTTGATATCCAGCCGGTTGGTGTTGGGCGGCTGCAACGGTGGATTCTGCCACCAGGCGCGAGCGTCCTGCACCTGTCCCACGATGCGCAGCCAACTGGAGGGCTTAATCTGCATCAACAAGCGCGCGCGATTCAACAAGTAGCCATCGTCGTTATTCAATTTGAAACTGGCGTTGTAGGTTTCTTCCCAGCGCAGCCGCTCTTCCAAGCCGAAGCCGATCCAAGAGGGCAGTTGCTTGTCCAACGCCGTCATGGGGGCAAAATCGGGGAAGTCATACGGGGTCTTCTGACCCGTGGTCCGGAAGGCCGGGCCGTTCAAGAAACTCAACGGGTTAGACGCCGGGCCGGTGATGTAAGAGCCGTTGTAGCCGCTGGCTCCGTTCTGTGTTGTGGCGTCGTCTTGAGCAGCAGCGGGGAGCGCGCCGAAGGCCCCCAAAACCAGTAAGCTCGCCATGAGCGTCCGACCACGCTGCGGAAGTATCTGTTTCATTTCAAGTAAGTCTATCAAGTAACTTAGGTATTAGGCAAGAACTATTTTTGTGACCCTAGTACTTTTTACTAATCAGGTACTTAGCGATTTTCTAGTGGTCTATGGGAAAAGCTACTTTGAGGCTACAAAGACCCGTACGTCCCGTACTTTCACGTACACCGTCTCGCCCGTCTTGATGGTCAGGTCGCGGTATCGTTCGTGAGTCATTTCCACGGTGATCGATTCATTCTGATGGCTGGTCAGTTCCACCCGCACAATGGGCCCAGCCGATTGAATGCGATGAATGCTGGCGGCAACCGAAGCCCCGCTCGATTGATAGCGCTCGATGTCCAACTCGTGCGGACGCACAAAAACCCGGGTGGTATGCCCGTTGGCTTCCGGCGACAGCACCGGCTGGCCAGCCTCCACGCGCCCATGGAACAGATTCACGTGGCCCAGGAAGGTGACCACGAATTCGGATGCCGGGTTGTGGAAAACTTCGTCGGGCGTGCCGGTTTGTTCGATGCGACCCTGGTTCATGATGACAATTCGGTCAGCCACTTCCAGGGCTTCTTCCTGATCGTGGGTAACCAGCACGCTGGTGACGGCAATTTTGGCGTGCAAGGTTCGCAGCCAGCGGCGCAGTTCCTGGCGAACCTTGGCATCCAGGGCGCCGAAGGGCTCGTCCAGCAGCAGCACGCTGGGCTCAATGGCCAGGGCGCGAGCCAAGGCCACGCGCTGGCGTTGGCCACCCGAAAGCTGCGAAGGATAGTGCGTAGACCAGCGGCCAAGCTGGATCAGATCCAGCAATTCATTTACCTTGCGGCGCAATTCCGGTTCACTGGGACGCAGTTTGCGCGGGCGAACCCGAAGGCCGAAGGCGATGTTTTCGAACACCGTCATGTGGCGGAACAGCGCATAGTGCTGGAACACGAATCCCACGCGCCGTTCGCTGCCGCGACGATCCAGAATGTCCTGACCATCCACGACGACGGAGGTTTGCGGGTTCGGATCTGGAGTGTCCAGGCCGGCGATGATGCGCAGCAGCGTGGTCTTGCCGGAGCCGGAGGGCCCGAGCAGTGCGATCAATTCGCTTTGTTCGACGTGCAGATCGACGTCGCGTAGAGCGACGTAGTTGGCGAACGATTTACTGACGTGCCGTGCGTCTATGGCCATTTTTACACCACCTCTTCTTTTCTAGACCACGTCTTCCATAACCGCGGGCCGTTCCTCAACCCGGATGCGCCATTCCAGCGCGGCTTTGGCCACCAGGGTCACCAGCGCCAGCAGCGCCAGTAAGCTTGCCACGGCAAACGCCGCCGAAAAATTGTATTCGTTATAAAGAATCTCGACATGCAGCGGCAGCGTGTTGGTGCGGCCGCGAATATGCCCTGAGACAACCGAGACAGCGCCAAATTCTCCCATGGCGCGCGCGTTCGCCAGCACCACGCCGTAGACCAACGCCCAGCGAATGTTGGGCAGGGTGACACGGCGGAAGGTCTGCCAGCCGTTGGCGCCCAGCAAAACCGCGGCTTCCTCTTCTTCGGCTCCCTGTTCCTGCATCAGTGGAATCAACTCGCGCGCGATGAAGGGGAAAGTGACGAAAATGGTGGCCAGGATCACGCCGGGCGTGGCGAAGATGACCTGAATCCCGCGGCTGGACAATGAATTGCCGAACCACCCCTGGGCTCCGAACAGCAGCACAAATACCAGGCCCGAAATCACGGGGGAAACAGCAAATGGCAGGTCGATCAAAGAGAGCAGCAGGTTTCGCCCCGGGAAGCTGAACTTCGCTATCAACCAGGATGCCGCCAGGCCGAAGACCAGATTAGCCGCCAGCGTGACGGCGGCGGTGATTACGGTGAGCCGCAATGCCGACATGGCCAACGGGTCTGAAATGCTGGTGAGATAGAATGCGAATCCTTTACGAAACGCTTCGGTGAAAACCGAAATCACGGGCAGCAGGATCAGTAGTCCTACAAAGATGACAGCGGCCGCGATAAACAGGTTCCGCATCCAGACTGGTTCAGTGTGGCGATGACGCGAAGTGATGGCCATTATGCTGCCCTTCTCAAGTGCCTGGTGGACCACCATTGGCCCACGTTCACCAGGAACAACAACAGGAATGAGCTGACCAGCATCAGCAGACCGATGGCAGCGGCGCCGGCATAATCGAATTGCTCCAGCTTGGTGACGATGAGCAGCGAAGCGATTTCAGTTTTCATCGGCATGTTGCCGGAGATGAAAATCACCGAACCGTACTCGCCCAGCGCGCGCGCAAAGGCGGTGACGAATCCAGCAATCAGCGCCGGCTGCAAGGCAGGCAGGATTACCTTCCACAAAGTGGTCAACCGGGTGGCGCCCAGCAGCGACGCAGCTTCTTCCACCGCCGGGTCCAGATCCTCCACCGCCGGTTGAACAGTGCGAACGATAAACGGAAGACCAATGAAAGTGAGCGCGATCACGATGCCGAGCGGCGAGAATGCCGCTTTGATGCCCAGCGGCTGCAGCCAGCGGCCCATCCATCCGTTTTGCGAGTAGATGGCGGTGAGCGCAATGCCCGAGACGGCGGTGGGAAGCGCGAACGGCACGTCGATGAGTGCGTCTAAAATCCGGCGGCCGGGAAATTCGTAGCGCACCAGCGTCCAGGCCACAATCAGTCCGAAAAACGCGTTTACCAACGATGCAATCAGGGCCGTGCCGAAGGTGAGCCGCCAGGCCGCCAGCGTTCGCGGATCGAAGACGGCTTCGCTGAATTGCGCCCAGGGCTGTGCGGCACCCTTCACCGCCAAAGCCGAAAGCGGAATCAGCACAATCAGGCTGAGATAGGAGAGCGTGTATCCCAGCGTCAGGCCGAAGCCTGGAATGACACTATGCTGGCGCAACCTGGACATGGATTAGCTTTGTGGCTTGTAGAGCTGATCGAAGACACCGTGGTCGGCGAAGTGCTTGGGCTGGACATCTTTCCAGGGGCCGGCCACGTCGGTGATGGTGAAGAGTTGGATGTCGGGGAACTGGCTCTTGTATTTGGCGAGAATGGCGGCGTTACGCGGCCGGTAGAAATTCTTTGCGGCGATTTCCTGGCCGGCGTCGGTGTACAGATACTTGAGATACGCTTCCGCTACGGCGCGGGTGCCGTGCTGATCCACATTCTTGTCCACCACCGCAACCGGCGGCTCGGCCAGAATGCTGGACGATGGATTCACGATCTCAAATTTGTCCGATCCGAACTCCTTGAGCGATAAGTAGGCTTCGTTTTCCCAGGAAAGCAGTACGTCACCCAACCCGCGTTCCACAAATGTGGTGGTGGAACCGCGCGCGCCCGAATCCAGCACCGGAACGTTTTGATAGAGCGCGGCTATGAATTCCCGAGTCTTCTTTTCGTCGTGTCCCGAGTGATTCCAGGCATAGCCCCAGGCAGCCAGATAATTCCAGCGGGCGCCCCCCGAGGTTTTCGGATTTGGAGTGATGACGCTCACGCCTTTCCGGATCACGTCCGGCCAGTCATGAATGCCCTTGGGGTTGCCCTTGCGAACCAGGAAAACAATAGTCGACGTGTATGGTGTGGCGTTGTTGGGGAGCCGGGCTTCCCAGCCCGGATTGATGGCATGGCCCTTGTCGACGATGGCGTCGATGTCATAGGCGAGAGCCAGGGTGACGACGTCGGCTTGCAGACCGTCGATGACGGCGCGGGCCTGTTTGCCGGAGCCTCCGTGGGATTGGTCCACACTGACCGTCTGGCCCGTTTTCCCCTTCCACTCGTCCGCAAAGGCTTTGTTAAACTCCTGATACAGTTCACGCGTGGGATCGTACGAGACGTTCAGAAGGTGCACGGTTGCCGGCCCGCTGGTGGCTTCGGTCTTATTGGAAGAGCACCCCCCCAGGAAGGCCAGGGAGCTGAGCGTCAGGGTAAAAGTAAGGGTGAGTGTTGGGTTGGTCACAGGTCTTCCTAGATTGTATAGTATCTCGATAGAGAATATATACAAGTCAGGGAGAAGTGTCAAGTACTGTAACGGCTCAGCGCTTTCTGGCCAGCAACTTGTGAGACCGCTCTGGTTCTGCTCTCATAGAAAGTTGACGTTCGAAATCGAAATCAAACTCCGTCTACCCGGGGATTTGGGCAAGATCCGGCGCAAGCTGCGCGATGCCGGTTTCCGCGTTGCCAAAAGCCGGCTGCACGAATACAACGTGCTGCTGGACACTTCCACCCGTGCTCTGCGCGGGCACGGAAAACTGATCCGCGTGCGCCGCGTTGGAACGCACACGCTGCTCACCTACAAGGGGCCGTCCGAGCAGGGACGGTACAAGAAGCGCCACGAGATCGAAGTAGTATTGCCGGACGCTTTCAAAGTGGAGCAGATTTTTAGCGAGATCGGCTACCATCCCATCTTTCGCTACGAGAAGTTCCGGACCGAATATGCCAAGCCACCGGGCGCCGGGAAGGTTTTGTTGGATGAAACGCCAATCGGCAATTACCTGGAAATTGAAGGCAGCCCGCGCTGGATAGACAGCACCGCGCGGCTGCTCGGTTTCTCGACGGCGGACTATATCACGCGCAGCTACGGCTATCTGTATCTGGCGTACTGCCGGGAGCGCAGAATGCCGGCGGCAGACATGTTGTTCACAGCCAAAGAAATGAAGCAGCTGCGCAAGAACAAGCCGAATGTCTGAAGCGAGCCCGGTTCTTTCGTATGAAACCAGCTTTCGGGTCCGTTATGCGGAGACCGATCAGATGGGCGTGGTTTACTATGCCAACTACCTGATCTGGATGGAACTGGGGCGTGCCGAATACTGCCGGGCGGCAGGCATCCGTTACCGCGATATGGAAGTGGACGACGGGATATTGCTGGCGGTGATTGAGGCGCACTGCCGCTATCTTCATCCGGCGCGCTACGACGAAGAGATAGTGGTAAAAACCTGGATAGATAAGGCCAACCAGCGTGTGGTGGTGTTTCAGTATGAGATTCGCCACGCCGGGAGCGGCCGCCAGCTGGCCACCGGCGAAACAAAGCACATGTTCCTGGGCCCGGGCATGCGGCCGGTGAAACTCCCGGAAAAATATCAGGCGCTGTTCGGGATTACTTCTGTTCCTGCTCAAACTTAATCACAGATTCGCCTTCGAACTTGTGGTAGTTGCGGAACTCGATAACGTTGCGCTGGCAATCGTTGGAATTGCGCCAGCAGCTTAGCGCTTCGGCATGCACCGGCAGCAGGAATTTATCCGCGGATCCCAAACTGATGATGTCGTAATCCACG
>DATHNM010000171.1:0-9760 GCA_035486095.1 Bryobacteraceae bacterium
CGTTGGTCAAGTTCCAACGCCAAGAAACGTCACCAGCAATCTAGATCTTCACTGATTCAACGTTTTCAGAGGCTTCGGCCATTTTAGCCATACAAGGACCGTTGGGGAACACCGATTTCCGGCACGGTTCAGCGCTATTCCACCAAAGTCAATCACCATTCTTACCAATAACTTACGAAACACTGATTCGTGCTGTTTAGTGCCAAGTCGCACCGGCTTGGGCACAATTTCGGGCACAATCAGAGCAAATAGTAAGGGTTCACCGGCTGAGGTAAGTTATTGACTTGGATGGCATTTGGATTGGTTGCGGGGGATGGATTTGAACCACCGACCTTTGGGTTATGAGCCCAACGAGCTACCAGACTGCTCCACCCCGCAGTTAGATTCTAACGCAGTGTGGTAGAGGCGTCAAACATTCAGACAACATTCAGACATCGCCCTCAATGGGCGGCGGCGCGCACCCGAGGCTTTTCTGTCTGCAGCGCCTTCACCCTCTGCAGATGCTCGCGCCGATCCACGATGTAGTAATAGCGCGCCGAAGCCTCTCCGCCGCTCAAATGCGCCAGCATTTGTTCCAGCGCATCACTAGGATTACCGGCCTGCACGCCGATCGATTGCAGGTAGCCCGAGCGGCGCAGCCTGTGCCACAACTCCGGCAGTGTATAGCGGCGCTCCATGGTCAAGCCTCCAGCAAGTTGCGAACGGCTCACCAGGTATTGCACCAGTAGCAATTCGTCGAACAGCAGAGGTGCCAGGTACAGACGATCCTGCTCCACTTCCCACAACTTGACCGGCGTCGCGTGCTCTGGTCCCAGCCTTCGCGATCGCCGGATGCTGTGGACGGCGGCGAACTCCGCCTGCCAGTTCACCTTGGGATCTTTGCGGCTGAGGTAGTGCAGCGAGATGTCGCGCAGCCAAGCCGGATCGTCCAGGTCCAGATTCGCGCTGATCTTTTCCAGCCACTCGAAGAATGCGTGCTGTTGTGTGGCCTTCTGCTCTAAAACGACAAACTGGCCATCCGACGACGGCAGCGATTTCACCAGGCTGCGCCGCAGGGCATCGGTGGCCTTGCCGCTTTCGATGCGATGGGTCTCAATGCGGGCATGCCATTTGGCCGGCGATCCGCAGTAAGGACAGGGCTGCTTGTCTTGCGCGGCAAAGAACGGACGCGCGGCCTCGGCGGAAGTGAGTTCCTCGAACGACGGCGTGTAGCGCTTCATTTCCGCTAGCGCAGTCTTGGGCGCCAGGTTCATGGCACGCGTGAAAATCTGCCACACGCAAGCCACGCACAGCCAGCGCTCGCTCGAGATGATGGATTCCGGAGGAAACGCCGACAGATCCACCCGGAAGACCACCGGCTTTGCTTTTTTGACCGGAGTCTTTTTCGCCACTGCCTTTTTGGCTGGTGCTGCAACACGCTTCCGCGCTCGAGTAGCCATGCTTCAGGTTTACCAGAACTGGAGCCTGCCGTATGCTAACCACATGGCCATGGCCCAAAAAAGGCAACCCAGGCGGGTTCAGTACCGCGTGGGACTGGGAGTCACCGTTAGCTTATTGGTAGCCGGCGCAATTGGGCTGGTGGCCTGGGCCAGCCTGGCCAACACGCGCGATGCGATCGTCGAACTTACCGATCAGCAGGTTCGCGAGCTTCTGACCGGGCTGGACGCGCGGGTGGGCGATCATCTGCAAAGTGCCGTCGCGGCAGTGCAGCTTTCAGAAAAACTGCTGAGCACCGCTGTTCTGAGCGACCAGCCCGGCGTGCTTGCGCGCCACTTCACCGAAGTGCTGCGCGCCAATCCCACGTTCGCCTGGGCCAGCTACAGCGATACGGCAGGGAATTTCACCGGCGCTTATCGCGCTCCCGGCGGTTCGCTGCATCTGAGCCAGACATCGTTGAAAAACGCGGCTCCCAACGGAGCCTGGGAGCGCCACTACGAGCAGAGCGCCAACGACTATGATCCGCGCGATGAAGAATTCTATCAGGCCGCCCGGCAAACCAGGAAATTAGTGTGGGTCGGTCCGGTGATTTTTTATGACGAAGGGCTGCCGGGTATCACCTGCGCGAACCCGCGCTTTTCTCAGGATGGCGCATTGCTCGGCGTTTTGACGGTCGATTTCAACCTCAATTTCCTGTCGGATTTCATTGAACAATTGCATTTTGGACAACACGGCAAGGTGTTCATGTTCGATCAGGACCATCACGTGATCGCCTTCCCAGGCCTGCGCCTGATAGAGAACGCGGGGCATGGAGCGGCGGGAAAGCTACTGACGGAGGCCGACCTCCCAGATCCGGTTTTCCAGGCTTTCATCGCGCGCCACGAAGCCTTGGCGGAAGAACAGTTCGTAATATCGCAGGCTGGTCAAAGTTACATCGCTGGCTACAGGCGCTTGCACGTAGCCGGCGGTCCCACATGGTATCTGGGCGCTTACGCCCCCGAGTCCGATTTCCTGGGAGTTCTGACGCGAAACAGGCTGGCGGCCTTGGCAGTCGCGACAGCAGCCTTGTGTATTGGCCTGCTCGTCACCATGACCCTGGCCCGGCGCATCTCCGTTCCTCTCACGCGGCTGGCATCTGAAATGGAGGAAGTGGGCAATTTTCAACTGAACATTCGCCAGCCGATGGATACCATCTTCAAGGAAGTGGCCACTATGGATGACTCGTTGCTCAGTATGAAGAAAAGCCTGCGCTCGTTTTCTTACTACGTGCCCCGAGACTTGGTCCGCGCGATGCTGGAATCGGGCCACGAAGCCACATTGCAAGGGCAGACACGGGAGATGACGGTCTATTTCTCCGATATCGCCGGCATGACCTCCATCGCGGAGAGCATGGCTCCCGATCAATTGGTCGAATTGCTCAGCCGCTATTTTGACGAGATGACGCGGCTGGTTGCGGCGCAGGGCGGCACGGTGGACAAGTTTATCGGCGACGCCATCATGGCTTTTTGGGGTGCGCCTGCCCCCACCGCCGATCACGCCGCGCGGGCTTGCGAGACAGCCCTGCGATCGCAGCGCAAGCTGGCCGAATTGAGAGCTGCCGGCCAGGCTTCGGGCCTGGCGAAGATTCGCGCCCGCATCGGCATCGCCACGGGCGATGTGCTGGTGGGCAATGTCGGCTCACATGACCGCTTCAACTACACAGTAATGGGAGACACGGTGAACCTGGCGTCCCGGCTGGAAAGTTTGAATAAGCTATACGGCACACAGATTCTAATTAGCGATCCGGCATACCAACAAGCGCAGTCGGCCATCGTCGCGCGGCCCGTGGGCGTGGTTCAGGTCAAGGGCAAGAGCCAATGGGTGAGAGTGTGGGAACCGCTATGCCTGGCTTCTGACGAGGATGACGCGGCACGCGAGTTAGCACGCTTATTCGCGCAGGGCCTTGCGGCGTACATGGCGCAAGATTTCCGCGGCGCGGCCGAACAATACAAAGCCGCACTGCGACTTTGCCCGGAAGATCAGCCTGCTGCGGTGCTGCTGGACCGCTGCCGCGAATATCTGACCACACCTCCGCCCGAAGGGTGGGCCGGGGTGTACGTAGCCACAGAGAAGTGAAGTAAAGAGTCAGTGAAGACCGATATACTGGATTTCGCCATGCAACCAAAGGTGACAGCGCCCGGCAGGGTCAACATCTCGGAAGTCGTCGGCAACAGCAGCTTCGGCGGTTTCCAACTGGGCCTCTGCATCCTGTGCGGACTGTGCCTGATTATGGATGGCTTCGACGTACAGGCGATGGGCTACGTGGCGCCCGTGATTCTGAAGGAATGGCACGTGCCCAACTCGCAGTTCGGGCCGGTGTTCGGCGCCGGATTGTTTGGCATTCTCGTTGGTTCGCTGCTGTTCAGCATGCTGGCCGATAAAATCGGACGCCGTCCGGTGCTGATCACTGTCACCCTATGTTTTTCAGTGCTGACGTTCCTGACCGCTCAGGCGGCCAACGTGCAGCAGATGCTGGTCATCCGCTTCATTGCCGGCATGGCGCTGGGCGCTATCATGCCGAACGCCGTCGCGCTGGTGGGCGAGTACAGCCCGCGCAGGCTGCGAGTCACCATCATGATGATCGTAGGCAACGGATTCACGGCCGGCGCCGCTTTTGGCGGATTCATCGCGGCCTGGCTGATTCCGCGCTTCGGATGGCGATCGGTCTTCTATTTCGGCGCCGCAGCCCCGCTGATCATTGCCGTCATCATGATTTTCGCGCTGCCTGAGTCCCTGCAGTTCCTGGTGCTGCATCGCAAGCGTCTGCCGCAAGCCGCGCGTTGGCTCAGGCGGATCGATCCGTCGGCGCCCAGCGATGCCAATCAGTATTTCGTGGA
This sequence comes from Bryobacteraceae bacterium, assembly GCA_035486095.1. GTDB lineage: Bacteria > Acidobacteriota > Terriglobia > Bryobacterales > Bryobacteraceae > Palsa-89. The sequence continues at coordinate 4,314 of DATHNM010000171.1, forward strand.
AGAAACCAAACGGAAGGGCGTTCCCTGGGTGCATCTTTTCCACGAAGGCCGCGGCGTGGGTACCGTCATGCTGTGGATCATCAATTTCATGAATCTGCTGAACCTCTATTTCCTGGCCAGCTGGCTGCCCACCGTTGCCAACCAGGCTGGATACGGAATCGGGACATCCGTCTTGGTGGGAACCATGGAGCAGTTGGCCGGAATGATCGGCGGGTTCACTCTGGGTTTGTTCGTGCACCGCTGGGGTTTTGTGCGCGTGCTCACCACTTGCTTCGCGCTGGGGTGCGTCAACATTGCGCTCATTGGAAAACCGGGATTGTCGCTGGCGATGTTGTTCACCGTGGTCTTCCTGGCTGGATTCGGCGTGGTAGGCGGACAAACAGCGGTCAATGCGTTGTCGGCAACTTACTATCCAACCGATTTGCGCGCCACGGGAATCGGCGCCGGACTCGGCATCGGCCGAATTGGGGCGATCATCGGTCCGGTGGTGGGCGGCGTGCTGATGAGCCGGCATTTGCCATCACAAGACCTGTTCCTGGTGGCTGCGGTGCCGGCGCTGATCTCTGCCATCGTGATGCTAGGGATGCACTGGGTGCTGAAGGCGCAAACGCTTCCCGCGTCGAAAAGTGCGGCTCCCGCGTCCGTGCTTTAGTCCTGGGAAATCTGCACGCCAAATCGATCCAGCATTTCACGCCGCCCCAGATTCGTGATTCCCAATGCCCTGCCCTCTAGATCCTGCGTCATCCATTTCCTTTTCAATGCGACGCCTAAAAGAGCCGCTCCCAACGCTCCGCCCAGATGGGGCCGGCGCTCGCTCCAATCCAGGCAGGCGTAGGCGAAACGGCGGCGCAGCAACTGAGTGGCATCCAGGTCGATTCCCAGTCTCGCGAACGCCTTTTTTCCATCGGGTGTGACAGTATACGCGCCGGCTGAAAGCCATCCCAGGGCCTGCAAGCGATCGTGCAGCGCGACGGCAGCCGTGCCTGCCATGTGATCGTAGCAAGTGCGGGCAACGCGCAGCCTGCTGGGCGTATTGGGAACGAACTTATCGCGAGTGCCGCCGGCAAACACACTCAGGCCCTCCAGCATTCTGGCCACTCTGGGCCCTTCCAGACTGTAGTAGCGGTGCTTTCCCTGGGCGAACACTTTGACCAGTTCGGCGCTCTTCAGCCGGTTCAAGTGGACACTCGCCGTGGCCGGAGTGACGTGCGCGGCGATCGCCAGCTCGGTGCTGGTGCGCGCGCGGCCATCCAAGAGGCAGTACAACATCCTGGTTCGCGCCGGCTCGCCGATGGCCGTGGCGATCCGCGAGACCGCGGCGTCCAGATTCTTTGCATCCATACTTTGATGTTAAACGAAGCGTTCTTGCAGGACAAACGGCATATTGAGAAGCATGCCTGTTACCTGCGTCATCCGCTACGAAATCGATCCGTTCCAGCGGGAAGGATTCAAGAAATACGCCGAAAACTGGGGCCGCATTATTCCCCGGTGCGGCGGACATCTGATCGGGTATTTTCTGCCTCATGAAGGTACCAACTATGTAGCCTGGGGCTTGATCGCATTCGACACCCTGGCGGCCTATGAGGCTTATCGCGCGCGTTTACGGTCAGACCCTGAGGCGATTGAGAATTTCGCCATGGCTCGGAACAACCGGATCATTCTCCGCGAAGAGCGGAACTTCGTGGAGGTGGTGGAGGGAACATTGAATCTGGCGGCCGTGCCGGCGGGGATATGAAGAAGATCGGAATCGTGGGCGGGGTCGGCTGGTTATCGACCGTGGATTACTACTCGGAACTGTGCCGTCGAAGCGAGCAATTACAGCAAGCCCTCGAAATGAGCATCGAATCGCTGGATTTGAATAAGGCCTTGGCTTATCTTGGCACCGATGGCGACGAAGAATCCTGGTCTCAATTTGACGATTACCATCGCGCCGCCTTGCAGCGCCTGCAGGCCAGTGGCGCAGCGTTCGCAATCATCGCAAGCAACACCCCGCACCATCGCTTCGCATCTATCGTGCGCGGTGTTCAGATCCCGGTGCTCAGCATTCTTGACGTGACGGCGAAGTACTGTGCCCGGCTGGGAGCCACCCAGGTGCTGCTACTGGGCACCGGCCAGACTATGCGATCGCCCATATTTCGCGATGAATTTGCGAAGCATGGCGTGACCGCGTCTGGCCCTCGTGACCCGCCGGCAAGAGCGATGACCATGGAACTCATCGCGGAATTGCAGCGCGGCGAACTGGCGGGTGCCGCGGCGAAACTCACCAGGATCGCGAAAGCTTCGCTTGAACGGCCGGTGGTGTGCCTGGCCTGTACAGAGCTGCCGCTGGCGTTCCCGCAGCACAAGACGCCCGCAAGTTTCGAGTATGACGGCGTGATCTATATCAACGCCACTGCGGTGCACATAGAAGCAGCGTTCCATCTCGCCGCCGCTACTTGATGTGGTGGTCGTCCACTTCCTTATTGTTTTCGGTGCAGACGTACTCCAGGATCTCTTCGCTCTTCGGCATCAAGACCCAGGTCCGCACATTGGTAAAGGGCTTGGTGTACATCTTGGGATCGCTCACGGTGACCTCGTAACCCAAATGCGTCGCGTCGATGCGATGGAAATGTTCCACCACGTGCAGATCTTCACTCACCGGATGTCCCGCCGTATCGAGCAGCATTTTGGGAGTGGCGAAGAATGGGCCCACGGTGTCCACCACCAGCGTGTCGCCTTCCCAATGGCCCACCGAGTGTCCATACCACATAGTCTCCTTGGCGTCGTCGGCCGACGGGTGCGGCCGTCCGTCCAGATAAACCACGTGGAACGCGAACATGGATTCGTGCAGGAACACGATCTCCTTGGAAGTTTGCACAATCTGGGTGGCTACCGGAGCATTCATCGATCGTGTATAGCCCATGGGATTGCAATGCGCGGTAGCGTCATAGCGCCCCGGATCGTATTCCTTAGACCATTTCGCAGCCCATTCCGTCATCGGCAGCGGGCCATCGGCTTTCTGCGAGCAGCCCTTCACTTCGGCTCCGCAGGCGTCATTGCGTCCATCTTTGCTCATATCGATGACGAATGGATGGTCCCACAGGCCGCTCAGATCGGGTTTCCCATCGGAGGTGCGTGGAATCGGCCCGGACGCATCGCTCGCATTCTTGGCTGCCGGAGAAGCCTTCTGCGCGGTGGCGGGAATGGAGGCGAGGGGCAAGGCAATCGCGGAGATGAGGACTGTTTGGGCTAGCAGATTTCGCACTTTGAAACTCCCGGGTAGCGGACTCATTCTAATTGGCTGAAAAGTGGCAAGTCAAGCGAAGTCGGCACTGCCGGATAGGTAACGTGCGGGCCCTCTAGCTTTGCGAATGACGTTAAGGCGTGCGGCTGGGACTTGGCCGCGCTCATGATCTCGACCACCGGGATGTCTTGCGCCAGCAGAGCGTCGGCGATCAGCGATCGGTGGCAGCGCCAGGGAACCGCCTCGGCACACATGATGGCGGTGGGGGCCACTGCGGCAAGTTCCACCAGATGTGCCAGATTTTCACCGAATTCGGGCGTTTGCATGTAGTCCGCGTAGCCCCGAAAGGACGCGTTGCGCCAGCCGGTATTCAGGGAGTCTTTGCGAGCGTGGCGAAGACCACCCAGGCCGGGGAGATGGAAATACTCGATGCCTGCTGCATGCAAGCTGGCCGGCAGGTTTTCCTGGCTGAACTGCGGGTTGCGCCGCGATTTCGGGATGGTTCGGACGTCTACCAACCGCCGGATGCCGTGGGCCTGCAAAATGCTGATGAATTCTTCAATGGGATGGGTGGAATGCCCAACCGTGCTCACCGTCATGACAACTCGCTACCTGGCTTCAAAAGTAACAGAACGGGCCACGGCGCTGCGGGAGTTATGCAAGGTTGTGAATACGAGTCATAGAAAATTTCTTCTTTACGTCCCATACAACCCGCAAATATACTTATAAATGACCTCTTCCCTGTCGCGTACTGTTTGATGGGAGTTCGTCAAAACAACGGAGTCCGTTTGCCTCCGAAGACGTGCTCACCGCCCTGAGCACCTTCTCCAGCCTTCAAAAGTAAGGAAGTATTGAATGGCAATCAATGTTTGGCATGAACGAACCCCGGTATGAGCACTTGGTTTTCGCGGGCAACGGGATGTCCGGCGTGGCCTGCGTGGAAGAGCTTATCAAGAGTGGTCAGATTTTCGACATCACCATTTTTGGCGACGAACCTCACGCCAATTATGACCGAACCTTGCTTTCCAGCGTCCTAGCGGGCGAGCGCGACATTGAAAGCATCACCTTAAACGACATCGAGTGGTACCAGGAACACGGTATCCGGACGCGCCTGGGAATACGGGTGGAGGAGATAGACCGGTTGAATCGCGCGGTTCGCAGTAGCGACGGCGATTGGACCAGTTACGACAAGCTGATCATAGCAACAGGTTCCAGCCCGATGACTCCGCCGATCGAGGGTCTGGACAAAATCGGGGTGTTCGTTTTCGGAACGTTCGACGATACGCGCAAGCTGGTGGAAGCCTCGGGACCAGGCGTCCGGGCGGTAGTGATAGGGGGCTGGCTGGCTGCCGACGCTGCGCGCGGCCTCCGAAAACGCGGCTGCGACGTGGTGATTGTAGACCCGCAGAGCTCTTCGGAATGGCAGCTGGATACGGTGCTTGGCGAACGGCGAGTGGAAGCCGTGCGATTCACCAGCGGCGAGGAGATTGGCGCGGATCTGGTGGTGATCGCGACGAAATTGCAGCCCAACACGCTGCTGGCGCGCAACGCCGGCTTAGAGGTGAACCGGGGAATTGTGGTGAACGATCAGCTGGAGACTTCCGATCGGAACATTTTTTCGATCGGGGGATGCACCGAGCACCACGGTCAGACGTTCGATTGTTTTCCCCCGCTGCTGGCGCAGGCCAAGGTGTTGGCTGCGAATCTGGCGGATGGACGGCGGAGCGCCTTCACGAAACTGGACGCCGTGTTTCAGGAGCTGACGTTGTCACCTCTCCACCAGCGCGCGGAGTAGACAATGGCGGCCGCGGCCAGCCATCCCCAGAAGTATTGCGGTTGCGCGCCCCAGCGCAGCAGCGTAGAGTGCATCAATCCGAACCAGGAGAAGACGCTGGCCACGATGCACCACATCGCGGCGCGCTGAAAGCGGCGGTCGATCAATTCAGTAATCACCGAAGCCACCACCAAAACCAGGAACAGAAATCCGTTGCCCAGCCCCAAGACCGAGGACCAGTAGATAGACCGGTTCAGCGCGGCTTGTACCGCGGCATTGGCCGCCGATAGGCCCAGCGCGGGCAAGGCTGAATTTACCGCGGTTGCCACCACCGCGCCGCCCGGCAGCACAAAACCCAGCAGCATGGCCGGCAGATATTTCGTATCCACGCGCCGCAGCGCCGCCATGCCTACGCCCACCGAGACGTAGGCGATGATAGCCGCCAGAATC
>DATHNM010000172.1:0-20085 GCA_035486095.1 Bryobacteraceae bacterium
CTGCCGCCAGCCGTTTGTTGTTGCCATGTGGTGGCCTGTTGACGGGTGCGCAAAGGAGGAGTGTAGTTGGTCTTCTGTCCGCCGGGCTTGCCCTGCTGCGCGGCCTGCTGATGCTGCGCGGGGGCCGGGGATTGAGCGCGCTGCGTGGGTCGCGCCTTTTGTTGAGGCTGCTGAGCCTCTTGCTTGGGTTTCGCAGCATCTGGCTTTGGTTGGTTCACATGTTGCGCCTGGCGTTCCTGAGGCGCGGCTTGCGGCCTGGATTGCTGTGTCTGCGGCTTAGGCTGCGGCGTACGTTGCGCCTGGCGTTGCTCCGGTGCGGCTTGCGGCTTGGATTGCTGGGCCTGTGGTTTAGGCTGCTGGGTATGTTCGGGAGCCTGTGGGCGTGCCTGTTGCGGCTCTGCCTTGCGCTCCGGCTTCTGCTCTTTACCCGGCTCTTCATGTTGCGCGTAGACCTGGGCGCCGCCAAGCAGCAGAAACAGAGCGGCTGGCCAGATTACTTTATTGAATTTCATAATGTTTTTCTTTCGGCCTCGCGGCTACAGACGTCCGGCAAGATCCCGGTCTGCGTTGGATTGATCCAAAGCGCGCGACCACTCGTCGGCCTGTTTCTCAGCTTCAGCTTTGGCGATGCCGTAGCGTTCCTGAATGCGCCCGACTAATTGGTCTTTCTGGCCGGCGATGGTTTGCCAGTCATCGTCGGTAAGCTGGCCCCAGCGCTCGCGCGCAGAGCCGGTAAGCTGTTTCCACTTGCCCTCGATTTGATCCCAGTTCATACTCAGAGATCCTCCGCGGATGCTAAGAGCATGTCTCTGGCCCTTCGGGGTTTTGAGGAATGAACTAAAGATCCTTGCGCGAGATCTCCAGCTTGCGCATCATTGCATTTAAGGTAGTACGGGGTAGCCCTAGCCGGGAAGCCGCTGCGCTGACCACTCCATTGGCCTCGCGTAGAACGCGAAGGATGTGATCGCGCTCCACTTCGGCTAGCGAAGCTCCGGCGGGCGCATCCACCACATCGGCCCGTATCTCAGCCAGGGGAGCCCGCAGCGTGGAACCGGGTGAGAGAATGACAGACCTTTCGATGAAGTTCTCCAATTCCCGCACGTTTCCCGGCCAAGGCCAGTTCACCAGCGCTTCCATGGTCTCCGACGGAATCTTGTCGATCTGTTTATTCATCTTGGATGCATACGTTTGCGCAAAATGGCGGACCAGCACTGGAATGTCTTCGCGATGCTCTCGCAGCGGAGGTATGGTGATTGGGAAAACCTTCAGCCGGTAATACAGATCGCTGCGGAAGAGCTTGTCACCCATCATCTGCGTGAGATTGCGATTGGTGGCCGCCAGCAGCCGCACGTCAATGGGTATGGTGCGCGTGCCGCCCAGCCTTTCGAATTCTTTCTCCTGTAAGGCGCGCAGCAATTTGGGCTGCAGCTCCAGCGGAATGTCTCCCACTTCGTCCAGAAACAGCGTTCCCTGATGGGCCCTTTCAAAGCGGCCAATCTTTTGTGACAAGGCGCCAGTAAATGCGCCTCTCTCATATCCGAATAGTTCGCTTTCCAGGAGTCCGGTAGGAATAGCCGCGCAGTTCAACGTGATAAAAGGACGATGCCGGCGGCCGCTGACCTTATGAATGGCGCGCGCCACCAGCTCTTTCCCGGTACCGGTCTCGCCCAACACCAGCACCGTCGCATCGGTGGGCGCGACAATTTCCACCTGCCCCATCACGCGCTTGAGCGCCGCGCTGGTTCCCACAATCTCATCGAATTCAGCCGTCGCGCCGGGTTGGTCCGCAATCTTCTCGGCTCGCTCCCGCTCCGTAAGATCCTGCACGAATGTAATCCAGCGAAACAGGGAAGGTGGCAGAACGGCGCTCGCCACCAGAACGCGCACCCGGCTGTCATCCTTACGCACGTACTCTATTTCAAATGGCGTCGAGGCTCCATGCAACAAGGCCTCTTCATTTGCGTGTTCATGTTGGCGCAAATGTTCCGGCGCCACGATATCGGCCCACTCCAGCCCCTCGATCAATTCATCGCGGGTGTATCCCAGCATGTTGAGAAACGCATCGTTGGCCTCGACAATGCGGTCGAACTCGCCCGATACGACGCCGGCGATCATCGCTTGGGCGGGAAGCAGTCGCGGGCCTGTATGCTTGCCCAAGAGCGCTTCGTCCACGCGGTGGCGAGTGCTGAAGTCGCGCACCACTCTGCCAAAGCCCTGCAGCTCCAGGTTCCGGTCTCGCAGAGCCGTGGTCAACGAGTTCGCCCAGAAACGCGATCCATCCTTCTTCTTATGCCATCCCTCGGTCCCGAGATGCCCCGTCGCGGCCGTTCTGTTTAATTCGTCTTCCAGATCCGCCAGGTTGTCGCCATCCAGGCAGAGGAAGTTGCCATGCTGGCCGACGATCTCCGAGCTTTTGTAGCCGTAGACACGCTCCGCTCCCGCGTACCAGGCGCTGATCCTGCCGTCGCAATCCAGCGACAGGAACGCATAATCCTTGTCTTCGGCAGTGCTGTTCTTATCATCGCCGGCTATTGGGGATTGCAGAACCACGATATTTTGCCCCGGCAAAACGTCGTTGAGCAAGGTGGGGAGTTTCGAGGCGTCCCGTAACTTGGCGGATTCAAGAAGCTGGTCGACGGATTGACCGATGATCCTGCCGACGGAGACACCGAGCAGCGCGCTGGCGCCGGAACTCGCGTCCACGCAGCAGTGGTCATGGCCGGCCAGTAGTATCGGATCCGACTGATGAGATAGAACGGTCCGGAGCAGTAGCTCCAGTTCTTTGAGTCCCTCATTCACCAGCCAGCTACTGGTTTCGTGCTCCGAGGCTGCGGAGTGCATGGCGTCTCCTTCGCCCCGTCGATCCAGGAAACCGTTGTGGTCTAAGAGATTATGCGCCGAGCGCGTTCAGATCTCGAAAACTGCGGAGAGCCGAGATAGGCGGTAGGCCCAAGTCTAACACCAAATCGCGAAAATGCAGCAAATGCTTGATCGCATTTGGTCACTCGACGCTCGGTGGTCAGTCTTGGGTCACTAGTCTCAGCAACTTGCGCGGGCCCTAGTGAAACTTGCCCCATATCCGGATTGGGCAGCTGATTGCCTTTCCCTGGGCTGAGGAGTTACGATAAATGCCTTTAATCAATTTGGTTGTTGCGCTCATCGTAGTGGGTATGGCGCTGTGGCTGGTGAATCGTTATATCCCGATGGCTTCCAGCATCAAGACGATTCTCAATGTCGTTGTGGTGGTCGCCGTGGGAGTTTTTGTTTTGAAGTCGGCCGGACTTTGGGGCGACGTTACCAGCTTCCGAATTGGGCGCTGACGGTTTTGGTCGCAGCGGATGAAGAAAAAAAACCAGGAGTTCGATCCCAAAGCCTTTCTAGCCGGTGCCGGCAAAGGAAGGGCGCTGGCCGACCATGGGAAGAACCATAAGATCTTCCTGCAGGGCGATCCGGCCGACGCCATTTTCTATATTCAGAAAGGCAAGATCAAGCTTACGGTAGTCTCGCAACAAGGCAAGGAAGCCGTGGTGGCGATATTGGGCTCCGGCGATTTCTTTGGCGAAGGATGCCTGGCCGGCCAGTCTGTGCGCATGTCCAGCGCCACCAGCTTGTCGGACTGCTTGGTCGTGCGGCTGGAAAAAGCGGGCGTGATCCGTCTGCTTCATGACCAGCCAGCTTTTTCCGCACTGCTGTTGCACCATATGCTCTCGCGCAACATCCGGATTGAGGAAGATCTGGTGGATCAACTCTTCAACTCCAGCGAAAAGCGCTTGGCGCGGGTACTCCTGCTGCTGGCCAATTTCGGCAAGGAAGGCAAACCGGAACTCGTAATTCCGAAGATCAGCCAGGAGACCCTGGCGGAAATCGTCGGCACCACGCGCTCGCGAGTCAGCTTTTTCATGAACCGCTTCCGCAAAATGGGATTTATCCAGTACAGCGGTCAGCACACCGACGGCCTGGAGGTTCATAGCTCCTTGCTGAACGTCATATTGCACGATTGATCGATATTTTTCATCCACTTGAGCAATTCTGAACAGATCAGAAGCCGGTGAATCACCGATACTTTAGATACTCCCCGTTTGAAGCCTGAGCGAGGGTGCGTCCCTGGACAGCACGGACGATGCGGTTTTAGAAAGGTTGACTCACATGACGAACGCCGTTGCGGCTTTGACGACAATACCGCTTGGCGCGCCGACCGAATACGGCGAGGCAAAAGCTCCCCGAGTGTACCGCCTGGAAAAATCCTTCGCGGTGGTTCGCTTTGAAGCTGCCGGGAACGGCAGGATCGTTTTTCTGCCGGCGGGGGCTGAACTGAAAGTGGTGGGTTCCTCTCGTCTGAGCGAATGTTTTGAAGTGCTGTGGCAGGACCAGCTTTACAGCATCTTCCGCGTGGATCTGCTAGGGCCCTGGTCTAACCCAAGGTCGAACCCAAGGTCTAACCCAAGAAGGTTGGGTTCCACCAAGTCTAAGATCATGAAAGCTTGCGCGTAGCCCCGTGGCACCGTCAATGCACTCATTCGCCCGGGTGCTCCCGTTTCCAGGAGAGCGCCGCAGCTCGCTGGGGTCCGGCGGGCCCATTCCACAGGAACGCCGCCTAAAGTATCGTTATCCCTTAGACTTGAGCGTTCGCTTCCGTTCTTCTTCCCGCGCAGGTTCTCCTTTCTCTGCCACTGGACTCGCTATCAATTTGAGCAGTGGCGGCATCCTGGTGGCTTCGAAAGAACAAATTCAGGTGGGTTCGCTGCTCGAGATGAGTATCGAGTGGCCTTTACTGTTGGAAGGGAGAATTCCTCTGCAGCTCATTGCGATTGGCCGGGTGCTGCGTCTGGGCGCCGCCTGTTTCGCAGCCACCTTTGAACGCTACGAGTTCCGTACCATGAAAAACTCAAACCCTCCGCCCGCCGAAGACCTGCTCATCCCGTGCTGAACGCACGGGACTTACACCTCCACTGGTAAATCCGACGCTATTTGGTCATCTGACATAATGCGGTCAGTCACCGGGGGCCGACACACGTTCCTTTCTGGCTCGCAACCCGTGATTGGCACCGGAAACCTGGGTATTCGCCAACGGGTGCCAGCGTGCTTTCCTCCTGTTCGTGAGATCCGCTCACAAATTCTGAATCTGAAGAAGGACAGCCAATTGAATTTCTCAAAAGCAGCACCGACCGTACTTTGTGCGGCGATCATCGCTACAGCGTTCGCTCCCAATGTCAAGGCAGACGACTGGAACAGAAAGACAGTAATCACTTTTAGCCAGCCGGTGGAAACCCCCGGTGTGCATATGCAGGGATGGGCCGTTCTGCCGCCCGGCACCTATGTGTTTAAGGTCCTGGACTCCAAGTCGGACCGCCACATCGTCCAGATCTTTAATAAGGAAGAGACAGTGGTCTATGCGACCATCCTTGCAGTACCGAACTATCGTCTCAAGGCAACCAGCAAGACAGTGCTCACTTTTAGGGAGACCCCGCCCGGCCAGCCCGATGTGCTGCGTGCATGGTTCTATCCCGGCAAGAACTTCGGCGACGAGTTTGTGTATCCCAAGGCCAAAGCGCTTGAGCTCGCCAAGGTGACCCATTCGCCGGTACTCTACACTCCCGTTGAGGTTCCCGTCGAAGTCGCCGCGCCGGTGACGTCTCCCGAAGAGCCGGTAGTGGTGGCATTGAAGCAGGCGCCGGTTCTGGCCGTGCAACCGACCGGTGAGGATCTTGAAATCGCCCAGGTAGTGACTGCGCCTCCGGCCGAAGTCCTGGTCGCAACCAATGACGCACCGGCGCAGAAGTTGCCGAACACCGCCAGTCCGATGCCGTTGATCGGGTTGTTGGGATTGCTCGCTTTAGGCATGGCTTTCACCCTGAAGTTTGCCCGCGCGCGGGTACTGTAAGTCCAACAGGAGTCTGCCTCCCCGGCGTGCCAGTTTTCAGAATGGGCCGGGGCGTGCTAGAGAATGCGAGCACAGAGGGGTATTTAACACAACATGCGACCAAGGATCACCCCGATATTGGAGGTGCGAATGCGTGGTTATCGTCCAGAGGCAGAGGATTGCTATAAGACCAAGGCGCGGGGCATCCAAGTTCTCACTACACCATTGCTGAATAAAGGCACCGCTTTCACCGCGGAGGAGCGGGAGGAATTGGGCTTGAATGGCCTGCTTCCACCGGTGATCAGCACCCTGGACGCACAGGTGAAAGCCGCTTATGCACAATACCAGCGCCTGTCGGATGCACTGAATAAGAACATCTACCTGACTGCGTTGCATGACCGCAATGAGGTGCTGTTCTATCGCTTGTTATCGGGACACCTGCGCGAGATGATCCCAATTGTCAACGATCTCACCGTGGGCATGGCGATGCAGCAGTATCACCATGAGTGCCGTCGTCCGCGAGGCGTGTATCTTTCCATCGACCACCTGGAGGGCATTGAGGCGGCATTTGCGAACCTGGGCGCCGGGCCCGACAATATCGATCTGATTCTGGCCACCGACGCCGAGCAGATTCTGGGGCTGGGCGATTGGGGCGTGGGCGGCATCGAAATTTCCATAGGCAAGCTGGCCATCTATACGGCGGCGGGCGGCATAGACCCCACCCGCGTGATTCCGGTCATGCTGGACGTGGGCACCAATCGCGAAAGCCTGCTGAAGGATCCGATGTATATCGGAAACCGGCACGGCCGGGTTCGTGGGGAGCGCTACGACGCTTTCATCGATGCCTACGTGGAGACAGTGACCAAACTTTTCCCCAAGGCGTTGCTGCAGTGGGAAGACTTCGCGCCCGGCAACGGACGGCGCATTCTGGAAAAATACCGCAATCGGATCAGCACCTTCAACGACGACATGCAGGGCACGGGCGCCATCACGTTGGCGGCTGTGGTTTCGGCGGTGCGCGTTTGCGGATCGCCCATGCGGAACCAGCGCGTCGTGATCCTGGGCGGGGGAACCGCCGGCTTGGGCATTGCGGATCAGATCCGCGATGCGATGGTGCGTGAGGGCTTGTCGCGCGAGGAGGCAACGGCGCGTTTCTGGCTGGTGGATTCAGGCGGCCTGCTTACCGACGACATGGGAGAGCAGTTGCGCGACTATCAGGCGCCCTATGCCCGCCCGATAGCCGACGTGAAGCGCTGGAAGCGCAATGCAGCGGACGGGACCATCGATTTGGCTGAAGTGGTGCGCCAGGTGCGGCCCACCATGCTGATCGGCGTCTCAACGTCGGCCGGCGCTTTCACCGAAGCCATTGTCCGGGACATGGCCAAGCATTGCGAGAGGCCCATCATCTTTCCGCTTTCCAACCCAGCGCCCATGGCGGAAGCTACGCCCGCCGATCTGATCGCCTGGACCGAAGGCCGCGCCCTCATTGCCACCGGCAGCCCGTTTCAGCCGGTAACTTATCGCGGGGTGACTTATGTCATCGGCCAGGTGAACAACGCCATGTTGTATCCCGGCCTATGTCTGGGTGCCATCGTTTCCCGGGCCAAGCGCATCAGCGACAACATGTTTGCCGCCGCGGCCAATGCGGTCTCAAGCCTGGTGGCCGTGCGGCTGCCCGGCGCCTCGCTGCTCCCGCATGTGGACGACCTGCGAATCGTGTCTTTGACCGTCGCGGTGGCGGTGGCCGAAGCAGCCGTCGAGGACGGTTTGGCGCGCGTGAAGTTTACCGACATCGTCCAGCAAATTGGCGACTCGATGTGGGAACCGGAATATCGCCAGATTCAGGCGGTTTGAATGCGGGGAACTTTACGCTGGGTTCAACACACTTTGTTCGCAGGCGCGATCGTGCTGCTGGGGTACTGCGGTTTCAGTGCCGCCGACACTTGGATTTTCCAGCACCGTGAGAACCGCAATCTCCAGCGTCTGTTGGAAACTTCTCAGGCGAGTTTCCCGGCCGTGGCTCCGCGAGGCTTGATCGGCCGTTTGGAAATTCCGCGCCTGGGGCTCTCGGCCATCCTGAGCGAAGGCGTGGATGCCAGGACGCTGCGGCGCGCCGTGGGCCACCTTCCTGGCACGCCGCTGCCTGGACAGCCCGGCAATGTGGCATTAAGCGGCCATCGCGATACGTTTTTCCGGCCGCTGAGAAATATCAAGGAGAACGATGTCATTGTGGTCACTACACTCCGGGGCGAGTATCGTTATCGCGTGGTGTCTACCCGCGTGGTGAGTGCGGACGATATCTCGGTATTGAATGCCGGGACACCGGCCCCAAGATCCCGCGTGGGCCAGGATGAAATCCTGACCCTCATCACTTGCTATCCATTTTATTTTGTCGGTGCGGCGCCTGACAGATTTATTGTTCGCGCCGCCAGAATCGCGCCGCTGCAGCGCGTTACTTCTCTTCAGCAATCAGGGCCGGGAGGCCTGAACCTATGAAAATTCGTCCGTTGTATGACCGCGTTGTAATCAAGCGAGTCGAAGAAAAAGGCGACGCCCTGCGAGGCGGCCTGTACATTCCCGATTCGGCTAAAGAAAAACCCCAAGAGGGTGAAGTGATGGCCATCGGAAAGGGCAAGCGCCTGGAAGATGGCAGCCTGGTGGCGCTGGACCTGCGAGTGGGAGACCGCATACTGTTCGGAAAATACTCCGGCAACGACATCACCATTGAAGGAACCGAGTACATGATCATGCGCGAGGATGAAATCCTCGCTGTACTGGACCAGCAGCCCGTGGCTGCAAAGAAAGCGAGCTAACAAAATGGCCAAACAAATTATCTATGCGGACCATTCGCGGCAGGCTATTCTGCGCGGAGTGAATCAACTGGCCGACGCAGTGAAGGTCACCCTAGGCCCCAAGGGCCGGAACGTGGTTCTGGAGAAAAAGTTCGGCGGCCCCACCATCACCAAGGACGGAGTGACGGTGGCCAAGGAAATTGAACTGCAGGATCCGCTGGAGAACATGGGCGCGCAAATGGTGCGCGAAGTGGCTTCGAAAACTTCCGATGTGGCCGGCGACGGCACCACCACGGCCACCGTTCTGGCACAGATCATCTATCGGGAGGGCGTAAAAGCCGTCACTTCCGGCGTGAACCCCATGGCCATGAAGCGCGGTATCGACCAGGCCGTCAAAATTGCGGTGGACGCGGTGCAGAAGATGTCGAAGCCCGTTTCCGGCGAGATGATTGCCCAGGTTGGCAGTATCTCGGCCAACAGCGATGAAACCATCGGCAACATTATCGCCGACGCCATGAAAAAGGTGGGCAAGGACGGCGTCATCACCGTGGAAGAATCGAAGACCATGGTGACCGAGCTGGTCACCGTGGAAGGCATGCAGTTTGACCGCGGTTATCTGTCCCCCTATTTCGTCACCGACTCTGAACGCATGGAAGTGGTGCTGGACGATCCCTACATTCTGATCCACGAGAAAAAGATCGGCAGCATGAAGGACATTCTGCCGTTGCTGGAACAGATCGCGCGTTCGGGCCATCCGCTTTTGATCGTCGCCGAAGAAGTGGAAGGCGAAGCTTTGGCAACCCTGGTGGTGAACAAACTGCGCGGCACGCTGGCCGTGTGCGCCGTCAAGGCTCCGGGTTTTGGCGATCGCCGCAAGTCGTTGCTCGAAGATATCGCCATCCTCACCGCGGGCACTTCGCTGGCGGAAGAAACCGGCGTAAAGCTGGAGAGCGTGAAGCTGGAAGAGCTGGGCCGGGCCAAGCGCGTCACCGTGGACAAGGAAATCACCACGATTATCGACGGAGCCGGCGAGTCTAAAGCCATTCAGGGCCGCATCAAGCAGCTGCGCACACAGATTGAAGAGACCACTTCGGATTACGATCGCGAGAAACTGCAGGAGCGTCTGGCGAAGCTGGCCGGCGGAGTGGCCATCATCAAGGTTGGCGCCGCTACCGAGACCGAAATGAAGGAGAAGAAGGCACGCGTGGAAGACGCGATGCACGCTACCCGCGCTGCCGTGGACGAAGGCATCGTGGCGGGCGGCGGAGTGGCGCTGCTGCGCGCCGCAAAATCTCTGCGGGATCACAAGCTGGAAGGTGACGAGCAAATTGGGCTGAACATCATCGCGCGCGCCTGCGAGGAGCCCCTGCGTCAGATCGTGCTCAATTCCGGCCTGGAAGGCGCGGTGGTGGTGGAGAAGGTCCGCGAAAACGATAACCCGCATTTCGGTTATAACGCCGCGAGCGACAAATATGAGGATCTGATTGCCGCCGGCGTGATCGATCCAACCAAGGTGACCCGCACTGCCCTGCAGAATGCGGCCTCCATCGCGTCTTTGATGCTGACCACCGAAGCGATGATCAGCGAAATCCCCGATCGCGATTCAGCCCAGCCCATGGGTTCAATGGGACAGGGCGGCGGGGGCATGGGCTTCTAAGCTAAGCCACTTCGCGGGCGGTCTCCCGGGACCGCCCCAACATTAGTCCCCGTTTATCAGCACTACCTCTTGCCGTTCAATCCGCAATGGCGTGCCGGCCGAAAGATCCTTCACCTTCTGCAGTAGCCGGGCGCCTTCGCCCGCCGAGGGATCCAGCATCTGCACATTGTTATCCGAGTCGCGCGTCACTGGCACCAGCGATACTCGCAAGACTTTCTTTCCCTGCACCACCACACGCGCCACCATGCCCTCTTTGTTGGGCCGCATCCGGATCCAATCGGTGGCGAAATTCCCCAGGCAATACAGCACCGGTCTTCCTTTATATACTTCCACGCCTTGCAACACATGCGATCCATGCCCGTACACGATGTCCGCCCCCGCATCAATGGCGGCGTGCGCCAACTGCTTCTGGTACGGTTCTGCTTCCGAGAATCGCGCGCCCAGCGGGATAGGCGCGACCAGCGACGCGGGATCGGACGGCTCTCTATTTTCAGGCGCCGCCGAGACCAGAACGCGGCCCATCCCGTCGCGATTGTGGCTGGACACAACCACGATGTCCACCAGCGGACGCAGGCGCCGGATGTCTTCGCGCACACGTTCCAGATCGGCAGCGTCAACCGTCATCCCGTCGTGTGACATCACACGCGCCACGCCCGGTGAAGTGGCCGTGGCAATCTGCTGATCTTCGCGATACCACTTGGCCGTGTACTGCAGGAACCCGATGCGCACGCCTTTGCGTTCCACGATGGCCGGCTTGTGCGCCTCTTCCAGATTGGCGCCGGCGCCGGTATGCTGAATTCCGTTGGCGTCCAGCACCGCCAGACTCTGCATAATGTTCGCAGGCCCGTAAGCCACGTTATTCGCCACACCCACCACGTGGATGTTTCCCGCCTTCAGCGCTTGAACGGCCTGCGGCCCGATATGCTGCCAGCCGCTTTTGTCGGGAATGTCTTTGTCGGGCCCTTCCGATTTCACCAGCAGGCCCTCCAGGTTGCCATAGACCAGGTCTGCGCGGCTCAGTGTTTCGCGAACGTGGAGCATTGCGCCGGCCGGGTCCGCGCGCTGTTCCACGCTCACATCTCCCAGCAGCAGAAGCGTGACGGCTTGGCCGCCGGAAGCGCCGGACCATTGCCAAGGCCCGTCGGACGCCAACAGGACAGCGGCGACGCAAAGACTCGCAATAGATAATTTGATCACGACCAGATTTTATCGCAGTGCGCCAGGACCGCGACTCCATAAGAGATTTTGGGGCCCGAACCGTCAGCAATCTGAGTTTGAAAAAAGAAGTGGAAGCCGGACGGCAGCAGGGCCACAACCCCTTCCACCATGTGTAGACCCGGCTTCCATCAAGGAGGTGTTGACTCCCCAGTTTGATGCAGAAGGAACGCCTCTGTTTCAGAAAACGGGCCACCAAACAAAAAAATTCGTGATGCCGCTAGCGGATCTGCGCGAGATTCTCTTGAATCTTGTTGGACAATTCCTGCGGCGGATGCTGCGCCAGCGCGGTGAGAAATTCGCGTTTCGCATCGCTCGCCTGTTTGTCCTGCATCAGAACTACTGCCAGGTGATAGCGGAACGCGGGTTCTTTCGGATGATTTTTTACCAGCCCCCGCAGCACTTGAAGAGCGCTCTGATTCAGGCCACGCTTGGCGTACACCCACCCCAGCGTGTCGATAACGCCCGGGTCATTGGGGAACTTTCGAGCCACTCCTTGCGCCAATGCCAAAGCCCGATCGAGATCCTTGCCGGTTTCAGCCAGGTTGAACGCCAGATTATTCATGGCGGCGGCGTTGTTCGGATCCAGCGCCAGCTGCTGGTTGAGAGTCGCAATGGCCTGCTGCGCCATTCCACTATTGCTTTCCAGGATCGCCAGCCGGTTCAATATATTGGGATCCTTGGGCGCCAGGTCGCGAGCCTTTTCATAACTTGCCAGAGCGTTTTGGGTTGCGCCCTGCAGCTGGTACATATCGCCGAGCGCGGAATAGGTTTCCACAGACTTCGGATCCTTGGATTGAAGCCAGCGGTATTGCTCGGAAGCCAGATCAAACTTACGCTGGTTGGTGGCAACCGACGCCAGCAATAGGCGGACCGGCCGCGAATCGGGCTCTCGCTTCAGATCCTGCTCCAACAAAGCCTGCGCTTTTTCGGGATGATGCTGCAGCGAATAGAGCTGAAGCAGCCCCTGAAGCGGGCGCAGGTCCGGGGAACCGGGCTGATAGAAGCGCCGGTACAGCGCTTCCGCCTTGGCATAATCCTTCTGTGCCGCAGCCAGCGCTGCCAGCTGCAGTACTACTTCCTTGGAATCGGGCTGCAGGTGCGACAGCGCATCCAACTCTATTCCGGCTTGCCGGTAGGCCTTGGTGCCCACCAGCGCGCCCGCCCTCAGCAGTCTGGCGCCAAAGTTGTTCGGGTCCAGCGCCAGCGCTTCCCCAGACCATTGCAGGGCTCCCTGGTAATTCCGCTCCGTCTGCGCGATGTCCGCTAACACCAGCCGCGGAGCTAAATAGTCTTTCCGCAGATCGGCACTCTTCTTCAGTTCCTGCCAGGCGGCCGCATTTCCCTTGGTGAGGTAGGCCAGCCCCAGGTTGTAATGCACGACTTGGTTAGCTGGATATTCCACGGCCAGCTTTTTGAGCTCGTCGGTTGCTAAATCCTGTTCTTTTACATCCTGGCTCTTGCGCAGCAAAATGGCGCGATCCAAACGAGCATCCGGATCTTTCGGATTGGCCTTCAGGATTTGTTCCAGCTCACCCAGTGCTTCCTGACGCTTATCAAGCGCCTCGAGCGCGCGTTCAATTCTCTTGTGATAGAGAGGCTTATCAGACTCAGAAGCGTTTGGAAGTCCCGCCCGGTATTGCGCCAGCGCCTTGTCCCATTCGCGGGTCCCAGCGTAGAAGTCCCCCACCATTGCCGGTCCGGCGGGAAAGTCGGCGCGATCACTGACGATGGTCTGCAGCTCTTTGGACATCTCCTGAAAATTTCCGGAAGTCCTATATAGACTCGCCAACCGGAGCCGGGGGCGGGCGTCCTTAGGGATCGCCGCGATTTCCGCCTGAACCAGATGTTGGGCGTCTGCTATCCGGTTGGTCTGGACGTAGTGCGTCTCCAGCAAGTCATAAACCGGCGCGAAGTCTTTCCGCACGGTAAGGAAGCGCTGCACCAGCTGCTCACCTTCCGGACCGTGATTTTGGGCGAATAAGACTTGCGCCATCGCCAGAACTACATTGGGATCGTTCGGCTGGACGGCATTGGCCTTTCGAAACTCCGCCAGCGCGTCCTCGTATTTGCGGTCAAACACCAAGACGTCGCCCTGCAACCGGTGGCCATCGAACGAGTTCGGGTCCTTTTTTAGAAGGACACCGGCCTCCTGCACCGCTTGTTCATACAAATTCTTGCTGGTCGGCATGGCCTGGTAGGCTTCCACCGAAATGTCGGCCAGTTGGACGCCATATGCGTCATTGCCGGGGTCGAAATCCACGGCGCGCTGAAAATCCTGCAGCGCTTCAGATCCATGCCGGAGTTTGTATTCGACCAGACCCAGCCGGTAATAGCCTTCGGCGAACTTTGGGTCCTTAATGATGCTCTGCCGATAGAGAAGTTCTGCGTCCGCGTATTTCCCGGCCGCCATTGACCGGTTCCCTCGCTCGACGTATGATTGTGGTGATTTGCTGCAAGCCACTTGCAAGCAGAGCACCACAGATGCGCACACACACCATTTCATACTGGGAGTTAGACCGCTTGGCTACCTATATGTTTCATTCGGATCGTTTTTCGTGACCACTGGTACACGTTACGTTGCGCTGTCACTTCATGTACCTACCTTTCCAGGCTATCATTCTGGCAGAGCGATGAATCGAAGCGCGACGATGAGTCGTTCTTCGGGGCTTGGCTGGGACTTTCTTAGTCGAAAGCGGAAGCGAATCGATAGCTCCTACGAGGATTGCCGCGTAGGGGAACCAATGTGTCAGTTAACTGCTCTGCCAGGAGGAGCCAATGAAATATCTCGCGCGCTTGAGTTTGATGGGGTCTGGTTTAGGCCTCATTTTCCTGACGGCCATGCCGTCTTTTGCAACCGTTGTCGGTACGTTGAACACCGGCGGTAACGGGACCGTAACCGTAACCCCCACCGGCATCACGTTCACCGAAAACGATACCGCCGGCAGTTCCACGGAAGTGGGATCTGGAACGACTGTCACCTTTTCGGGCGGATCGTTGTCGGTTGGTGATCCCATCGATATTGGAGGCGGAGTCGAAATTACACCGGCCACGCTACCCACCACCATCACTTTCCCCAATGAACCCAGCTTGAGTATCACACTGGATTCGTTTGGTCCGGGCAGCAGCAACACCGACTGCTCCGGATTATCCACCGGCCAGTCCTGTTCCCCCGCGACGCCTTTCGGCCCTTCGCCGATCATCTTGACAGCGGTGGGGAACGGCACCAGCGCTCTGCTCTTTGTTTCGGGCACGGCGACCGACGGCAGCGGCGTCAGCACTCTCACAGGTAACTTCAGCGCAAACATCGCTGGTGAAACGCCCGAAGAGCTTGCCAGTTCCGCTAGCTTTACGACGACCTACGCCGGC
This sequence comes from Bryobacteraceae bacterium, assembly GCA_035486095.1. Classification (GTDB taxonomy): domain Bacteria; phylum Acidobacteriota; class Terriglobia; order Bryobacterales; family Bryobacteraceae; genus Palsa-89. Next base: position 14,894 of record DATHNM010000172.1, read on the forward strand.
CAGCTTACGTTGACGGCTTCCAGTGTTCCTGAACCCCGCGAGATCGGGCTGGTTGTCCTGGCTGGCCTCCTGATGGGGTTGGTAGTGAAACGCCGGAAGAGCGAGGCCTAAAAAAGGTTATTTCAGTAACTCACCTTACTCTCGACCGTTGTTTGTAATAGCCGGATCCCGGAATGCTGGGGTCCGGTTTTTCTTTTGTTATCCAACATTTATCCTCTTTCAGTACCATTCCTCGTGGTGTTCTAGTACTATAACCCCTTCTGTCACATTCAAGTAACATCTACCTAACAGCCGATCATTAGAAGGCGCCAAATCAAACTTGAACAGTAGAAATCTTGTGGCGAGCGGTTTTTTTCTTGCAAAGACTTGAGTATGAATGGTACTATCGCCCTTAAAGTTTTGATTCGGCTCTCGCCGGCCCGGTTCGGTGAGAGCGCATTCGCGGTATTACCACTTGAAGGAGTCGGATTCCGCGGCTGTCGTAACGTAGCCCGGCCGGGCAGGGTTCCACTGCTCACATTTCCGCTATTCCTTCGGTGTGTTACCCGGTGAGCGTCTAAAGAACATTTCAGAGGTTTGTTTGCATGAGATTGTTTTCATTGGATGACTCCAGCGTGCAACGGAAGAATCTTCTGTTGGCGCCCACTTCCGTCAATGCTGGCGGGTTCAGGAATATGGTGGTTGATTCTTGTACACATCGCCGGCGGCTGACCGAAGCGCAGAAATTGAGAGGCAGAATCGCGCTGCATGAGGGGGCGGTTCATGCGTCACAGCTGGACGCCGATGGCCGCCACGTCCAGGCAGCCGATCGGCATAGCTGGCATCTGTTAACGCTGGATGCCAACGGCCACGTTGCTGCCTGCATGCGGTATCGGCCGCATGGAAGCGAGGCTGGTTTCCACGATTTGGCGATTTCCCGCTCCGCGCTGGCGCAATCGAAAACCTGGGGACGAGAGTTGCGCAGGGCAGTGGAAGCGGATCTTAGGCGCGCCCGCCAGCGAGGATGTTCGTACGTTGAGTTGGGTGGTTGGGTCATCTCGGAAGCATTGCGCTGCACCACCGAAGCACTGCGAATGATCGCCACCACTTATGCCTTCGCGCAGTTGTGCGGCGGCGCGTTGGGCATTGGCACTGCCAGCACGCGGCGCTGTTCGTCGGCCATCCTGAAACGGATCGGCGGACAACAACTGGAGGCCAGAGGCACGGAACTCCCCTCCTTTTATGACGCGCAGTATCGCTGCCATATGGAAGTATTGCGATTCGATTCTTCACGTCCCAACCCGCGTTATGGCAGGTGGATGGAAGCCTGCCGTTCACACCTGAAAGAGATCCCGGTGATTTGTCCGGAAGCCCTAGACGTCGCAACATGATGGCGTCTACATGGCAGTGGACCTTGGCAGCGCTCCTGCTGGTGTGCCTGGCCAGCTTCGGATGGGCGATGCAGAAATTCTTCATCCAACCGGCCGGTTTGACGGCAGGAATGCGGGTGATCAAGGTCTGTGGCATCGCGTTTGGAATAATACATCTGGCGGCCATCATCGCGACGCCGGATATTTCCACTGTCCGAGGCCTCAGCGGAGCGGTGCTGTATTTATCCTCCGTGGCACTGTTTTGGTGGGCCATCAGAACCAGCACGGGCAAACCCTTGTCGGCCGCGTTCTCTCCCGACCTGCCCACCCACCTGGTGGCGCAGGGCCCTTATAGAATAATCCGCCATCCTCTGTATTGCGCTTATCTCATTTTCTGGGTGGCGGGATGGGTGGCCACCGGCCGCATGTGGCTTGGGCCCACCATCCTGGTGATGCTGGTGATATATGTAGTAGCGGCGGCCGAAGAAGAACGCAAGTTCGCGCGCAGCCCACTGGCCGAAGCCTACCAGCAGTATCGCGCGCGCACCGGTCTTCTATTTCCCAATCCCGTGAAGTTATGCACCCGATCCTGGGAGACCGCGGCGTAAATCAATGCGACTGGCCTGGTACAACATCACGCACGATCGGATGCGCTTCGCGGTCACCGTTCTGGGCATTACCTGCGCGGTGTTCCTCATGATCTTTCAAGGCAGCATTCTGCTGGGATTCGTGCGGGCGGCATCCAAGATCATCGATTCCACCGGCGCCGACCTCTGGATCACGGGCCGCGGCGTACAGTGTTTCGAATTCGCGGTACCCATTGAAAGGCGTTTCGCGGATCTCGCGCGTGGGGTTCCCGGCGTCAGCAGCACCAGCCGGATTGTTACCAGCCTGGTGCAGTTCCGGAAGATCGATGGCAGCCAGCAACAGGTAGCATTGATCGGGGCGGATCTCAATAGCGGCGCTCAGCTCCCCATTCCACAATTCGCGGGCAACGCGCTTGGAAACACACCCGAGGCTCTGGTGGTGGACAGCAGCAACGCAGAAATTCTCGATATACCCGGACGCCTGCCACTGGACGTTGAAATTAACGACCAGCGCGCCCGCGTGGTGGGACGAACGTCAGGATTCAGCTCGTTCCTCGGCAGCCCCTACGTTTTCACCTCTTATACCGATGCATCGCGCTATCTGGGGCTGCGCCCGGACGAAACCATGTTTATTCTGGTGCAGGTTCAGCGCGGATTCGGTATTGATGCGGTGAAGCGCGAACTGCAGGCTCGCCTGCAGGGCGTGGAGGTGTCCACGCGGGATGAATTTTCACACCGGGCCGAATTCTACTGGACCTCCCAAACCGGCGCGGGCGGCGCGATTCTGGCGGCCGCGGTGCTAGGCTTCTTCGTAGGTCTGACCATTGTTTCGCAAGCCATTTATTCCACCACAATGGAGCACATCGAAGAGTTCGCAACCCTGAAGGCTTTGGGCGCCACATCGGGGTACATTGTGCGTGTGATTGTTTCTCAGGCCATGCTATCCGGATTGGCCGGGTACCTCCTGGGAGTGTTGATTACCAGCCCGTTGATTCGTGCCGCCCGGCCTCACATTCCATGGATATCCACGCCCTGGTGGCTGCCGCTGGGCGTTTTTGTGCCCGCGCTGGCGATGTGCGCGCTGGCTTCCGTTCTTTCGGTGAAAGCGGCCATTACAGTTGAGCCAGCCAAGGTGTTCCGTGCCTGAACATTCGCTGGCCGTGGAAAATGCCAGCGTCTGGTTTGGCGCGGGTAACAATCGCATGCCTGCGCTGACGGAGGTATCGTTGAAGTTCGCCCCCTCGACGCTGACGCTGGTGATGGGCCCCTCCGGGAGTGGAAAGACCACTTTGCTGTCTCTGCTGGGTTGTCTCAGGACGCCCGATTCGGGATCGGTTTTCGTTCAAGGAGCGAACACCGGCTTGTGTACGCGGGAAGAAAGATCGGCGCTGCGGAGGCGGGAGATCGGCTTCATCTTCCAGGCTTTCCGGCTTTTCCATTCGCTATCGGCGATTGAAAACGTGGTCATCAAGTCGGATATTGCTGGAGCGGGGCGCCGCGACAGCCATAAGAACGCGCTGGATCTGCTGGCCAGTTTGGGATTGGACGGCAAAACCCATCTCAAGCCGGACGCTTTGAGCGGTGGCGAGAAACAACGCGTGGCCATTGCGCGGGCGCTGATTTCGAACCCGAACATTTTGCTGGCGGATGAGCCCACCGCTTCGCTGGATTCTCATTCCGGGCGGCAAATATGCGAGATTTTGCGCCGCCTGGCGCACGACAGTAAACAAACCGTGGTCATCGTTTCGCACGATCCCCGTTGGGCTAGTTTCGCCGACCGCACCGTAAGGCTGGAAGACGGCCGGGTTGTGGAAGACAGGAGGAATTAAATAGATGAAAGTGATTCTCCCCAGTGGAATGACGCGGATCGCCGTGGTGCTGCTCGGTCTGCTGATTGCGATTGTGATTAGTTATTCAATGCTTTCCCGCACCGGCGCTTCGGCCCATACCGAGGTTGCCAGTCCGCAACCACCGGTGCTGGAAACACAACATTCCCCGGCCATTGCCCTGGCATCACCCGGCCGCATTGAGGCGCGCTCCGATGTGGTGAACGTGGGCGCAGCCATTGATGGCGTGGTCCGGACCATTCATGTTCAGGAAGGCCAAGTGGTGAAGCGGGGCGACATCCTGGCAGATTTGGCTTGCGACGATTTGCAGTCCGGGCTTCAGGTGGCCATGGCAAATCGCGACAGTTTGAAGGAAACGCGCGTGCGTTTGCAGCGCGGCAGCCGGCCGGAAGAGCGCGAAGCCGCAACTCAAAAAACCGTGGCCTCGCGAGCCGTGCTGGATCAGGCGGCGGCGCAACTGGGACGTATGTCGAAGCTTTATGAGGCCCAGGAGATCTCCCGGCTGGCGTTCGAAGAAGCGCAGCGCGACAGGAATGTCGCCGAAGCGCAGTTCCAGCAGGCGCAGCGGAATGAAGAACTGGTTAATGCCGGTCCTCTGCCCGAGGAACTGGCCCGGGCCGATGCGGATCTGAGCGCGGCAGAGGCGGGAATCAAGCTGGCGCAGGACAAGTTGAGCAAATGCGTGGTTCGAGCGCCCATCGACGGTGCGGTATTGCGCGTGCTTTTGCGGGAGGGCGAGTCCTTCGGGCTTATCTCGCCGCGCCCGCTCTTCACTGTGGCCGATGTATCGGGCCGCCGCGTGCGCGCCGAGGTGGACGAAAACGACATTGCCAACGTGCACGTTGGCCAGAAGCTGCTGGTCTCCGCCGATGCATATTCGCACCGGACTTTCATGGGCGTGGTCACTCAGCTTGCCAATGTGATGGGCCGCAAGTCGGTGGTAACCGGCGATCCCGCTCAGAAAGCCGATCGCGACATATTGGAAGTGACGGCCGATTTGAATCAGCCGGCCAATACGCTTCCCATCGGACTGCGCGTCACCGTTCAGTTTATGCGCTAGATGACATGTGGGACGGCCGGCTGTCACTCGTCCGTAACCAATTTACCCAGCGCGTAATTAAGTGAGCGCGAGCGGACGGTCATAGAGTAAACTTGTTCCCGATACCGAGGAGAACATTGGCATGATGGCGGCGTTGCTAAGTGTGCTGTTATCGTTTGGCGCGTTGACTATTCGCCCGCTGCCGGAGGGTACGCAGCTCCACGTCCGGCTCACCACTGCGGTTGGTTCTTACGCCAGCGTTCCAGGCTCGGCGGTAAGCGCTGTGTTGATTGCACCGGTAACCGTGAATGGCGAAGCCGTGATACCAGCGGGAAGTATTCTGGCGGGAAAAGTGAAGACGGTTACGCGG
>DATHNM010000173.1:0-2038 GCA_035486095.1 Bryobacteraceae bacterium
GAAAACGAATCGAACCACATCCCGCCCAGCACGGCGAGCAGCGAGACAGTTACAATATCGGCCCGCAACGCGGCATAGATCATCAACGCTGGCAGTAAATCAATCTGCGCGCCAAGCCATTGACGCGGCGCGCAGAGCGTCGCCTCGCCGAATACGGCGAGAAACGCAAAGCTCAAAATCAAAATGGGCTTGAGGAAAGTCATTTGAACAACACAAAAACCTGTTCCAGTGCGCCGAGATTGGCATTCAGTTTCACGTTGGCTTCCGTGGCCAGGCCGTATTCGATGGACTGCGCATCCACAATTTTGCCAATGGGAATGCCCTTTGGAAAAACCCCGCCCAGTCCGCTGGTCAGCACGTTCTGGCCGGGTTTCAAATTGGCGCTGCTGGCGAGGTAACTGAGCTGCACGAGCGATGAGTCGAGCGGGCCGGCGGCGCTCAGCACGCCCATGTCATGCGTGGCATTCTCGACCAGTGCGGAAACGCGGCAATTCGGGTCGCCGATCAGCACCACCTGCGAACTGACATAATTCACGGCCGAAACGCGTCCAACCAGCCCTTCGGGGGTGAGCACCGGCTGGTTCGTTTGGATTCCATCGCGGCTGCCCAGGTCAATCTGGATGGTGCGCCACCAGTTGGCCGGGTCGCGCATCACCACATTGGCCGGTTTCAATTTCCACGGGGCCTCCCGCTGCCAGGCCAGCAAGCCCCGCAACTGGTCATTTTCGCGGGCGATGGCGGAAGTCTGGACCTGCTCCTCCTTGAGTTGCTGGTTTTCCCGCCGAAGGCCGTCAATCTCCTTGAGCAGTTCGCGGCGCGGAAGCACGCTGTCGGCAAGGTCGGCGGGCAGTTGCTGGCCGGCGCCCGCCAGTCCAAAGAGGGGCAGAAACCAGCTTCCCACGGCGAGCTTAAGCCGGGAGGTTGCGCGCGTGGGCAGGCTTAACAGCAATACTGCCACGAACACCACCGCGCCTAGCGCGAGATAATTTTTTTGCTTAAACATCCGCATGCACCGGCTTGCGGCCGGCGTGCGGTGAATTTCCCCCGAAGAGAATCAGTATTTGGCGTTGGTCGCCACGCGTTTCAGGAATTCGATTTCCTGCAACACGCGGCCGGTGCCCTCGGCGACGGCGCTCATCGGGTCGTCAGCGAGATGCACAGGCAGGCCGGTTTCGCCGGCCACGAGCCGGTCAATGCCGCGTATCAACGAGCCGCCGCCAGCCATCACCAGGCCGCGATCCACTAGATCGGCAGCGAGTTCCGGGGGGCAACGTTCGAGAGTTATACGGATTGATTCGAGAATGCTCGAAAGCGGTTCTTGCAAGGCTTCGCGGACTTCCTCGGAACGGATCGTCAAGGTCTTCGGAAGACCGGAACCAAGGTCCCGACCTTTGACGTCCATGGTTAATTCCTGTTCCAGCGGAAATGCGGAGCCGATGCGTATCTTGATTTCTTCTGCGGTACGTTCACCTATCATCATGTTGTAGGCACGCTTCATATGCGCGATGATGGTGGCATCCAGTTCGTCCCCGCCCACCCTCAGGCTGCGGCTGAAGACGATTCCGGCGAGGGAGATGATTGCAATTTCACAAGTCCCGCCGCCAATGTCCACGATCATGTTACCCGCCGGTTCATGCACCGGCAGGCCGACGCCAATGGCCGAAGCCATCGGCTGCTCGATCAAATACACCTCGCGCGCGCCGGCGTGGGTGGCGGAATCTTTGACCGCCCGTTTCTCCACTTCCGTAATGCCCGAAGGCACGGCCACGACAACGCGTGGCGCGATCAGTTTACGGTGATGAACCTTTTGGATGAAGTGGCGCAGCATTGCCTCGGTGATCTCGAAGTCGGCTATCACGCCGTCTTTCATCGGGCGGATGGCCACGATGTTGCCGGGCGTACGGCCCAGCATCCGTTTTGCTTCGTCACCTACGGCCAGTACGTTCGTTGTACCAGCCTGAATGGCTACCACAGAAGGTTCGCGCAGGACTATTCCACGATCCCGCACATAGACAAGGGAATTGGCTGTGCCCAGATC
>DATHNM010000174.1:0-3558 GCA_035486095.1 Bryobacteraceae bacterium
CTGGGGCGCGGTGTTCGACCGCACGCCCGACGGCCGCATCTTGCAGCGTAACTTCGGTGGGCACCGCTACCCGCGGCTGGCCCACGTCGGCGACCGCACCGGCCTCGAAATGATCCGCACTCTTCAGGATCACGGCATTCATCAGGGCATCCACTTCCACATGGAAACCACCATCCTCACTCTGCTCAAGGATGGCGACCGCTGCGTTGGCGCCCTCGCCTATGACCGGGAGCGCGGACGTTTTCTCATTTTCCACGCGAAAGCCGTGGTGCTGGCCACGGGCGGAATCGGCCGCGCGTACAAGATTACCAGTAACAGCTGGGAATACACCGGCGACGGCCATTCGCTGGCGTATCACGCCGGAGCCACGCTGCTCGGCATGGAGTTCGTGCAGTTCCATCCCACGGGCATGGTGTGGCCGCCCAGCGTGCGCGGCATCCTGGTAACGGAAGGCGTGCGCGGCGAAGGCGGTGTGCTGCTGAATAACCAGGGCAAGCGTTTCATGTTCGACGACATCCCCGCCAACTACAAGAGCTCCACGGCGGACAATCCGGAAGAAGGCTGGCGCTATACGCAGGGCGACAAGAGCGCACGCCGGCCCCCTGAATTGCTGACGCGCGATCACGTGGCGCGTTGTATCGTGCGTGAAGTGAAGGAAGGGCGCGGCAGTCCGCACGGCGGCATCTTTCTGGATATCGCCTGGATCAAAGAGAAGCTGCCTAACGCAGCCGAGCACATTAAGAAGAAGCTGCCCAGCATGTATCACCAGTTCAAACAGCTGGGCGATATCGATATTACGAAAGACCCGATGGAGATCGGGCCCACGACGCACTATATGATGGGCGGCGTGCGCGTGGATGCGGATACGCAGATGTCGGACGTGGCGGGGCTGTTCGCCGCCGGAGAATGCGGCGCGGGCTTACATGGCGCGAATCGATTGGGCGGAAATTCGCTGTCCGATCTGGTGGTATTCGGCAAGCGAGCGGGCGAGTACGCGGCGAAGTACGCCAAGGACCATGGCGCGGGCGCCATCGACAATGCCCAGGTGGATGAAGTGGCGCGCCAGTCTCTGGCTGCCTTCGAGCGGCAAGGCGAAAGCCCCTATCAGGTGCAGCACGACCTGCAGGACTTGATGCAGGATCTGGTGGGCATCGTCCGGCGCGAGGACGAAATGGAGCGGGCGCTGGATGGGATTGCGAAGCTCAAGGAGCGCGCCGGCAAAGTGGGCATCAGCGGCAATCGCGAATACAATCCTGGCTGGCATACGGCGCTTGATCTGACGAATCTGCTTACCGTGTCCGAAGCTATCGCGCTGGCGGCCCTGCAGCGTAAGGAGAGCCGCGGGGCGCACTTCCGCGACGACTATCCGGAGAAGGATCCGGCCTATGGGGCGTTTAATTTCGTGATCAGCAAGGGAACGGACGGGGCCATGAAGATCGATCGCGAGACGCTGCCGCCCATGACCGAAGAGCAGAAGCAGATCATCGAGGAAATGAAGTAAGGAAGACGAGAGGAAATGAGTACAGCGACCTTCAGAATCTGGCGCGGCGACAAAGCGGGCGGCCAGTTCCGCGACTACAGCACTGAAATCTCCGAAGGCATGGTGGTGCTGGACGCCGTGCATCATATCCAGGCGGAGCACGCCAACGATCTGGCGGTTCGCTGGAATTGCAAGGCGGGCAAATGCGGTTCGTGTTCAGCGGAGATTAATGGCATGCCGAAATTGATGTGCATGACGCGCCTGAATACACTGCCGCTGGACCAGCCGGTGACCATTCAGCCCATGAAGACCTTTCCTCTGATCAAGGATCTGGTCACCGACGTCTCCTGGAATTACCGCGTCAAGATGGGCATCAAGAAGTTGAAGCCGCGCAAGCCGGACGCAGCCGATGGAAGCTGGCGCATGGATCAAGCCGACGTCGATCGTCCGCAGGAGTTTCGCAAGTGCATTGAGTGCTTCCTGTGCCAGGACGTTTGCCATGTGCTGCGCGATCATCAGCTGTTCGACGAATTTATTGGGCCCCGCTTCCTGATTTATGCCGCGCAACTGGAAATGAACCCGATTGATACCGAGGATCGCGTGCCAGACCTGCGCAAGCAGCACGGTATCGGGTACTGCAACATTACGAAGTGCTGCACCAAGGTGTGTCCGGAAAACATCACCATTACCGATAACGCCATCATTCCATTGAAGGAACGGGTGGTCGACCGTTTCTTTGACCCGCTGGGTAAGCTGTTCCGGGCGTTCGGGGCGAAGTAGCCTCCCGGCAAGACCATGCTTGATACTGGTATCGGATATGGTATAGTAAAGCTGTCATGGGACCAGGACCTGCTCGAAAGATCACCATTGAGATTCCAGAAAAGCTTTTAGAAAAAGCCCAGGAAGCCACGGGTTCGGGCATCACCCAAACCGTTCGTACCGGTTTGCAATTGGTTGCCGCTACGGAAACCTACGATCGGTTACGCGGGCTGCGGGGCAAAGTGAAGTTCTCGCTCACGTTAGAGGAGCTCAAAGCCGACCGGTGATCGCGGCTGACACGAGCACCTGGATTGCTTTCCTCCAGGGAGAAGGCGGCGAAGACGTACAGTTGCTCGATAAGGCGCTGGAGGATCGTCAGGTGCTGATGGCGCCCCCTGTGCTCAGTGAGCTGTTGAGCGATCCCCAGCTTCCATCGGCCGTCGCCGAAACACTCTTAGACGTACCGCTCATTGAGTTCAAAAACGGCTATTGGGAACGGGCCGGCCTGCTGCGCGCCAAGGTGTTGGCGAAGCGTCGTAAAGCGCGTCTCGGCGATGCGCTGATTGCCCAGTGTTGCCTCGATCGCGGGATTCCTCTCCTGACGCGTGACCGCGACTTCCGCGCGTTCGCCGAAACAGCCAGCCTGGACCTTGTAATCGGGCCGGGCACGAACTGATCTCTCCCGCCGGAGGCCCCACCACGGTCGCACGCCTTGCGATACACTTTCAGACGATGCAATTCCAGCTGAAGCCGATATCGAGCGCAGGCGTTTCGGAAGCCTTGGAGAAGGCGGCCCGCTACCGGCTTCTCAATGAGCCTTCTCTTGCCGAAAGCATTTGCCTGGACGTGCTGGAGGCGGAGCCAGAGAACCAGCGCGCGTTGATCACATTGCTACTGGCGCGGACCGATCAGTTTGGCTACGGCACCGCCATGGCTACGGCCCGCGAATTACTGCCGCGTCTGAGGAACGAATATGACCAGCGCTACTACGCCGGCATTATCTGGGAACGGTCTGGACACGCGCAGTTGCGCAAGGCCGCGCCCACCGCGTCCTTCACCGCGTTCGATGCCTTCATACAGGCCATGCATTGTTATGACAAGGCGATCGAACTGCGGCCTTCCGGCAACGACGATGCGATTCTGCGCTGGAACACCTGCGCGCGAATTTTGATGCGCAATCCCAACCTGCGGCCGAAGCCGGACGAAGCCTATGAGCCCGTAATGGGCGAGTAGGAAACGATCGAACAACGCGCCGCTGTCTGTTACAATGGAGACATCCCGATGAAGTTTGGCGTCGTCGTGTTTCCTGGCAGCAATCG
>DATHNM010000175.1:0-4987 GCA_035486095.1 Bryobacteraceae bacterium
CGGAGCTGTCTCGGGACCGCCACCGCCCAGCATGGCAATCACTTTTGAAAATACGGTGGCAATATCGCCTGCCACGGCGGGCAGGGTGAAGCCGGACGCGGCACCCAGGAATCCGGCCATGAGCGCGTATTCCATCAAATCCTGCCCATGGTTATCTTTCCAGATCTGCAATCTCAGGCTGGCGTTTATGATCTTTGTCATCAGCTTTTCCTCCTCAGCACGTGATGATTCTCGCAGCCGGGCCTGCTCGGTCAAAGGCCCGAATGTACCGATTTTGTTGAGCCGCTAGGACTACTCGAGGAACTGTACCAGGGAGGGTTTTGCTCTAGTACTGAGGTATCATTTGCCGAGGGCCGAAACTAAGGGGAATGCAGAATCCGGAATTTAGGATCGCGGTGGCAAGCACCGGCTCCGATATCGCGCTGGTGCGGGAGCTCTGGCTGGAATATTGGCAATCCATTGGCCTGCCGATGGATTTCCAAGGGTTTGGCGAGGAATTGCAGGGCTTGCCCGGTGTTTACGGGGCGGCCGGCGGGTTGCTGCTGCTGGCAAGCTTGCAGAATGAGCCCGCTGGGACCATCGCCCTCAGGCGTCTGGATTCCACTGCCGGCGAAGTGAAGCGTCTGTACCTCCGGCCAAAATATCGCGGGCATGGATTGGGCCGGCTTCTGCTGGGCGCCGTGATGGAGCGGGCCGCCGGGATCGGGTATGAGAGCCTTTACGCCGACACACTCCCGAGTATGACGGAGGCTCTGGGCTTGTACGGGCGCGCTGGATTTGAGCGGGTAGAGGCTTATGCAAGCACGCCGACCCCCGGTGCCATCTACCTGAAACGAAAGCTATCTGAATCGTAACGGCGCGCTTTCTAAAGACTTTGTCCTGATCCGACGATATTCCAGCCGTGGGCGGAGTGTATCTTGAATCACGTCTGGAGTTTCTGCGCGCGAGCCAGAACCGGGACGGTGGTTGGAGCTACTTTCCCGGCAAGGGGTCGTGGCTTGAGCCCACCACCTACGCGATGCTGGCACTGCACGGGTCTGGATCGGACCCAGCTCTTGATCGCGCTTGGAAACTGGTGCGGTCCTGGCAACTCGCGGATGGAAGCTACCGGCCGGGCGGCGAAGTAAAGGACGGAACCTGGGTGACGGCGCACGCCGTGACTTTGGCCAGCGTCCGCGGCATCGACGACGCCAGCGTGCGCGCGTCGGTGGATTGGCTGCTGCGCGTGGTGGGTGCCGAGCACAACGTCTATACCCGCGTGGGATCGTTCCTGCATCTGATTAAGGCCAACCTGGACGTCTCGCATGAAGGCTGGCCCTGGCGCGAAGGCAATGCCACCTGGATTGAGCCGACGGCGCATACCCTGGTGGCGCTGAAAAAAGTCGCCAGCCGCTATCGCACGTCTGAAGTAGAGCATCGCATCCGGGATGGCGAGCAACTGGTCTTGAGCCGCCGCTGCACCGATGGCGGTTGGAATTACGGAACTCCGAACATGCTGTATGTCGATCTGCCATCCTATCCGGAGACCACGGCGCTGGCACTGTTGGGGCTGGACGGTGTCACGGACCCGGCAGTGAACCCGGCACTCAACCTGGCAGAGAACGTTCGCGCCGAAACCAAATCCTCGTTGGGCCGGGCCTGGCTGCAGATCGCGCTGCGCTGTCATGGCAGGGACCTGCCGGCCGCGGCTGAAAGCCCGTGGGCGTCGCACGACGTGATGCTGGCTTCGCTCGAAGCGCTGGGCCATCCGGAAGGAAACTACAAATTGTTCCGCGCGGGAGGACGGGCATGACCCGCAGGAAATTCGCTTTGCTCAGCGGTGCGGCTGCCGTGGGAGCTTACGGCAGTATCAAGCTGCAGAAACCGGCGCCGGTGCCGAAGTTGGGCGACGGGCCAGCGGGGCAATCGGCTGTCGCCATCATCCGGGCGCAATCGTATTCCGATGACCTGGCCAGCCGCATGCTCGAAGGCATCCGGCAATGCGGCCTGGACGTGCGTGGCAAGCGAATCCTGCTGAAGCCCAACCTGGTGGAGTTCGACCTGGCAGTTCCCATAAACACCAATGCCAGCGTGATCGCCGCGGCCGTTGAGGTGTTTCACAAATTAGGAGCGGCGGAGGTCAAGATTGGCGAAGGGCCCGGGCACCGGCGCGACACGCTGGACATGGCGGACGATGCGCGCTATCGCGCCACCATACCCAAGTTCGAAAGTATCTTTACGGATTTGAATCGCGATGACGTCTCGGCGGTGAAAAGCTTCGCCGGCGAGCAGCAATTCTATTTTCCTAACACCGTGCTGGGAGCGGATCTGATTGTGTCGCTGGCCAAAATGAAGACGCATCATTGGGCGGGAGCCACGCTTTCGATGAAGAATTTCTTCGGCGTGGTGCCGGGCTCGGTGTACGGGTGGCCGAAGAACAAGCTGCACTATATCGGGATCCCGGAATCGATTGTGGCGTTGAATCGCCAGTTCGGCCAAAAAGCATTCGCCATCGTGGACGGTGTAATCGGGATGGAAGGCAATGGGCCCATCCAGGGCACACCCAAGCCGGCCGGAGTGCTGGTGATGGGCAGCGATCTGGTGGCGGTGGATTCCACCTGCTGCCGGGTGATGGGTATCGATCCGGAGAAGGTAAGCTACCTGCGCATGGCGGCAGACCTGGGCCACGTGCGTCCCGAGCGCATTGAACAGCGCGGCGAAACCATCGCATCGGTGCGAACTAACTTTGCGCTGATCGACGAATATAAAGATCTGCGGCTGGGATAATGCCGGACCAAGCCAGCGCGGCCCTGTGGGCGCTAGAATCCGCCTTTGCACGCCTGGCGCACAACAAAAGGCTCGCGATACTGCTGGCCGGATTGTTGCCGCTGATCGCGCGCGCTCTGTTGCTTCCCATCCTGCCGGTGCCCAAGCCCGCCATTCAAGACGAATTCAGTTACCTGCTGGCGAGCGATACCTTCGCTGCCGGGCGGCTGGCGAATCCAACACCGGCGCTCCCGGAACACTTCGAGACGCCGCAGGAACTGATCCGCCCGGTTTACGCCTCGAAATATCCGCCGCTTTCGGGGCTGGTAATGGCCGCGGCGCAGAAACTGACGGGCGAACCCTGGGTGGGCGTGTGGCTCACCATGGGAGTGCTGTGCGCGGTACTGTGCTGGGCGTTGCAGGGCTGGCTGCCGGCGGTGTGGGCGTTGGTGGGAAGTTTGCTCGCGGTGCTGCATATCGGGATCGTGAGCTACTGGACCGAGAGTTACTGGGGCGGCACGTGCGCGGCCATCGGAGGCGCGTTGTTGATTGGCTCGGCTCCGCGCTTAATCGAGCGCCCACGCGCCTCGCTGGCGTTGATTTTTGCAGCCGGATTGGCGATTTTGGGAAACACGCGGCCGTTCGAAGGATTGGTTTTCGCGGTGGTTTGTTCGGGCTGGCTGGTTTTCGAATTGGCGCGGGAAAAGACGCAGCCGGCCGTGGTGCTCCGGCGCATGATTTTACCGATGGCGCTGCTGCTGATTCCGGTGGCGGCCTGGATGGCATATTACAACCAGCGCGTGACGGGCCATGTGTTGGAATTGCCCTATGTGGCGCACGATCATCAGTACGCCATGGTGGAGCCGGTGTTGTGGCAGACGCACCAGCGCCCCGCGCCGGTTTACAGCAACGCCTTTCTGCGGGATTTCTGGCAGGCGGATCGGGATGAAAAGCTGGGCGACCACGATCAGATCTTAGCGATGCACGCCTGGGATCTTTTGATGGTAGTGGGATTTCTGGTGGGTTGGCCGCTGGGGGCCTGCATGCTCCTGGTGGCCCGGCCGCTGTGGCGCGATCCCATTGCCAGGCGGGCGCTGCTGCTAGGCGTATTGGGCTATGCGGGCCCGGCTCTTGAAACCCGCGCGTTCCCGCATTACGCCGCCGCCGAAACCGCGCTGGCCTTTATCCTGGCGGCCTGTGCGTTGCGCGCGCTGAGAAACGCCTGGCCGGGCGTGGACGGAGCCTATCTGATGTGGGGCGCGCTGGTCATTTTCGCGCTGCCCACCGTATTGGGGCTGCTTACTCCCACCAACCGGGGCTTGCTGGGGTCCACCGAATTTCTGAACGCCGAGCATGCCTCCATTGAGGAACAGCTCTTGAAACAGCCGGGCCGGCAACTGGTTCTGGTGCATTACGGGCCCGCGGCATTGGCTGCCGTGAAGACCCATCACATTTATCAGGAACTGGTGTACAACCATGCCGATATCGATGGATCGAAAATAGTGTGGGCGCGCTCGCTGGGCGCGGAGAAAGACGCTGAATTGATCCGGCATTATCCGGAGCGCGAGGTCTGGATGGTGGAAGAGGATGGCGGGGTTACACTGAACCGCTATTCGTTCGGTTCCAGAATTTCGAATGTGCGCTTAGGCGTGCGGATGGCGCTCACGCGGTGATAGTTCGATGCCAGATAAGTCTCCAGTCCGTGGAAGCGTAAGCGCGCCGGATCGCTCGCGGGCCATATTCCCAGCAGCTCCTGCTCATCCAGATTGAAATACAGAATCCGGGCCGGCGGCCGCTCGCGAAGCTCCTGCAGTGCGGCGGCTTCATCGTTGTCGCTCATCATGCCGGGCTGCAAATAGGAATAACGCGTAGGATTCTGGCTCAGCGTCAGGAAGCTGGCAACCGGCAGATAGGGAAACACGAAGAGACTGGAACCTCGGGGTATATCGTGCTCCAGGTCGCGCAAGAAAACCGCGTCTTCCCGCGACGCCCGGATGGAACCCACGTTGCTTTCGAGCGCTGTTTCCACGGAATGCTGCGCGATGGCGCTCCATATGAATATAGTGACCAGCAAAGTGGCGCCGGCGAACATGCCGCTGCGCAGCTTGGGCCAGGGAATGGATGCCCCGAGGATCGCAAGCAAAGCATAGAACAACGGCGCCGCATAGGTGAGATGGGGAAGATCCATGCGCGGGTAGGTGGAGATGGCAAGCGCCGCTCCGCCCAGAAATAACAGCCGCAG
>DATHNM010000176.1:0-2921 GCA_035486095.1 Bryobacteraceae bacterium
CGTCGTCGCGATCCACCAGGATGCCTAAGTCGGCCAGTTCGCTGACCGGCTCGTCGATCTTGCCGGAACGCTTTTCCAGATCGTCATAGTAAGTGCTGGGGACGCGCAGGAATTCGATGCCCTGGGCACGCATCTTGGACACGGTCTCGATGATGTTACCCGTCGCCATGGCGATATGTTGCACGCCGGGTCCGCCGTAAAATTCCAGATACTCCTCGATCTGCGATTTCTTTTTGCCAACGGCCGGTTCGTTGATCGGGAACTTAACGCGGCCGTTGCCATTGGACATCACTTTCGACATGAGGGCCGAATATTCGGTGCTGATGTCTTTGTCGTCGAAATGCTGGTACAGCTGGAAACCCATCACATCGCGATAGAAGCTGACCCAGGCGTCCATCTGTCCCCAGCCGACATTGCCCACCACATGATCGATGTGTAAGAGGCCGGTGGGGCGAGCGATGGCGTCGTCATCCAACGCGCGAAAGCCGGGCAGGAACACACCGCGATAATCCTTGCGTTCCACGAATGCATGCAGCGTGTCGCCGTATGCGGCAATCACGGAAATGCGTATGCGGCCGTCTTTATCTTCGCGCACCGTGGGTTCCTGCACGCCGCGCGCGCCGCGTTTGGTGGTCTCGTTATAAGCCGCCTCGGCGTCATCCACCCACAGGGCGATCTCGTGAACGCCGTCGCCATGCTTCCGGATGTGGTCCGCGATGGGATTGTCAGGGAATAGCGGCGTGGTGAGCACAAAGCGGATCTTGCCTTGCTGCAGTACGTAGGAAACGCGGTCGCGCATCCCGGTCTCTGGGCCGCGATAGGCCACCAGTTTCATGCCGAAGGCCGCGCGATAGAAATAAGCCGCCTGCTTGGCGTTTCCGACATAGAACTCCAAGAAGTCGGTGCCGTTGAGCGGAAGAAAATCGATGGGAGCTTTCTCGGGAACTGAGTTTTCAACTAACTGTTGCATGATAAAAGTACCTCTGACTTCTGTATTGCTTCAACGCAGCGCTGGTTGTCTTCGATGGTTCCGGTGGAAATGCGCACGCAATTCGGAAGCCCGAAGCTGGCCAGCGGCCGGATGATGACGCCTTGCTGGAGTAAGTCGCTGGTAAGTCGCGCGGCGTGGTCGGCGCCCGGCAGCACCAGCATTACGAAATTCGTTTCCGAAGGCACTACGGTGAGGCCCATCTGGCGCAGGGAAGTGGTGAGAAACCGCAGCCCGCGCGCATTCAGTTCCAGCGATTTATGCAGGAACTCCCGGTCGGCCAGCGCTCCAATGCCAGCCGCCTGCGCCAGTGTGCTGGGCTCAAAGGGAAGCTTCACCTTGAGTAAGTTGGTGATCAATCTTTCATGCGCGAATCCATAGCCGATGCGAACCCCGGCCAGCCCATAAATCTTCGAAAACGTCCGCAAGGTGATGACGTTGTCGTAGCGGTAATGCATGGAATCGGGATAACGCGGCGTGTCCTTGGCGTATTCGAAATAGGCTTCGTCCAGAATGATCAGAACGCGCTCGGGGACGTGCGCATAGAACGCAGCGAACTCCTGCTTCGAAAAAATCGTGCCGGTGGGATTGTTGGGGTTGGCTAGGTAAATGATTTTAGTCCGTTCGTTGATCGCCCCGGCCAGCGCCGGCAGATCATAATGCCAATCGCGATAGGGAACCGTGCGGTAGGCCACGCCGCGCGATTTCGCCAGCACCTGAAATCCAACGAAAGCGGCTTCGGTGGTGAGCACTTCGTCGTCATCGCACAGGAAGGTGCGAATGATGTTGGAGATGATGCTCTCTGAGCCACTGCCGGCGATGACGTTCTCAACCTTGGTTTCGAACTTCTCCGCCAAAACGCGCCGCAGATCCAGCCCGCTGTTGGGATATACGTTCAGGCCACTCAGGGAGCGTGTCATGGCTTCAATCGCTAGCGGGGAAGCCCCCAGTGGATTCTCGTTCGAAGCCAGTTTGGAAACGCTGCTCAGGCCATAAGCGCGCTGTACTTCTTCGCTGCTGCGCCCGGCCTCATAAGGACGCAACGATTCGATATACGGCGGAACCAATGCCATCCACTTTTAGTGTGACACACCTGTCTCGGGCCAACTTCAGATCTCCACCTCCGCCCTACATCACGATTCTGTTCAAAAAGTGAGCTTCCCGATAGCGCCCTCCGGGCCGTCGCAGTAGTGTAAATAAGAGCCATAATAGATCCACCACGCCATGCACGCTGTTTCCAAGATCGACCCAGCCGCCGCGCAGACCCCCCAGCTTTACCAATCGCACAGCACCGGCTTTCGCCGCGCCACGTATGTGGATCGCGCGATGGGCTCGGTTCATATGGGCACCGGAATTTGTTTTCTGGATGCGGCCGGCGTCATTCAGCCCCACCTGCATTCGTTTGAAGAGAGCTTCTATATTCTGGAAGGCAGCGTGGCGGTGCAAATTGGAGGGGATACGCACACGCTTGGCCCCGGCAACTTCGGATTAATTCCCACCGGCACGCCGCATTCCTGGAAGAACGCGGGCGCTGGCACCGCTCGCTGGCTCGAGATGCACGCTCCCCAGCCGCGGCCCTTGGAATACGGCAAAGATACTTTTTTCACAGCGGAATCGGCGGTTCCAGAGGCCAGCGCGCCTATCGGCCATTTCGACGAATCGCAACTGCCGCGCCCCGGCGGCGCTTCGCAAATGGAAGGATTTAATCCCACCACCGGCGTCGCCATCAAGATGTTTGTCGATCGCTCTTTCGGAGCCACGCACCAATCGCTGTTCCTGATCCAATATTCGCCCGGCGCGAAAATCGATCCGCACGATCATACTTTTGAAGAGTCCTACTTCATCGTCGGCGGGCGCGTGCACGCCGTAGCGGACGGAAAAAGCTACGACCTGGGTCCGGGCGACGTAATCTGGACCGGTGTTGGATGCATCC
>DATHNM010000177.1:0-13289 GCA_035486095.1 Bryobacteraceae bacterium
CGTCCTGGCTGTGCTGCGAAAATACAGGTAACGTTCTAACCTTACTGCTTACATTCACTTACATTAGTCCGGCCGGGCGGGCGCCTGGTTCCAAAAACCCCATGTTAAACTGGTAGCAACATGGATAGCCCGATCAGCGGGATCAAGCGCTTTCTATTTTGGGATTATCCACGCGCCGGCTGGCAATACGACGTGATGGTAGGGCTGATTCTAGCCTTCATCTTTGTAACGCCGCGCGAGTGGTTTCGCGATCAGCCGCGTGCCAATAGCATTGTGATGCTGCCCTCTGAACACGGCGGCACCGTTTTCTGGATGGATGCCGAGCAACTTTCGAACACCCCTGAAAAAGCCCGGCCTGCTGAAGCCACCACTCTGCTGCAGGCGCGCACCGGCAAGAAGTATCACGTCGTTCGTCTGGAACCCATTGTCGATTCCGAGCAGGAAATTAAAGGATTCATGGCGTTCACCACGCCCTAGCCGCCAGGCACTGCAGGTATTCAATCATTGATGCATACGCGACTGCGTGGATTTGTTGTGTGTCTTCTTCTGGCCGGGCCCGCCACGCTGGCAGCCGAAAGCCTGCAGCAAGTTCTGGCGCGCATGGACAAGGCCGCCGGCGAATTTAAGTCCATGACCGCGCAAGTGACCTACGTGACGCACACCGACGTGTTGAACGACAACAGCACCGAAAGTGGTGCCGTGACCATGCGGAAGGTTCAGCCGGGCGAAGTACAGGGTAAGGTGGATTTTACCGCGCCGGACATGAAGACTGTAACAATCGAGAAACGCCGCGTCCAGGAGTATTTTCCCAAGATCAAGACGTTGCAGGTGTTCGATCTGGACAAACATGGCGAGCAGCTGGACAAGTTCTTCATGATCGGATTTGGCACTTCCGGCATCGAACTTGCAAAAGACTATGATGTGAGCGTGCTCGGAACCGCCGATGTGAACAGCCAGGCCGCCGTTCACTTACAGTTAATCCCCAAATCGCCGGAGGCGCGGCGGTATGTTCAAAAACTTGAACTATGGATTCCCGATCAAGGCGATCCCTATCCATTGCGTGAAAAAATTCTAGAGCCATCTGCCGATTATCGGTTGGTTACCTACACTGACTTGAAGATTAATCCGGTGCTGCCACCAGACGCCTTGCAGCTAAAGCTGCCCACCGGCGTAAAGATAGAAACCCCGGGCAAATAGTGGAAACCCCAACGCAGTCAAAAAACCGCGATGCCGGCAGCCGCCTGACTTTTTTGGATTGGGCGCGCGGCGCGGCCGTGGTGGTGATGCTGCAAGGCCACGTATTTCATTCCTTCAATAGAACCGATCTTCGAACCGGTGGGCCCTTCATGCTCTCGCAGTTCTTCGGGGGCATCGGTCCGGCCATCTTCCTGGTCCTCACCGGCATCACGCTCTCGTTCCTGATGGACGGTCGCGAGCGGCAAGGCATCCCAGCCATGGGGCGCTGGCGAGCCGCCCTAAAACGCGCCGGCTATCTGTTCACTCTGGCCTTCCTGTTTCGCCTGCAGCTGTGGAGCTTCGCGTTTGGACAAAGCCCCTGGACCGATCTGTTTAAAGTCGACATCCTGAACTGCATGGGTTTCGCTATCGCGCTGATGTCTGTTATGGCCATCTTCACCACCGCCGAACGCGTGCGCCTCTGCGCCGGGCTGGGCGTGGCCATCGCAGCCGCGTCGCCGCTGGTTTCAGCCATCGATTGGCGCTGGCTTCCGCCCCTGGTGTCCGCATACTTCGTACCCAGCTACCAATATTTCGCCTTCTTTCCGTGGGCCGCGTTCATCGCTTTCGGCCTCAGTATCGGCAGCATTCTGCGGCTGGTGAAAGCTGACCAGATGAATCGCGTGATGCAGTGGGGCGGCCTGATGGGGTTCGGTTTGATCATCGGCGGCCAATATTTTTCGAACATGCCGTACTCGCTATATCCAAAGTCTGAATTCTGGCTGGATAGTCCGGGGCTGATTGTGATCAAGCTGGGCGTGGTACTGCTGGTCATTGGCTTTGCGTATCTGTGGACCGCGCTGCCGCTGGCCGCGTCCTGGAGCTGGGTGCGCCAGCTGGGAACAACGTCGCTGCTGGTTTATTGGGTTCACATCGAGTTGGTTTATGGCCGCTGGTTTGGTGGTTTCAAGGAATCCCTGAATAATGTCTGGTGCGGCGTGGCGGCCACCCTGGTGATCCTGCTCATGATCGGCATCTCCCTGCTGCGCACGCGCTGGAGCGCCGTACGCGTGGCGCTGGCATCGTATTTCTCCTACAACGCTCCCCGCCGCGCGTCCGGCGATTAAGAATCTTCCGAATAGAATCCCGGCTTTACGGCTCCCGGCAATTCCGCCGGCTTCCTGCGCGCATAATTGCGGCGATTCACTCGAATGGTCGCAATCGCGTCCAGAAAGTAGTCTTCCACCGGCTGCACTCCTTTTCCCCGCTTCCACTCATAGGCGTAAAGCAGCTTGGCATCTTCCACCGCGGCCTTCAGGTCCGCCCCGGTTAATCCGCGGCTGGCGCGTGCCAGAGTGTCCGTGTCGACTGAGGCCAGCGGCAAGGGCAACACAGCCACCTTTTCGGCGAAAATGTTTCGCCGCGCGGCTTCGTCCGGCAGGCGGGTTTCAAGCCACAACTCAATGCGGCCAGACCGCACCAGCGCGGCCGGCAGACTGCTCACTTCCATCGCCGTCAGCATCACGCAGATGCGCTCCGCGCTCACGCTTTCCAGGCCGTCCAGCATGGTCAGCAGGTAGCGATAAATGCCGGCCTTGTTCTCGCCCTCGAAGAGCACATCGGCGTCGTCGATGAAAATGATGGAAGGCGCATTGCGTTTGGCTGCGTCAAAGATTTTCTTTATCTCGCAATAGAAATTGTTGGTGCCGGCGATGAGGGTGCCATCGATCAGAAAGAATTTACTCTTCAAACGATGCGCCAGCGCGCGCCCGATAGTGGTTTTTCCGGTTCCCGGCGGCCCCGCCAGCAGGACGCCCCGCTTCGGCTTTAGCTGGAACTCGGCGGCGGCCTGATAATCTTCCATTGGAAACGCGATTTTGGCGTCCAGCGCGCGAATCACATCGTCCACGCCTTTCAGGTCGTTCCAGTCAACCGCGGCAACTTCCTTGATCTGGACGTTACTGGTTAAATTGCGGGCAGCCAGATATTCGATGAACCGCTCCGTGTTCAGATCTCGCACGGAATCCATGCATAAACAGGCGGTTTTCAGTTGATGCGCGTTCAGCGCCGGAGCAAACCGGTGAATACGCTCATAATCCAGCAAGTCCGCGCCGATCCCAAGGTATCCAGCACAGATGGACTGATAATCCGCCGGAGTAAACTCCGCGATTTCGCAAATCTGCGCACGCCGGTAGATAGGTTCAGACGCCTCCTCTTCGACGGCAAATACGAATTTCTTGCGGCCCTTGGCCTGCTCAAACACCGCCGTGAGGGCCGCGTTCAGCAGATTCTGCCGAGGATAGCTGTAACCCTCCACTACGCTTGCAATCAAGTGCATGTCGTCCAGAATGACAAGGTCGTGCTCCGCCAAAGTGGTCTCCAGCAAACCAAGCCAGGCCTCTTCGATGGCGAACGGCCGGCGGGATTCGAGAGACTGCATGAATTCCCGCATCCCCAGGAGCGCTCCACCCAGTTGCTCCTGCACGCGCTTGAGAACGGTAGTTTTGCCGCGTCCGACATTACCTTGCAGGACCACGACATTGCCACAAGCAACCGCAGCCAGCACACTTTCGATGGCTGTTTGTTGAACGGGCGTAAGAATGTAATTGAGCACCGGCTCCTCGGCCGGGCTTATGCATAGTTCCATAAACCTTTATCCGGCTTTCTAAATTTGGTTATGAGTCTTGGGCTAGGAGCGGTGCAGGAGGGCGAAATGAAGTCTCTCTTGCCGCGCATCGATGACGTTGTGCATGTAGTGCTTGATTTGCAAGAAAGCCTCCTTTCGCTTAGTTAAATTACCACAGTATACGCGCGGACTCCACAGGATTCAGATTAAATCAAGATTAAACCAACGCCAACAGCGCGCCCCAATGAAAACCGGCGCCGAAAGTTGCGAAACAGATCAGATCGCCCGCACGCGGCCCGGGATTGCTCCACCATTCCGCGGCCGCGATGAGCATGGAAGCCGAAGAGGTATTGCCATAGCGCCGGATGTTGGAATAGAAGCGCGCCGCGTCCACGTGCAGCGCGCGGGCCACTCGATCCATCAGGTTCTGATTGGCCTGATGCATTAGAAAAACCTTCACTTCCGCGGCGGACTTGCCATTTCGCTCGAGCAGCTCGGCGATGGCGGAGGGAATCTTGCGCGAGGCCTGCAAGATGACGGAGCGGCCGTTCATCTCCACCGAAGCATCGAATTCCAGCCGCAGATCCGCGGCAAACGCGCCATCGGAATGCAACACCGCATCGGCTATCTTGACCGCATTATCTTCCGGACCAATCAGGCAGGCGCCGGCGCCATCGCCAAATAGAGGGGCGACACCGCGTTCCAGCGGCTGGCGTGAAACAATCGGCGACATTTTCTCGGACGCAATCACCAGAATATTGCCGTGCACGGGGGATAGCGTGGCGGCCAGCGCGATTCCGAACAAACTACCTGCGCTGGCCAGCGGCAAGTCGAGTGCCGGAATGCCATCAACCTTCAGAGTATGTGCGATGGCCGATGCGGGCCCGGGGAAGCGCCGTTCCGACGAACCCGACGACACCAGAATCATACCCAGATCGCTGGCTTGCAAGCCGGCGTTCTGCAGGCATTGTTCGGCAGCGAAGACCCCCATGCTGGCGACCGATTCCTCGTCGTCCGCGTAGCGGCGTTCTTCTATTCCCGAGACGTCGAGAATCCAGCCCGCTTCGCAATCCAGAAGCGCGCCCAGTTCGGCGTTGCTGACCACGCGCGACGGCAGATAGGCTCCGAAGCCCCGAATCGCCGCCACTTGTTACATCCTGCTCTCGATATAGTTTTGAATGCGTGTGAGGGATTCGAATTTGCGGGGATTCAAATCGGAATCCGGGATCTTGAGCCCGAACTCCCTCTCCAACTCGCTTACCAGATCCGGCAGCGCGAAAGAATCCAGAAGTCCGGAGTCGAAGAGCGACTCGTCCGTATCGGGAAGCGCGGTGTTCTTGGATACTTTCCGCACGATTGCCAGGATGCGCTCTCTATTGTCCATCTCTATTGAGTATGACTGCCTTCGGCGCGAACGGTGAGAAATCGATTGTACTGTGCCATCAGTTCGTCGAACAGCATGCCGCCCGCCATGCGATAACCGGCGCTTGTGAGGTGCGTGTAATCGCCTTGTCCCAGCCCGGCTTGCACCCATTGGCGCACCGACCCGGGACCGCCCATGGCGGCCCTCCAATCCCAAAACGCGCACCCGTTGGCTTGCGCGACGTCGCGCTGGATCTCGATCACCTGGTCCAGGTGCGGAAACGGCATGCGATGGCCGTGAATTGGATGTTCACAATCCGGCGGACCGATAAGCAGAATGCTGGCCACTGGAACCGCGCTGCGCAGCCGGTGGATGATCTCGGTTAGAGTGGCGCGATATTCTTCCGCGGTCCAGGAGTGGCTCAGGGCTTCATTGGTCCCGTATGCCAGCACGATCAGGGCCGGATCCCGGCTGCCTAGCTCCGGGTCCAGGATCGCCGAGTTCCAATTCAGCATCAGACTGGCCTGTGCGCCGTTAATGCCCAGGGTCTCATAGGTAACGCCCGCGTGATTTTGGGCCACCCATCCGAACAAACGCACGGGAGCGGAACTGAGCGTGCGCAACATGTATTGATGCAGCCCGGGCGATGTTGCGTGGCTATACACACCCGGCCCGGATTCGCCATCGGTATCGATGGTTTCAACCGCAGCGCCATCCACGGAAAATTCCAGTTGGCCGCCGCCGGGCTGCCGCAGGTAATGCAGCTCCAACTGCTCACACTCCACATTCAGCGTCACCGTCTCGCCCGCGGATTGCGACGTGAGGCTCACTCCACCCAGGCCGTCTATGCCGTCGCTTCTGCGCGCCACCACCCCGCTGGTTAACCAGCCGCGCGAATTGCTGCCTTTGCTATCGAACCTGCGATAGCCCAGAAAAGGGTGGCCGGCCAGTGTATACCCCGCGCCTCCCACGCCAAACCTGGATTGAAAATCCTGGCGCATCTGGTTGGCCCAGTCATCCGACGCAGTGTGCGAATCGCCATATTGCAAAATGTGCAGCGACATATTTTCCGGCGGATGGGACAGCTGTTCGAAGAACGGCACCAGAGCGCCGGCGCCTTCCAGTGCGCCTACGGGCTGGGCACTTCGTTGGCTGATGGCGCGTAAGGCCGTGCCCCGCAGCACGGGGGAAACATTAACCACGGGAACCCGCACATGCTTCTTATGCACCGTTTTCTTCGCGGGCTTTTTTGCGCTGGCGGTAACCGCGGAAGCGGGACGGGGTCCCACTAGTGACACCAGCAAGGCCGCGAAAATCCAGGCGAGCCTGACCACTAGTGGGATCTCCGCTGCTCGCGTGCTTTGAATTGCCGGTAGCCGGATTCCAGCGCCTGATCCAGCAGCACTCCCACCTTGTGCGCACCCGCCGGCAAGGGATGGGTGAAATCGGCGCTCACCAGCCGAGGGGTACTGTCATACCAGCGTTCCATGGTCCCCGCGCCGCCCATAGCCTGAAAAGTATTGAAGAACGCGCAGCCGGTCTCGGCCGCCATTTGACGCTGGATCTCAATCAGGCGCGGCAGCGTGGCGACGGTGGTGATGCGGGCGTTGGAATCGCGCTGTCCGCGATCCATGGGGCTCATGATCAGAATCGACGAGCGCGGCAGCGCCGCCTTCACATGCTCGATCACCTGGCGCAGCTCGCCGGGGTAGTAACGCTCGATGTAATCGGCATAGATGCTCTCGTTCGTGCCGTAATTGATCACCACCAGGTCCGGATGCTGGTGCTGTAACTCTTCGGTCCACTGCGGTTTGTCGAAATAGCGGACCACCACTTGTACCTGACCGCCGTTCAACCCAAGACTATTGTAAATCACGCCCGGCCTGTTCCTTTCGAAACTGACGCCGAACAGGCGAACCGGCCCGCGCTCCACCGAGAGATTAATTTCGCGCGCGCCCGCATTTAACGGGAAGGTCTGGTAGGCGGGCTGTACGGCAGGCCCTTCCGTTTCCACTTCGCCCAGTTTCTGCCCTGAGGCTTCCACCGCGAGAACGCCGCCGCCGGGCTGGCGTAGGAAGTGGATCTCCATCTGCGCGTGATCTTCGGTCAGCGTAAGGCGCGAGGTTGCGCCAGTCTCGCCTTCGAAGCTAACGCCACCCAGGCCGTGGAAGCCATCGCGGGCGCGCACTTGCGTAGCGGCGTTGATCAGCCAGCCTTTGCCTTCCAGCTCTACGCCGCGATGTCCGTACCAGGCCCAGGGTTTTGCGATCAGGACAAAGCCGTGGCCGGCGTCGCCGAAATGCTGCTGTAAGAGCGAACGCACATCGGCGGTGATGGAATCGGCGGTCACCGGAGAATCGCCGTAATGCAGCACGCGCGTGACGGCGCCCGGCGCGCCCAGTTCGGTGCGCCACAAGGCGAGATAGAACGCTCGAAGATTGTCATGCTGATCGATCAGATTGGGCTCGATAATCGGCCGCTTGAATGCCGTCACCGGCGTTGTGACTGCCGGCATGGGCGGCAGCGGCTCCACGTTCGGAATGTCGCGCGGGCGAAAATCGAGAACCTCGGAGATGGTAAATGGCCGGGCCAGGTTCGCGGTTTCGAGCAGCAATAGAAGGGCCCCCAAGGTTGCGATGGCCAGCGATGTCTTCTTGGGCAGCATTTTCAGAATCGCGAATAGATGAACGGTGCGCTGCCCGATCCGGCGACGTAGCGAATGGCCACCACCAGCGCGGCAATGGCCGCGGCCTGCGCGTAATAGGGAAAGCGGCAATAGAGCGCCAGGCCGCCATCGTACCAGCGATCGGGAACGAAGTGCGCGGCCGCCGCGATGAGCATCACCGCCACGAACTGGTGGGAAATGTTGGCGAAGGAAATAGTTCCAGAGAAGATTTGATACAGGATGTCGCGCGCCGTGCCTATACTGGAAGCCCGAAAGAAGATCCAGCCCACCAGAACGAAATGGAACGTGGCCAGGCCGCACAGGAAACGCGCGCCCGGCGTGAACGTCAACTTGGGATTGCCGTGCAGCGCCTGCCACCAGCGGTGCGCCGCCAGGCCGAGACCATGCCAGGCGCCCCACGCCACAAAGGTCCATGCCACGCCATGCCACAGGCCGCCGATCACCATGGTGATCACCAGATTCAGGTAGGCGAAGATTTTCCACCGCGAGCGCAGGCCGGGCAGCGAAAAATAAAGATAATCGCGCAGCCAGTTCGAGAAGGAAATGTGCCAGCGGCGCCAGAAGTCGGAAATGTTCTGGGCGGCATAGGGACGGTTGAAGTTGCGGGGCAGCGTGATGCCCAGCAGGAGCGCGGAGCCGATGGCGATATCGGTGTAGCCGGAAAAATCGTAGTAGAGCTGCAGCGCATAGCCGTAAACCCCCGCCAGCACCTCGGCGCCGGAATAGAGCTTGGGCAGATCGAACACGCGATTCACTAAGGCCTCGGCTAAGAAATCGGCAATGAGCAGCTTTTTCACCAGGCCTAGCCCGATCAGAAAGAGCGCCTTGCCTCCGTCCTGGGAACTGAGCATTTCGCGCTTCGCCCATTGCGGCAGCAACGTCGGGATGCGGGTGATGGGGCCTGCGACGGTGGTGGGGAAAAAGCTTGCGGAGGCCAGATAGGCCAGATAGCTTGCGGCCGGCTTGGCGTCGCGGCGGTAAATCTCGATGGTATAGGTCAGCGATTGGAATCCATAGAACGATAAAGCGAGTGGCAACACCCACGGCAGGCCCGGCAGGTGCTTGGCGAAGGCCATCAGCCCGATGTTGAGCGCGATGCTGAGTGTAACCAGCAGGCGTCGATGCCCGGGGCGTGTAGAACGGTGCAGGGCGTTGCCGATCAGAAAATCGCAGGTGGACGCGGCGGGGATGATGACCAGGTAGATGAGATCCCAGCGGGCATAGAAAAAGTAGTTGGCAAAGAGCACTACCGCAAGCGCTCCCAAACGGTATCGCGCGGCCAGCCAGTAGGCAAAGAAAACGGCGGCGAGGAAGCTGAAATAGGCCGCGGTTGTCAACAACATGGTCGGATGCCCCAAGTATAGCTGGGGTTGGGGATTGGGGACTAAGGCTAAGATTCGCCTCAACGAATGTAATCGTTGTGGGCTGATCGGCATCCTATTGCCGAGGAGACTGTGTCTTGAGACTCGCTAAATCGATAGTTCTTTTATTTCCAATAGCTTTAATAACGTTTGTCGGTCTGGTGGGCGCCAAGGATACCCCCGACGGATTCTCCGGCAAGTGGGTGCTGGATAAACACAGTCCGCGTCCCGGCGACGCGCCAAACAGCCTGGAGACCAAGATCAAACAGGATAATTCCGGTGTGACCATTGAATCCAGCTTCAAGGAGCCGGATAACGGCGTGGTTCCGTTACTCTATCTGGGCGTGATGACGAACAAGCTGCATTTGTCCACCGATGGCCAGGAGCAGCAGAGCCAGATTGGCCCCTTCATGGCGGCGTTCAAGACCACTTCGGATGGAAACAAGCTGGAAACCGATTGGAAGGCGCAGATCAATGGCGATCCGGTGGAGGGCCATTGGGTACACACGCTTTCTGAAGACGGGAAGCACATGACGCTTGAGATTAAAGAGACTTCCACACACGGCCAGCACGCCGAAGCGACACTGAACTTCGTTCGTAAGTAACCTGCGCCAGCAAGTGACCCTGGGTTAGCATGTGAGAATGGCGCGGTTTCCGCTTACTCCGGCTGCGTTTCTCCTGGCCTGCCTGCTCTCTTCCCACGCGAATCCGGCTGGCAAGTTCCAGCTCACCATCGACAACATCATGCGCGGGCCTCAACTGTTTGGCTACCAGCCTGGGGATGTGCGCTGGTCAGGCGACGGCCAGCATATCTATTTTCAATGGAAGCAGGCTGGCGATCCACGCATTGCGCCGGCGGACACCTATGTAGTGGGGCGCGACGGGTCTGGGCTGCGGAAACTGCCGGAGGCAGAGGCGAAACTGGCGCCGCCGGCCGCGGGCGACTCTACCCGCGATAAGAAGCGGACGGTCTACGTGCGCGCTGGCGATATCTGGCTCTATGATGCTGAGTCCGGCACCACGCGGCAAATCACAAAGACCGCAGACGCGGAGACAAATCCGCACTTCAGCCAGGATGAAAAACGCGTCGCGTTTACGTGGCGGAACAATCTGTATGTGATCGATTTGGCCAGCGGCGCGCTGGAGGAGATGACGGACATTCGCCCCCCCGGGAGTCCGCCACCGCCCGGGGAAGAGAAGGGCACCCCCAGTCAGGAGGCGATGAAGAAAGACCAGCAGAATCTTTTCGAAACCATCCGCGAGCGCGTGGCTGAGCGGGAGGAACAAGAAGCCAAACGCAAGCGTGAGCATCCGCGCAAGCCGTTCATCCTGCAGGCCGGGCAAACACTGGCTTCGCTGCAGCTGACGCCTGACCAGAAGTATGTGCTGGCGAGTATTCAAGAGCCGGCCACGGGCGCCAGGCGGACGGTGGTGCCCAGCTTCGTTACCGAGTCCGGCTACACGGAAGATATCGCGTCCTACGACAAAGTGGGCGATAAGCAAAGTTTGCTGCGGCTGGCGATCCTGACGGTCGCCACAGGCGAGATGAAGTGGGTGGATCACGGGCAGCGGGCAGTGGTGCAGAGCGCGGATTCTAAGACGCCGGCGGATCGCGATGTGCGGTTGTCAGAAGCGCTATGGTCGGACGACGGAACCAAAGCGGTGCTGGAAGCGCGAGCCATGGACAATAAAGACCGCTGGATTCTGGCGTTGGACGAAGATTCCGGAAAAACGCGCGTGCTGGCGCACGATCATGACGACGCCTGGATCGATGGGCCCGGTATCGGCGACGAGGATGAGCCGGGGCATGTCACGCTGGGCTGGATGAAGGGCGACCAGGACGTCTATTTTCAATCGGAGCGCACGGGCTATTCGCATCTTTACGCCGTGCCGTTCGCCGGCGGCGAGCCAAGGGCGCTGACCTCGGGGAATTGGGAAGTGGACAGCGCGATTTTGTCTACCGACAAGAGCCGGTTTTTCCTGGTAACCAATGAAGGCGATCCGGGCCAACAGGAAGTGTATGAAATGAGTGCGGAGGGCGGCGCGCGGACCCGGCTGACCACGCTTCCAGGCGGCCATTCGTGCGTGCCGTCGCCAGACGATCGCTGGTTTGCAGATGTTTATTCATACACCAATAAACCGCCGGAGCTGTATGCACAGGAGGCGCGCGCCGAGGCGTCCGCGAAAAAGCTGACATCCTCACCGGCGCCCGAGTTCTCTGAGTATCCCTGGCTGGACACCCCGATCGTCACCTTTCCCGCGCGCGATGGGGCCATGGTGCGGGCGCATGTTTACAAGCCGGCGAATTATCGCAAGGGTGGGCCGGCGGTGTTGTTTGTCCATGGCGCGGGATATTTGCAGAACGTAGACCGGTTGTGGTCATACTACGCGCGCGAGTATATGTTCCATCAACTATTAATGGAGCGCGGTTATCTGGTGGCGGATGTGGATTATCGCGGCTCGGCTGGATACGGGCGCGATTGGCGTACCGCCATCTACCGGCACATGGGCGGCAAGGATCTGGACGATAACGTCGATGCCGCGCGCTGGATGGTGTCCCAATATGGAGCCGATCCCAAGCGCCTGGGTGTTTATGGCGGCAGCTACGGCGGCTTCATCACGTTGATGGCGATGTTCGCGCAGCCGGATGTTTTCGCGGCCGGGGCGGCGCTGCGGCCGGTGACTAATTGGGCGAACTACAATGACCAGTACACCTCCGATATCTTGAATCTGCCGCAAACGGACGCGGAAGCATACAAGAAGTCATCACCCATTTACTTCGCGGAGGGTCTGAAAGGCGCGCTGCTGATTTGCCATGGCATGGTGGACACCAACGTGCATTTTCAGGACACCACGGAACTGGTGCAGCGGTTGATCGAGCTGCGCAAGCGGAATTGGGAGCTGGCGGTGTATCCGGTGGAGAACCACGGCTTTGTTGAGCCCACCAGCTGGGCCGATGAGTACAGCCGGATTTTCGAGCTGTTCGAAAAGAACCTGAAACCACAGTCCGCCGTTAGCCCTGCTTCAAGAAATTAATCAGCTCGCGAAAATACCACTGCTGGTCGTCATACATGCACAGGTGGCTGCCCTGGCCGCTAATGACGGCGCGGGCATTCGGCATGGCCGCTGCGATGCGCCGCATTTCATCGGGATCCATTTCGTCGTAGCGCGCGCCCATGACCAGCGCTTTGGGTTTGATATTCTTCAGGTCCGCAGTGCGATCCCAGTGCTTGAGCGTCCCTGAGATGACAAATTCGTTGGGACCCTGCAGGTAGTTGTAGATCTTCGTGTTGGACAAACGAAAGGCCAGTTCCACGGGTGCGGGCCAGGGATTGAGACGGCAGATATGCTGGCTATAAATGCGGTCGAAAACGATCTTCTGATATTCCGGTGCGTTGTAATTGCCGGCGGCTTCGTACTTCTCAAGCGTGGCGCGTTCGGCCGGAGTAAGTTCCTTCTTGAACCGCGCCACATAGTTTTCATAACGCGGCACGCTGGCCACCATGTTGGAGACGATCACGCCGCGCAGATGTTGCGGATACTTCAGCGCGTATTCATAAGCCAGCATGCCGCCCCAGGAATGGCCGTACAAATAAAAGTTATCGAGACCAAGCGCCTTGCGCACCTGTTCTACTTCGTCGGTATAGCGCGCCAGGGTCCACAGACTGGGATCGTCCGGATTATCCGAAAACACGCTACCCAACTGATCGTATAGATAAAATTCGATTCCGGCTGCAGGAAGAAAATCCTCGAAGCAGTTGAGATAGATGTGGCTGAATCCGGGCCCGCCGTGCAGGGTCAGGACTTTAATGTTGGAACTCCCAACTTTTCGGGTCCACACGCGGTACTTTCCGCCCTCGATGGGAATCAAGCGCTCGCCGGCTGCATGCACTCCGCGCTCCGGGGCTGCCACCGATGCGCCGGCCAACAGGGCGCCCAGACCACCTTTGAACAGGGTTCTCCGATTCACATTCGTCCCTCGTTAGTGACAGTATACGCGCCAAATTTGATATAGTGACCGGACATGAGCCGCACACTGATCGCACGGATTTCCGCTTGCGTGTTGTTTCTCGCGTT
>DATHNM010000178.1:0-6540 GCA_035486095.1 Bryobacteraceae bacterium
GGTGAAAGGTTACCCGGACAGCGACGCGGGAGCCGGAAAAGGCGCGGGGCGCAATAACCGCATCATCCAGCTCGACGTCATGTCCGGCGTGTTCGCGTCCGAAGCCCACGGTGTGAACGGGAATGTGACGGGCCCGCAGCGCGTTGATGACATCCGAGCCGATGCCCCCAGAGTTGTCGTCGCCATCGCTCAGCAGCACTACCGCGCCGATGGGCAAGTCCGAAGTTTCCTCGGTGAGCTGCTTGAGACTGTCGCCTAGGCGCGTGGATGGCGCGTCCGGCTTCAGATCCTTTAAGCTATCGATGCGGGCGGGCACGTCGTCAACGCGGTAGAGGCGCGTTTGAAACCCATGGTTCAGGCTGGCCAGCACGCCGTTTTGCAGCGCCTGCACGGCTTGGGCCTGGCGAGTGACGCCGTCCTCGGTGATCGCCATGCTGCGTGAGTCGTCCACCAGCACGGCGATGATGTTCTGTTGCGGCTTCAACTCGGCGATGGTGATGGCCGGCTGCCACAAAAGCACCAACAGCATCGCGGCCAACAACGTTTGCAAGCCCCAGATGGTCCACACCCGCCACCCGCGCATCACGGGTGCGGCTCGTGACAGGCGTGAGCGAATGAGCCAGGCCAGAGCGGCGGCCGCTGCCAGGATGAGCAGCACCAGCATCCACTTGGGCCATGCGCCCAGAAAGGCAAACTGGCCGCGCGCGTAGACCGAACGCGGATACTTAAAGAGGAATTCGAACATGGGCCCGTGGGCTTCTCGAAGATGGTAGCAAGGGGCGCGGGCTGTTCATTCTTAGTGCGTCATGGAGTACGTAATGTAGTTGAGGACGATGCGAAAAGCCAGTCCGGAAAACTTCTCCGGGTATTCGGGGCTGTCGGCCCACTCCCAGGCGTCGCCCAGATGCATGTTGGCGCAGATAGCCACCATAATACGTCCGCGATCGTTGCGGATCGCGCGCCACTTGGGCACGTAGCCGTCTTTCTCGTAGGTCCGGCCGGTGTTGACGTAGACTTCGCTAGGGATTTGAAACTTTTCGTTGATGTCGTACAGATCGTGGTAGATTTCGTCTTCGTCCTTGAGATCCTCCACCGGGCGATCGGGCAGCACCTGGCGCATGCCGGCCATGAAATGCTGCCAGTCGTCGGTGCCGTGGAAATCATCCACCATCAGGAAGCCGCCCTTGAGAAGGTAATCGTGCAGGCGCTTGGCCTCCTGGTCGGTGAATGTCCAGGTGTTCACGTCGACGGCGTAGATCCAGGGATAGTCGAAGAGATGGTCGCTCTCCAGATCGGCGACGTTCAGCGGCGACGGAGAATTGATGCGGGTCAGGCGGCGCAGAGCAATCAGGCAATCGTTGTCAGCCTTGGGATAATCCCGGGCCCAGCCTCCGCCAAAGAAGCGAAAGCCACGGCTGCCTCCGGCCGAATTGTACTGCAGCCGGCTCCAATAGAACTCCGAAGGCACGTTCGGTCCGCCGGAATAATCGTAGGAGTAGCGGCGTCCGAACCCGGGGAACCCGCTTTGCATCGCGAACAACCCGAGGCTGAACAAAAACAGGAGGGGCCGCAGCAGCTTCATCAATGATTCCTCGGACGCTTAAAGCGTATCAGAAGCGCATAGGGAGTGGCGCATGCCAAGAGCCCGCCGCGTCCTAATTTAGGATCGAAGCGCGTCCACCGGTGCAACGCGAACGGCGCGCCTGGCGGGAATCCAGCACGCCAGCAATGCCACCAGGGCCAGGGCCACCGGAACTCCTATTAAAGTGATGGGATCAGCCGGTGAAACGCCAAACAACAAACTGGTCATCAGGTGCGTGGCGCCTTGCGCGGCAATTAGTCCCAGGCCCACGCCCAGCAAGGTAAGCATGGCGCCCGGCCGCAGGGCGATCAACAAAATGTCGCGCGGCTGCGCGCCCAGGGCCATGCGAATACTGAATTCCTGGGCTCGCTGGCTGACTGCATAGGCCATGACGCCATAGATCCCCATAGATGCCAGAAACAACGCCAGCGCGCCGAACACCGCCATCAGCGAGAGCGAGAATCTGCGGCGGGCCAGCGAAGTGGCCATCATTTCGCGCATGGTGCGAACTCCATAAACCGGCAATTCAGGATCCACGCTCTGCACGACGCCGGTTACAGCTTCCTTGAGACCGCTGGCTTCGGAGGCGCCGCGCAGAAAAATTGCGATTTCGTTCGCCGGCCCGCGATACAACGCGCTGTAGATGCGGGGCGCCACGTCCGCATCCAAACCATCCTCGCGCATGTCACCCACCACGCCGACAATTTCCCAGTCTGATCCAAGTGCATTGACGCGCCGCCCCACATCGCGGCCGGCCATATATTGTTTCGCGAACGCTTCGTTTATGATGACCACGCGCTTGCTCTTATCGGTATCCATGTCACTGAAGAAACGCCCGCGCAGCAGCGGCGTCCGCAAGACTTGGAAAAACTCGGGGCTGACGCTCGCAAATTCGGCCGAACGCTGCTTGAGGATGGAATCGGCCTGGTCCGGCAAGGAAAACGCGATTCCGTTCCTGGAATAATTCACCAGTGGGACGCTGTTGTTGCCTCCCATGGCGGCTTCCTGAATACCTGGCAGAGTCCTCACGCGACGCAGCAGTTCCCGGCTCAAGCTGGCGAAGGACGGCGCAGTCAAATACCGGTTCATCTTGGGATTGTTTGGAAACGGAATCCAGATGCGAGCCACCATCAAACCTTTCGAATCGAAACCGGGATTCACGCGCAGCGTATTCCAAAAGCTGTGCACCAATAGTCCGGCGCCGCTCAGCAACACCACCGATAAGGCGATTTCAGTGGCTACCAGAACACCCCGAAAACGATTCTGGCGAACGCTGGGGGTGCCGCTCCGGGTGCCCTCTTTCAGATCGCGATTCGGATCGGTGCTGGAGGCGTGCAGGGCAGGAGTTAAGCCAAACAGAATGCCGGTAACGATGGAAAGCAAACAGGCCAAGCCTATCACTCGCGCATCGAAATGTACTTCGGCAAGCCGCGGCAAGTCGGGCGGCATCAGCGCGAGCAGTGATTCTTTGGCGAGCGCTAAAACCAGCATCGCCGCCAAGCCACCGATGAGGGAAACCAGTATGCTCTCGGTAAGCAGCTGCCGCACCAGGCGCCCCCGCGACGCGCCCATGGCCTGACGTATCGCTAACTCACGCATGCGCGCCGAAGAGCGCGCGACCAGCAGGCTGGCCATGTTGACCGCGACCATCAGCAAGACAAATCCAACAGCCGCCATCAACACCACCAGCGTGGGCCGCACGTTGCCGGTCAGGCTTTGTTCAACCGGTTCTAGCCGCAGCGACCATCTGGACGCAGGCAGATATTCCTTTGGATAGGTTTGAGTCAGATGGGCGGTCAGAGCGTCCAAACGCTGCTGCGCCTGCTTCAAGGTCAAACCAGGCTGCAAGCGTGCGATGGCGCCGGGCAAAAAGCGCTGCGCGCGCGCTGGCGGGGAAGGGAAGGGGTTGGCGGTGAAACCCGCGGCGGCCCATAGGTCCACGTCGCCGGCCAAGGTCTGGCCGGGATGCCGGAAATCGGGCGGCATGACGCCGACGATGGTGTAGCCATCCTCGTCCACCCGAATCCGGCGGCCCAATATGTGCGGGTCGCTCCCGAACTGCCGTTTCCACAATCCATCGCTGATTACCACGGCTTCGGTGAAGCCGGGCGCCGCATCGCGCGGGCCGTAAACGCGCCCCAGGGCGGCCTGGACGCCCAGCATCTGGAAGTAATCGAAACCCGTGGCCAGCATCTCGATGCGCTCGGTGTGATCGCCCCCGCTGAGTGCCGTGCTTACCGGCCAAATGACGCTGATGGCGTGGAAAACATCGGAGCGATCGCGCAAGTCCTGGATTTCGGGCACCGACATGCCGATGTCTTTCGCGCCCACGCCATTCAGATCGTCAAAGACGCGCACCAGTTGCTCGGGATGCTGGAAGGGGAGCGGCCGCAGAAGAACTGCATTGACCACCGTGAAGATGGCGATGTTCGCGCCGATGCCGAGTGCCAGCGTGAGCACGGCGATAGCCGCGAACGCAGGCGTTTTCAAAAGGCTTCGACAGGCGTAGCGCAGGTCCGCGAAGGTCTGTTCCAGCCAAAGGATGGAGCGCTCCTCGCGATGCAACTGCTTGGCTTGCTCCACGCTGCCATAGGCGCGCCGGGCCTCCATACGCGCCTGATCGCGATTCATACCGCGGCGCTGGAACTCATCTTCCAATAGCACCAAGTGCGCGGACACCTCACGGTTCAGTTCGTGATCGGCGCGGCCGCGGAGAATGAGACCGGTCAGCTTGGCAAACAGCCGTCTGACGTGCCGCATGGCTCAAGACTCCTCGCTCAACAGCTTTTCCACCAGGCCGGACATTTGACGCCAGCGAACGGTTTCTTCACCCAGCGCTTTCAATCCAGCTTTGGTGATGGCGTAATATTTCGCTTCCCTGCCGTTTTCCGTTTTATCCCATTTACCCTTGATCCAACCCAGCTGCTCCAGGCGAACCAGGGCCGGATAAAGCGTGCCCTGGTTGAGCTTTAACAGGTCTTCGGAAACTTGTTCCAGCCGGGCAGCGATACCGTAGGCGTGTTGCGGGCCGAGGCTAGCCAGCGTGCGCAGGACGATGAGATCCAAGGTGCCCTGCAGCACCTGGATGCGCGATTTGCCTTCACTTGGCAATCCAGTGGAACCTCTCGAAAACAGCTTGGCCCATGTTGCACTTGGTTGTCAAGTGGAGTTGAGTTGGCCTCCGCCGCCGCGGGCGGTTACCATGGTTCTGGTTTCGCCCTCTCTCCATGCAACGACGCGACTTTCTCAAGATTGCCGGCCTGGCGGCAGCCACCACGCGGCTGAATGCCCAGCAAACGCAATCCTTTCTGGCTCCAGCCGGAGCGCAAGACGTAGCCAAGACCGAATTTTCTCTCCAGATAGCGCCCATCACGGTGGAATTGGCGCCCAATCGCATTGTGAGCACCGTTGGATACAACGGTACGTCGCCAGGCCCCAGGCTGCGCATGAAAGAGGGCGTGCCGGTCACGGTGAATGTGACCAATGACACCGACGTGCCGGAGTTCGTGCATTTTCACGGGTTACTCATACCGTCCGACGTGGACGGATCGGAAGAAGAGGGCACTCCGGTCGTGCCTCCGCACGGCAGCCGCCGCTATCAATTCACACCCACGCCGGCGGGCACGCGCTGGTATCACACGCACACCATGTCGATGGACGATCTGCACCGCGGCAGCTATACCGGAATGTTCGGGTTTCTGATGATTGAAGGCGCCAACAATCCTGGCCGCTACGATCAGGAACACTTTCTTGCGCTGCGCGATTGGGAGCCTTATTTCACCAATCAATCCATGGATAACGACGATCTGGATCCAGTGGGAGCGCAGCCGGAGAAGCCGGCCGTGATGGATACACGGCAGCCCGGCATGGAAGTGGCGGCTGACATTTTTTCCATCAACGATAAGGCGCTGGGCGCGGGCGAGCCCATCCGCGTGAATCCCGGCGAACGCGTGCTGTTTCATTTTCTGAACGCCAGCGCCATCGAAAATCGCCACCTGGCGCTGCCCGGCCACAAATTTAACGTGATCGCGCTGGATGGAAATCCGGTGCCTACGCCGGCGGCCGTGGATGTATTAATGCTGGGGCCTGGGGAGCGTATCGACGCCATTGTGGAGATGAATCAGCCTGGGGTGTGGATCCTGGGCGCGCCGGAAGATCCGGTGCGCGAAGGAGGGCTGGGTATCGTGATCGAATACGCCAATCAACATCGCACGCCGCAGTGGACCGCGCCGCCCAAATCCACTTGGGATTACACCATTTTTGGAAGCTCGCCGGGTTCCGGCAAGCCACCTTCGCAAGCGGCGCCCAGCGAGCGATTGGATATGATTTTCGAAAAGGTTCCGCGCGGCGCCGGTAAATTCAACAGCTTCACGGTAAACGGAAAATCCTATCCGCACGAACAGGAGTTTCTGCTCAAGCAGGGCACGCGCTACCGCCTGACGTTTCACAATCGCACCGACGATGCGCATCCGCTGCACGTGCATCGGCATCAACTGGAAATCGTAGAGATTTACGGCAAGGCCACGGCGGGCGTAATCAAGGACACCGTGGTGGTTCCCACTTATGGGCGCGCCAGCGTGGACTTTACAGCCGATCAGCCTGGCCCGACCTTGTTTCACTGCCATATCCAACAGCACATGGACTACGGCTTCAAGGCATTGCTGCGTTATTCGTAAAATGAAAACGCTACGGCACTCCTGCCACAGGCTTCGTTGCACCGGGCAGCACGGCTGTACCGGGCGGAATGGTCACCAGATGTGTACCGGGCAGAATACCGGCCGGCGGCCCGCCGCGTTCTCCAGGCTGAGCCATCAGGCCGCGCATCTCACGCAGTTGATCCCGAATGGTGGCACGGATCTGCGGAGTTGCTGCGCAGCCCGAGCAGAATTAACAGGGACAGCGTTAGCGCGATAGTAAGCGAACCTCGTGAAATTTCCATCGAATTACGCTCCTATTAG
>DATHNM010000179.1:0-8998 GCA_035486095.1 Bryobacteraceae bacterium
GAGGACGTCCTGGAGTTTTACCGCCATTGGGGATCAAAGCGTGATTCGCTGGCCTATGAGATTGACGGCGTGGTGGTGAAGGTGGACTCGGTCCCGCAGCAGCGCCTGCTAGGCTGGACCGCCAAGGCTCCCCGCTGGGCCATCGCGTTCAAATTCCCCGCGCACCAGGAACAGACCGTGGTGGAAAACATCGAAGTACAGGTGGGCCGCACGGGCACGCTCACTCCGGTGGCCCATCTGAAAGCGGTGAGCCTAAGCGGGGTAACGGTGACGCGCGCCACCTTGCACAATGAGGACGAAATCGCGCGGCTGGGCGTCGAGATTGGCGATACGGTGCTGGTGGAGCGTTCGGGCGACGTGATTCCGAAGGTGGTGCGGGTGGTGCAGCAGGGCGCTGACCGCCGGCCGTTTCGCATGCCCAAACATTGTCCGGTGTGCGGCGGCGAAATCGTGCGCGAAGAAGGCGAAGCGGCCAGCCGCTGCATCAATACCAATTGCCCGGCGCGGCTGAAGGAATCGGTGCTGCATTTCGCCGCCCGCGGCGTCATGGATATCGATGGCATGGGCGATGTGCTGGTGGATCAATTAGTCTCTCGCGGCATTGTGAAAAGCGTGGCCGATATTTACGGCTTGACCCTGAAACAACTGCTGGACCTGGAGCGGATGGGGCAAAAATCGGCCGAGAAGGTGTTACGCAATATCGACGCATCTCGCAAACAGCCGCTGCCGCGCGTGCTGAACGGCCTGGGCATTCCCTTCGTGGGTGAGAGGACGGCCCAGATTCTGGCCGAAACCTTCGGCAGCCTGGACGCCATTGCAGCGGCGGATGAAGAGACGCTGCAGCAGGCCGAGGAAGTTGGGCCAAAAGTATCGCAGAGCATTCGCCAGTTTTTCCATGAGCCAAGAAATCGCGAACTGATGGAGCGGCTGCGCCAGGCGGGCTTGACATTCGAGCATGCCATCAAAGAGAAGGTCGTTGGCAAGCTGGCGGGCAAAGTCTTCGTGCTCACCGGCACCCTTCCCAATCTGACGCGTGAGGACGCCAAGCAGCGCATTGAGGCCGCTGGAGGCAAAGTCACTGGTTCGGTCAGCAAAAAGACCGACTATGTAGTGGCCGGGGAAGATCCCGGTTCCAAGCTCGACAAGGCCAATTCATTGGGCGTCGCGGTGATCGGCGAGCCCGAGCTACTCGCTCTGTTGCAGTAGACTTGGTACGGAGCCGTAGACCCACTGGGAAAACTTATTCAAACGAAGATCGTCCCAACCCTGGTCTCCTGGGGCCCCGGTGGGGTTTTTCTGTTAGCGGTGGCAGATTCCACCGGTGTTCCCATGGTGGGCGGCGTGGACGCGTTAATTGTTCTCATCGCCGTCGTCAGCCGTTCGCAGGCGTACCTGGCGGCTGCCGCCGCGATTATCGGTTCCCTGGTGGGAAGCCTGGTCCTGTTCCTGATTGCGCGCAAGGGCGGCGAAGAATATCATCGCCGTCACACCGCCAGCGCCCGGGGAAGCAAGTTGCGCTCCTGGTTTCATGAGTACGGACTTTTAACCGTTTTCATCCCCGCGTTTGTCCCCATCATTCCGCTGCCTCTCAAGATTTTCATCATTTCCGCGGGCGCCCTGGAGGAAAGCCCCGTTACCTTCTCCATCGTGCTGCTGGCCGCGCGCGTTCCACGCTATTTATTCCTCGCCTGGCTGGGGTCGCGCTTGGGCGCCGATACCCTGCCCTTTCTGCGCCAGCACATCTGGGAATTGATTTTGCTGGCCTCGGCTCTTTTCGTAATGCTTTATTTCGCGGTGCGCATTATCCATGATCGCCGACTTAGTAAGTCACACCCTACTGCGGTGCCAGAGTGAAACTTACTTCGATGGGCGCGATCACTTCCACTGGTTTGCCATTCAACAAAGTGGGTTTATAAAGCCACTGCTGCACGGCGGCCATGGCGGCGCGCGCCAGCATGGGATGGCCGCTGACCAGTTGCAGGTCCCGAATGGCGCCATCCTTGCCGATGGTCCCAATCAGGTGAACCACGCCCGAGATCCGCGCCGATCTCGCAAGGGACGGATACTCCGGAATTATCTTCCGGATCAGCTTCGCCATTTGCACGTCGCCTCCCACCTGAAGTGGCGCGGAGGCCGGCTCTTTTTGAGGCGTGGCGATGGGATTCGGGGGCGGCCCTGCCACGACATTGGGAATGTAACCAAGCGAGTTGGCGGCGCCCGCCACGCCTGGAGTGAGCGCCGGCGGGGTATCGCCCGCAATATCGATGGCCGAGGTTTCGGGCGCCGCCGGGTTGCTCGTGGGGTCCCAATGAAACTGCCGGTGGGCGCTTGACGGCGCCGTGCTTGTCGGGCCCGAGGTGTGGGTCGCCTGTGGTTGCACCGGCGGCGGCAACGGCGCGGGCTCAACCGTGATGTCCTTCCAGTGAACCGCGGGTAAGTGGTCGTGATAGGCCAGAGGAATTAATAACACCAGACTCACGGCGAGTAACTCGGCGCTCAGCGATGCCAGGAAATTCCAGGGTCGCTTACCGTCCTGATTCAGAAGCAATGATTGTTCAAACACGCTTGTATAGACACCACGCGCTCCAGCGAGTTCCCGGCGGCTCTGCCCGATCGGTTTCCGCCGACCTATCGGCCAGCGCCGTTATTTCGGCAAGCGTTGTTCGGCACTTATGCGCAATCATCTGAAAACGCAAGGGGAAACAATGGCCCGGCGCCTGCCTCTAAGGAAAGAGGTAGCCGAATGTTACGGATCACAGTGCAGGAAGGCCCAGAGGCGGTTACGTTCCTGGTGGAGGGTAAGCTGGTTGGCGAATGGGCCAAGGAGTTGGAACAGTCGTGGCGAGAGGCGGCACCGAATCGCGGCCACCGGGCAACGATCGTCGATCTCACCGAAGCGCTGTTTATAGATGGCGAGGGCCGCCGTGTCTTGGCGAAGCTGTTTCGCGAAGGCGCATTTTTTCGCACGGCTTGCCCCATGATCGAGTCGGTTGTTTCAGAAGTCACCGGAAAATCCAGCTGCGTTTTGCGCGGAGCGCTGCTCCCGGTTGTCCTGTTGGTGCTAATTGCCGGCAGTGTGAAGGCCGCGCCGCCGGAACCGCTGCGCCTGACCTTGCACGACGCGGTGGAAATGGCGCTAAAGCAGAATCCTCAGGTGCAGATCGCGAATCTAAACATCGCAGTGACCCAGGAAAACCAAACCATCGCGCGTTCGGCGCTGTTGCCGCAAGCCAACCTGGCGGTCTCCGAAGCCGTGCAGCGCGAAAATCTGGCCGCGTTCCTGGGCATGAAAGTTCCCGGCTTCCCCAACCATTCCGGGCCGTTCTGGTTGTTCCAGGGTGGGCCCAACGGCTCCGTGCCGCTGCTCGATCTGGCGGCGTGGCATCGCTGGCGTCAATCCAAGGAAAACACCACCGGCGCGCAGGCTGAGCAAGCCACGGTGCGCGAGCAGGACGTGCAGCTGGTGGTGTCCCAATATTTAGGAAGCTTGCGGGCGTCCGCCGATGTGAGCGCCGCCCAATCGCGTGCGGAACTGGCCAAAGCGCTGTTCGATCAGGCCAGCGACCTGCAGAAGAACGGCGTCGGCACCGGTATCGACACGCTGCGAGCCAACGTGCAGTACCAGAATGAGCAGCAGCGGTTGATTGAAGCGCGGACCGCGGTGGCAACTTCGCTTTTCGCCCTGGCGCGCCTGCTAAATGTGGATCCGCACCAGCCCATTGAGCTGGCGGATTTATCGGAGTTCTATCACACACCCGCATTTTCGGCCGATGAGACCATGGAGCGGGCTTTCGCCGAGAGGCCTGAAATGAAGGCCCTGGCATCCCAGATTCGCTCCACGCAACTGGAGAGGAAGACGGCGCAGGACGCAAGAATTCCGCGCCTGGCTTTGAGCGGGGCATGGAGCGAACAAGGGCTCTCGCCTGGCACTGCCATCCCGGTGTACAACTTCGGCGTCAGCATGGATGTACCGCTGTACACCGGCGGCCGCATCCGGGCGCAAGTGGCTATTGAGGATATCGAGCTGAAAAAGTTGGGCCAACAGCAAACCGATCTGCGCAACCAGATCGCGCAAGAAGTGAAGACGGCCAGCGCGCAACTGGATTCCGCCAAAAGCGAAGTGGACGTCGCGAACCTGGGCATTGACCTGGCACGCGAGGAAGTAACGCAAGCGCGCGACCGGTTCCAGGCCGGCGTTGCCAACAATATCGAAGTAATCACCGCGCAGGACGAATTGGCGCGCGCCAATGACAACCAGATTGTGGCGTTATACCGCTATAATCAAGCGCGCGCGGATCTGGCGCACGCCACCGGACAAATGGAATCGTTGTATACGAAGTAGGGGTTGCTGAACCGCGACCGTGACCGCGGACGCGGCATTAGGGAGAAAAGGGAGAATGGAAACAACCACTGTGGAACGGGATAAAGAGCTGGAAGCCGCAACGCCGGCGCCGCCGCGAGCATTGCCTCCGCCGGCCAAAAGCTCCTCGCGAAAATTCGCCATCTTCGGCGCGATGATCGTGCTGGCGGGAATCGGCGTCTACCTGTGGGTCCATTCCTTGAATCGCGTCTCAACCGACGACGCGCAAGTGGACGGGCACATTGTACCCATCTCTCCCAAGATTTACGGCAAGGTTCTGGAAGTGTTGGTGGACGACAACCAGCAGGTGAAACAAGGTC
Organism: Bryobacteraceae bacterium; assembly: GCA_035486095.1. GTDB lineage: Bacteria > Acidobacteriota > Terriglobia > Bryobacterales > Bryobacteraceae > Palsa-89. The sequence continues at coordinate 4,681 of DATHNM010000179.1, forward strand.
AGATCCTGGTGCGCATTGACCCGCAGGATTTCCAAGCCAAGGTGGATCAGGCGCAGGCGGCCGTGGCGGTGGCCGAAAGCCAAGCGCAGGGAGCCAGCGCCGGCGTACCGCTCACTCGCGATACCACCGGCAGCAGCGTTACGGCAGCCGAAGCGCAGTTGAACGCCGCGCGGGCGGATTATGATCAGGCGCAGGTGGAATCGGAACGCGCGGCAACCGCCGACATCGCCGTGGCGCGCGCCAATGTGGAGACCGCGCAGGCAACCGCGGACCACGCGCAAGCGGATCTGGATCGCATGAAAACGCTGGTGGATAAAGAAGAGATCTCGCGTCTGGAGTACGATTCCTACGCTTCTTCCACGCGCGTGGCACTCAGCCAATTGCAAGCGGCCAAGGATAAGCTGGCTGCGGTAAACAAAGACGCCGAAACCAAGAAAGCCGGCCTGCTATCGGCGCAAGCCCGGATCGCGCAGGCGCAAGCCGGGATTCTGCAAGCCAAAGCGACCCAGAGGCAGGTGCCGGTCCGGGTGGCCGATGCGTCGTCCGCTACCGCCAGCATCGGCCAGGCGCATGCCAACCTGGAGGCGGCCAAACTGGATTTGAGCTACAGCACGATTGTGGCGCCCGTGGATGGGGTGGTCACTCGAAAAAGTGTCGAAGTGGGGCAGGTTGTCCAGCAGGGCCAGGGTCTGTTGATGCTGGTGCCGCTGCAGGATGTCTGGGTGACCGCTAATTTCAAAGAGACGCAGTTGGCCGACGTCAAAACCGGCCAAAAGGCCGAAGTGAAGGCCGACTTGAGCGGTAAAACCTACCCCGGCCACGTGGATTCGCTGGCAGCGGCCACTGGCACGCGCCTCAGCCTGCTGCCGCCCGAAAACGCCACCGGCAACTACGTCAAAGTGGTGCAAAGAATTCCCGTAAAGATTGTTCTCGATCCCATCCCCGGCGGCAATCAGGTGCTGCGTCCGGGAATGAATATCGAAGCCACCATTTTCACCAAGTAGCGCCTGCAGCGGGAATTCCATCATGCCGAGTGTTCTACAAACCGAAGTGGTAGACGTGCGCATGCCCGCGCGTCCCGCCATAAACCCGTGGGTCATCGCGGGTACGGTGATGCTGGCCACGTTCATGGAAGTGCTGGACACCAGCGTGGCCAACGTCGCGCTGCCGCACATCGCCGGCAGCCTTTCCTCCAGCGTAGACGAAGCAACCTGGGTGCTGACCGCGTATCTGGTTGCCAACGCCGTGGTGCTTCCGCTCAGCGGATGGTTCTCCACGCTCTTCGGCCGCAAGCGCTTCTACATGGCCTGCGTGCTGTTGTTCACGGCCAGTTCGGCGATGTGCGGCCTGGCGCCCAGCCTGCCGATATTAATTGTGTGCCGCGTTTTGCAGGGCCTGGGCGGCGGCGCGCTGCAACCGGTTTCGCAGGCCATCCTGCGCGAAACATTTCCGCGTGAGAAACAAGGCATCGCGATGGCGGTGTACGGCATGGGCGTGGTGTTCGCGCCCGTGGTGGGCCCCACGCTGGGCGGTTGGATCACAGACAACTACACCTGGCGCTGGATCTTCCTGATCAACATTCCGGTTGGCATTTGTTCTTTGCTCCTGACGTCGCTGCTGATCTTCGATCCCCCGTTTTTGTTCCGCAAGACGCTGCGCGACGGCCTGAAGATCGACTATGTCGGCCTGGGGCTGCTGGCCACCGGGCTGGGCGCGCTCGAAATCATGCTGGACGAAGGCCAGCGTAACGATTGGTTCTCTTCGCACGGAATTGTCGCGGCCGCCATCATTGCCACCATCGGTCTGATCGGCGTGGTGGTGTGGGAACTGCGGCAGAAGGAGCCGGTGGTGGATTTCCGGCTGTTGAAGGACCGCACCTTCGCCATATCCACCGCCAACATGTTCGTTCTCGGTTTTGTGCTCTATGGCAGCACCATGGCTCTGCCTTTGTTTCTGCAAACGCTGCTCGGCTACACGGCGATGCAGAGCGGCATGGCCTTGTCTCCCGGCGGCCTGGTGATCATGTTCATGATGCCCGTCGTGGGCATTCTGCTTTCCAAGATCGAGGCGCGCTGGCTGATTATTTTTGGCCTGATTATTTCCTCGCTCGGGTTGTTTCAAATGTCGCACTTCAACACCCAGATCAATTTCGGACACGCCGTCAGCGCGCGCGTGGTTCAAAGCCTGGGCCTGGCATTCTTGTTCGTGCCCATCAACACCGTCGCGTTTTCGTTCATCGCACGGGCCAAAACCGGCTATGCCACGGGCTTGATCAACCTGGCGCGCAACATCGGGGGAAGCAGCGGCATCGCCATTTGCACCACGCTGATCGCGCGGCGCGAGCAGTTCCACCAGCAGCGGTTCATCGAACATCTTTCACCGCTCAACCCCGCTTATCAATCGGCTCTGGCCGGTGCCAGGCAGTTGTTCATCAACAACGGGGCCAGCTCCACACAGGCCGCCTCCCAAGCGCAAGGAATGGTCTACATCAGTATGCAGCAGCAAGCCGCTATGCTTTCGTTTAACGAAGTGTTTTGGGTTTTGGGCGTGGCGTTTCTGGCGGTGATCCCATTGATGTTCTTGATGAAGAAAACCGGACCGGTCAAAGGCGCCGTGACCATCGACCACTGATGATTCAGAATTCTGACTTCTCGAATTCCGGATTCTACTTTATCTTTTCGTCTTTTTCCACTTTGCCGTCGCGCACGTGAATGATACGGCGCGCGCGCATGGCGATGTCGGCCTCATGCGTCACCAGCACGATGGTGTTGCCCTGCTGCCACAGGCGCTCGAACAGCGTCATAATCTCGTTGCCGGTGGCGGTGTCCAGCGCACCGGTCGGCTCATCGGCCAGCAGGATGGAGGGATTGTTTACCAGAGCGCGCGCCACGGCCACGCGCTGCCGCTGGCCGCCCGATAGCTCGTTCGGCCGATGGTTCATGCGCGATTCCAGATCCACCGCGCGCAAGGCCGCTTTGGCGCGCTCGGCCCGCTGTTCTTTGGGAACACCGGCGTAAATCAACGGCAGTTCCACATTGTGCAGCCCGGACGCGCGGGCCAACAGGTTGAAGGTCTGAAACACGAACCCGATTTCCTTGTTGCGGATGTGCGCCAGCTCGTCGTCCTGCATGTCGCTCACCAGGTTGCCGTTGAGATAGTACAGGCCGCGCGTGGGCGAATCCAGGCAGCCAATCAGATTCATCAGCGTGGACTTACCAGATCCCGAAGGACCCATAATGGCGACATATTCGCCGCGCCGGATCTCAATATCGACGCCCGAAACCGCATGGATCTCCTGGTCGCCCATCACATACGTCTTCCACAGATCGTAGGTACGGATGACGATGCCTTCGCGCTTTAGGTTTTCGCCGCGATCCAGCAGGTCCTGTGTCGCCGTGGCCATGCGCTAGCTCTCGGCCTGAGTGGTGGTTGCCACGCTGTTGTTGATTTTCACCTTGGCCAGATTACGCAGAGTGCGGATGATCTTGTAAGTGCCGGTGATGATCTGGTCGCCTTCCTTCAAGCCGCCCACAACTTCAATATCGGTGGCGCCCGTGATGCCGGTGGCCACCTGCAGAAATTGCGCCTTGCCGTCCCGCACAAGAAACACGCCCTGCAGTTCTTCCTTCTTGGCCTTCTCCGTCACCGGATCGCTGGCAGCCTCAACTGCTCCGCTCTTTTTCACTGGATCCAGATCGCCTTTCTTGCGAACGGTCAGCGCCTGGATCGGAATAGTCAGCACATGCTGCTTGGTAGCCGTGGTGATTTTCCCGGTGCACGACAATCCCGGCCGGATATCCTCTGGAGGATCGTCCAACGCAACCACGACTTTGAAATCCTTGGCTTCCTGATCCGACGTATTGCTCTGCGACGCAGCCACGCCGCTGGAGCGCAGGATCGCGGTATCGCCGATCTCTGTGACGTGCCCGTGAAAAGTCCGGTTGGGCATGGCGTCGATGGTCACCTCAGCCACCTGGTTCAGGCTTACATTCACGATGTCGGTCTCGTCCACTTTCACTTCCGCCGTGATCACCGACATGTCGGCGATGGTCATGATGGTGCTGGCCGCCGAGTTCTGCACACCCGGCACCACGGTCTCGCCGGCGCGAACCGGTAAGTTCGTCACGATGCCATCAATGGGAGAGGTGACGTAATACTGGGACAGGATGTCTTTGTAGCGATCCAGGTTGGCCTGTAATTGCGCGATGCGCTTTTGCGCGGAAGTGAGCTGCTGCCGGGCCTGCGCCACCTGCGCCTTGGCTTGATCCAGCCGGGCTTGCGCTTCACCCATGGCAGCCACCGCGGTATCGTACTCGGT
>DATHNM010000180.1:0-4478 GCA_035486095.1 Bryobacteraceae bacterium
ATAGAGAATGTGCATCGCAATATGGGCATGCAGGGCAAGACGCTAGTACGTGCCATCCTGGACGGTGCGCAGCAGATTGCGCTGCCGGCATTTGTATCCACGCTGTGCATTTGTATCGTTTTCGTGCCGGTGCTCATGCTGTCGGGCGCGGCGAAGTATCTGTTCACCCCTCTGGCGATGGCAGTGGTGTTCGCGATGCTGACATCCTATCTGCTAACCCGAACCGTAGTGCCGACGCTGGTTCACTACCTGTTGCCATCCGAGATGGCTTTATACCAGGAAGGCGAAGGCAATAAGGATGCGGCGAAATCGGCGGGACCTATCTGGCACGTGCACCAGGCTTTCGACCGCCGATTCGAGCGGCTGCGTGAAGCTTATCGCGGCTTGCTCGGTTGGATTCTGGAACATCGCGCTGTTACTGGTAGCGCGTTCCTGGTCTTCGCCTTTGCGTCCCTGGGATTGGTGACGGTGATCGGACAGGATTTCTTCCCCTTTGTCGATTCGGGCCAGATGAGGCTGCACGTTCGCTGTCCATCCGGCACTCGCATTGAAGAGGCGGAACAGATTTTCGCCAGCGTGGAAGCCGAGATACGAAAAGTGATTCCTCCCCGGGAGCTCAACGCCATTCTCGATAACATCGGTCTTCCCAGCTCCGGGATCAATCTGGCCTTCAGCGACAGCGCGACGGTTGGCGATGGTGACGGTGAAATTCTGATCTCACTGAGCGCCGATCATCGGCCCACGCTCGAGTACACGCGAGCACTGCGCGAAAACCTGGCGCGCCGGTTTCCGGCCGAAACATTCTTCTTTCAGGCCGCTAATATTACAAACCAGATTTTGAACTTTGGCTTGCCGGCGCCGGTGGACATTCAAGTGACCGGTAACGATGCCGGACAAGACTACAAGATTGCATCGCGGCTGAAGGATCAGATCGCAGGGCTGCCCGGAGCGGTGGATGTTTTCATTCGTCAGCAGATGGACTACCCCACCGTAAACGTGAATGTCGATCGCGTTCTGGCAAACGAGGCGGGCCTTACCCAAAGAGACGTGGCCAGCAGCCTGCTGATCTCGCTTTCGTCGAGCGGCCAGTTGGCGCCCAACCAATGGCTGAATCCGGTGAATGGGGTGAACTACCAAGTCGCCGTTCAGACACCCACATACAAAGTAGATACCTTCGACGCGATGCAGCGCACCCCTGTTACCACGCCTGACGGAGCGCCCGGCTCGCAACAATTGCTGGACAATCTGGCCACGTTAAAACGAACCACGTCGCCCACCATTGAGAGCCACTACGATGTTCAACCGGTAATCGATCTCTATGCCTCGCCGGATCGCCGCGATCTGGGTAGTTTCGCCACGGACGTGACAAAGATTCTAGACCGGGCCCGCGCGACGCTCCCTCGTGGCAGCACCATCGAGCTACGGGGACAAGTGGACACCATGAAGACATCCTTCACCCGTCTGGGATTGGGCATGGTGTTCGCGGTGCTGCTGGTGTACCTGTTGATGGCCGTGAATTTCCAGTCCTGGCTGGATCCGTTCATTATCCTTACGGCGCTCCCAGGAGCGATGGCGGGTATGTTGTGGATGCTCTACGTGACGCGCACGACGCTGAGCGTGCCTAGTTTGATGGGAGCGATCATGGGCATCGGAGTGGCCACGGCCAACAGCATCCTGTTGGTGACGTTTGCCAATGATGAGCGGGAACAAGGGAAGAACGCGGTGGAAGCCGCGCTTTCCGCCGGCTACACGCGAATTCGTCCGGTGATTATGACGGCGCTGGCCATGATCGTCGGCATGATTCCGATGGCGCTGGCGCTGGGCGAGGGTGGAGAGCAAAACGCTCCGCTGGGCCGGGCGGTGATCGGGGGGCTGCTGTTCGCTACCCCTACCACGCTGCTTTTTGTCCCGATCATCTATAGCGTTCTTCGCACCAAGGCGCCCGTGAATCTGGACGAAGTAATCGCGCGGGAGGCCGCTGGTTCCGCCGGGGCTGAGGCACGAAACTAATGGCCGTCCACTTCAAAGCGAGCCCGGTTCGAATTTCGCTGGTATCCGGCGTCCTGATCCTGGGCGCCTTTGTGGCCGGCTACATGCCGCGCAGATGGACCACGGAGCAGCTAAGCGCAGCGGCCGCCAAGCGCCGCATCTCGCCTCCGATAGTGAATTCGGCGCTGGTGAAGCGGGCGCGCTCCACCAGCGACCTTCTGTTGCCGGGAAACGTGACGCCCATCACCGAGGCGTACGTCTTTGCGCGAGCGGCCGGATATCTGAAGCGGCGCTACGTGGATATTGGCGATCACGTGCGCGCGGGACAATTGCTCGCTGAAATCGATGCTCCCGATTTAGACCAACAGGTATCGCAGGCCCAGGCCGCCCTGGCGCAATCGGAAGGGCAGCTTGGGCAATCGCAGGCCACTTTGGAACAGCTGATAGCAACCCGCGACCTGGCGGAAATAACGTGGCAGAGGTACAAGGTGCTCACCGCTTCCGGTGCGGTGTCGCGCCAGGATGGCGACAACCAGTCAACCGCGGCCAAGACTGCGGAAGCCAATGTTTCGGCCGGCCAGAAGACCGTGCGCGCGGCGCAGGAGTTCGTACGGGCCAGCAGAGCGACCCTCGAAAGGCTGATGACGCTGCAAGAATACGAGCATTTGACGGCGCCTTTCGCGGGTGTGATCACGGCGCGCAATGTTGACGTGGGCGCGCTGATTTCAGCTAACGGATCAAGCTTGGGGCCAACCCGGCCCTCAAGCTCCAGTCCATCGGATTTGCCCAGCAGCGGTGAGATTTTTCGGCTGGCGGAAATCAGCCGGCTACGCGTTCTGGTGTCCGTGCCGCAAACCAACACGGAAGGCATCACCGTGGGTGGCAAGGCCAAGGTGACGGTGCAGCAACTGTCGAACCTGACGTTCCCCGGCGTAGTGACACGAACTTCCAGTTCGCTGGATGCGACATCGCGCACGCTGCTAACCGAAGTGCAGGTGGATAATCCAGCCGGCAAATTACTGCCCGGTATGTACGCCCTGGTGCAATTCATAACGCAGCGGACCGATCCGCCGTTTCTGGTTCCCGACGCCTCACTGGTGGTTCGTTCGGATGGCAACTGGCTCGCGCTGCTCCAGCCGTTGAACCCAACGGAACTGGAGCGCGCCAAGGCGGAGGGGGTGGATGCGCAGGCGCTTTCACTGGCCAGGCGCGTCCACTTCCAGCGTGTCGAACCGGGCCGCGACTACGGAATCGAACTTGAGATACTCGATGGTCTTCAAACCGGCGAGGAAGTTGCCGTCGATCCAACCGACGCCGTGCAAGAGGGCGCGATTGTGCAATTAGCCGCAAGCGCCACCTCTTCGTCAGAGGCCAAGTAGCGGTATGCGATTTCGAATAGCAGGGGCGGCGCTGCTCATGGTTTCATCGCTCTTCGCGCAAACGCCATCCGGGGCAACTTCGGAAGACCGCGTTCCGGGAGTCTCGACGCCGGATGGGAACTGGCTAAGCCGCGCGCTTCATCCTTACCAAGGGCGGCAGGTTTCCGCCGTCAGCATGCAGAACTCGCAGCGGGTGTTTGAGATGTTGCGCGCGGGGCAACTCTATTTGTCGCTGCAGGACGCCATTGCCCTGGCGTTAGAGAACAATCTGGACATCGAACTGGAGCGGTTTCTGGAGCCAATCGCGGCTACAGACGTTCAGCGCGCGGATGGCGGCGGCCTTCTGCGCGGGCTAAGTTTGCTCGTCAATGAGCCGGCGCCCGGTATCGGCGGACCCAATGGGCCGCTGCTCACCAACCTTACCTCCGGTTCCACGCCCACCGCGTTGGTGAATACCAATTTCTCCGATATCGCGCTCATTAGCGAACAACAAAACGATCTCTCGGTGACGGGAGCAATTCCATGCTCGAGCGGCACAGCCATTCCCCAGTACGATCCCGTGGTTTCGGGATTGATCAACTGGACGCACCAGAATACGCCGGAGTTTAGCACGCTGCTTACGGGTGGATCGAATTGGCTGGCGACAAATACAGTAAACGGAAATCTGGGATTGGTGCAGGGCTTTTCGCCGGGCACTCAGATCAGCGTCAATTTCGACAATACGCGGTTTAATTCCAACGCGACCAATTACACTTACGATCCCACTTACTCGTCCAGTCTGGGAATTACGGTTACTCAGCCTCTGTTGCGGGGCTTCGGAATGAGTCTGAACCGCCGCTTCATTCGCATCGCGAAGAACGGCGAGCGGATCGCGGATCTTGTATTTCAACAGCAAGTCATCGAAACCGTTGCCGGCGTGGCCCGGCTCTACACAGACCTGGTGAGTTTGAACGAGGATGTGCGCGTGAAACAGGAAGCGCTCCGCCTGGCTCAGCGGCTGTATGACGACAATAAGACCAAAGTGGATCAGGGTTCGCTGGCGCCTATCGAGGTGACGCGTGCCCAGGCGCAGGTGGCGGCTAGCCAGCAGGCCCTGGTAGAGGCGCAGGG
>DATHNM010000181.1:0-17627 GCA_035486095.1 Bryobacteraceae bacterium
TCTGCTTCAAGTTCGCCAGAATGTCCGTTACCGTAACGGCATCGTGCTCTTCGTGCCAGCAATCGTAATCTGTAACCATGGCGATGGTCACGTAGCACAGCTCGGCCTCGCGCGCCAGCTTGGCCTCCTGCAGGTTGGTCATACCGATAACGTCCATGCCCCAACTGCGATAGACGTTCGATTCCGCCTTGGTGGAAAACGCCGGGCCTTCCATGCAAAGATACGTTCCGCCGCGCGCCACATCCACGGCAGTGCGAAGACATGCCTCATGCACCACCGCGGAAAGCTGCGGGCATACTGGATCGGCAAAGCTGACGTGCGCGACTAATCCTTCACCGAAAAACGTGGATATCCGGCCGCGCGTGCGATCGAAAAATTGATCCGGAATCACAAACTTTAGCGGAGCATGCTCCTCCTTCAGCGACCCCACCGCGCTGAGCGACAGAATACGATCAACTCCCAGCGATTTGAATCCGTAAATGTTGGCGCGAAAGTTCAGCTCCGAAGGCGAGTGCCGATGGCCCCGGCCGTGCCGCGCCAGAAACGCGACCTCCTTGCCCGCCAGCTGCCCCACCACGTAGGGATCGGACGGCATGCCCCACGGGGTTTCGATCACCATTTCTTCATGCGCGGTAAAGCCGGGCATCGAATAGAGGCCGCTCCCGCCGATAATACCGATGCTTGGTTTCTTCATGTAACGGTTGTTTTCTTCATTGTTGAATTAGTTCCAGCAACACACCGCCCGTGGACGATGGGTGGACAAAGACGTACAAATGGCCGCCCGCACCGGCGCGCGGCTCATTCAGCAAACGGGCTCCCTGCGCCTTCAGGCGCTGTACGGTGGCGGCCAGATCGGGAACTTTCACCGCCACGTGATGCAGACCCTCGCCCCGCTTCTCTATGAATTTCGCGATCACCGAATCCGGCTGGGATGCTTCCAGCAGTTCTATGCGCGCGTCCCCGGCGGGCAGCATGGCGACATTCACCTTTTCCTGCGCCACGGTTTCGCGCAGGCTCACCGAAAAGCCGAGTTGCTTTTCATAAAAGCCGAGCGCGGCATCCAGCGAACGGACGGCGATGCCTAAGTGGTCAATCTCTAAGTTGTTTGATCCAGCCATCGGTAATCGTGTATGGGTCCGAGCGGCGCGCCGCTACTTCTTCCGCGGCAGCCTGAAAATCAATGGTCGCAAATTGTTCGATCAGCCGTTCGCGCAGCATCTCACGCAGGCGCAGCGTCCAATTGGCGGCCGCGCGAGCTTTCGCATCCGTTCGCGCCAAAAACGATCGTATCGCGAAGCGTGTTTCACTGATTCCCTGGCCCTGGGTAGCGACCGTCCGAATAATGGGAGGAACCCAACCGTCGGGCCGGGTGGAGAGGCTTTCGAGCGCCAGAAGTTCGCGCTCCAGACGGTCCGCGTCCGGCTGATCGGCTTTGTTGATCACGAAAATATCGGCGATCTCCAGGATGCCCGCCTTGATGGCCTGCACATCGTCGCCCATGCCGGGCACCAGAACAACGACCGTTACGTCCGCGAGTTTCGCGACTTCCACTTCGTCCTGCCCGACGCCCACCGTTTCGATAAGGACAATCTCTTTTCCCGCGGCATCCAGCAGAAGCGCCATGTCCGTGGTGGCCGCCGCCAGCCCGCCCAGGTGTCCGCGAGTGGCCATGGACCGGATGAACACACCCGGATCGGCATGATGGCCCAGCATTCGGATGCGATCGCCGAGAACAGCGCCGCCGGTGTAAGGGCTGGTGGGATCCACCGCCAGAACGCCCACCGCTTTTCCTTCGCGGCGAAACTCGTGAACCAACTGATCGGTCAGCGTGCTCTTCCCCGCGCCGGGCGCTCCGGTGATGCCCAGCACAGTGGCGCTTCCGGTGTGAAAAAACAATTCCTTCAATAATGATTCGGCGGCCGTGGACCGGTTCTCGACCAGAGTGGCGGCGCGGGCCAAGGAGCGCGGGTCGCCCGCCAGGATTTTACCAGCCAGGTCCGTCATGGGCGCCGATGACGTCCGGTCATTTTTTCCCGATGACCTATGGTCATTCACTCTTCAGGAGCTGGCGCGCGATTACCAGACGCTGGATTTCGCTGGTGCCTTCGCCGATGGTACACAGCTTCACGTCGCGATAGAACTTTTCGACGGGATAATCCTTGATGAATCCATTGCCGCCGTGGATCTGCACGGCTTCGTTGGTGGCGCGCACCGCGATCTCGGACGCAAACAGCTTGGCCATGGACGATTCCTTGGTGACGCGCTGCCCACGGTCTTTCATCCAACCAGCGCGATAGGTCAACAGGCGCGCCGCGTCAATCTCGGTAGCCATGTCGGCCAGCTTGTTCTGGATCGATTGAAACTCCGAAATGGGGCGCCCGAATTGTTTGCGCTGCTTGGAATATTTCAGAGCCGCATCGTAGGCGCCCTGCGCGGTGCCCACCGAAAGCGCAGCAATGGATATGCGGCCGCCATCCAGAATCCGCAGGCTGTCCACAAATCCCTCGCCTTGTTTGCCCAGCAGCTGCGAATCGGGCACCCGGCAATCGGTGAGAATGACTTCGCCGGTGGAACTGGCGCGCATGCCCAGCTTGTTTTCCTTTTTGCCGAACTGAAAACCCGGCACGCCCTTTTCCAGAATGAACGCGGAAACTCCGTGCTGGGAAGCGGCGCGTTCGGTGACCGCCATGGCGACGCAAACGTCGGCATAACCGGCGTTGGTGGTGAATACCTTGCTGCCGTTGAGCACCCAGCAGGAATGGTCCTTCACCGCTTTGGTCCGCATACCCGCGGCGTCGGATCCGGATTCCGATTCGGTGAGCGACCAGGAGCCGATCCACTCGCCGGTGGCGAGCTTGGGAATGTACTTGCGGCGCTGTTCGTCGCTGCCGGCAACGAAGATGTGATTGGTGCAAAGCGAATTGTGCGCCGCTACGATCAGGCCCACCGAGGGGTCTATGCGCGAGAGTTCCTCGATAATAATCGAATACTCGATGTAGCCCAGGCCCGATCCACCGAGTTCCTCGGGAAAAATAGCGCCCAGGAAACCCAGCTGCCCGGCTTTCTTGATAACGTCGAGCGGAAAAATTCCGCCTTCGTCCCATTCCAGGACGTGCGCGCGGATTTCCTGCTCGGCAAATTCGCGGACACTCTTACGCAGCTGAATCTGCTCCGGCGTGAAATCAAATTCCATGGGAATAAGGCAGAGGGCCCTGATTCAATGTTAGCAAGCCCGGAACGAATTCGGACCGCCTGCGTGAAAGCGCTCAGAGAAGCCGCGCAGACCTGCGGGGCCTGGCGCAGGGTTCACTCAGCAAACTTCGGCAGATCCTCCGGCAGGATCTCGCGCCACCCCTCCAGCGCCTTCCCCCGCGGCCCCATTACACACCAGCTTCTGATGCGGCCTCCCGAGAGATATTCCACGCGGTCGCCGCGCGAATCGAATACATCCACTTTGCCCAGCGGATCGCGTTCGATCCGCCCCGAGTTCAATTGGCCCCGGACTCCACTTTCCGCCAGAATGTAGACAAGAATTGCGTCAACAGAGAGCAGCACAGCATGCCGCACGCAGGTTTCGGGCCAGAATCCCGGGGGCCCAGGTTACTCCGGCGGCTGGTAGTTGTGGAGCAGATCCTGATAGCCGTTCATCGCCAACCGGCAAGCCATATCGGAGCCGGCGAAGCGCGCGCGATGCCAAGTTTGTTTGGGCGTGTAAACTATGTCGCCCTGATCCGCAATAAAAATCGGCAGCGACCCGATCTTATACTCCATCTGGCCAAGCAGGATGAACCAGAATTCGGGCGATTCCTCGTGGAAATGGCCCTTATCGGTGTCGGGCGCCGGGCGCTGTTTCCTGGGATCGCCGATTATGATGTTGGCCACCGCACGGTCGTCCGCGATAAATCGCCGCTGCTTTTCAGTTCCGGCCACCACGGCGTTGAAATCGATGTACGGCTTGTTGCCCTGCTCGTATTTGCCGCGGCCGTCGATGCGGACTTTGGTGAAGTTCACGCCGTCCAAAGGCACTGGCGTCTGGTCGGCGGGATACATGGTCTGCGCGCCCGCGATGTTGACTTCCAGGCGTAGCGAGGGTTTGTCGCCAACCGTTTCCAGGCTGTAAACGGTGCGGTAAGGGACTTGCACCAGATAACCTTTGGACGCAACGAACGGCTCCTGGCCTTCAATGCTGAATCGTATTTGCCCATCCTGCACGATCCACCATTCGCGCGTATCGGCACGGAAACGGCGCGGCGTTTTCGCACCCGGCGCCATGGAGATGTAGTCGGCATGGAGCAGCGAATCACTCACCACGGTCTGGGTCCAGTTGGCCTGGCCTTTGTGCTGCGCCAGCAGGTCGGCCAGCTTCCACAGCGGACGGTTGGGCGCCACCCAGGTGGCCGGTTGCGCGGGAACCGGCGCCCACGCCATGCGGCTGTCCTGCTGAGCGGCAAGCGGCAGCATCGCGGCCAAAGCCAGAAGTAGGGTCCTCATCACCGCCTACGGTATCATCCGCGGGATTCGATGTAAACGGTCCCCAGCTTCGCTGGTCCGCCTATTCTGGAAGTATGCCAAACACAGCCATTGTGACGGGTGGGGGCCGTGGAATTGGAGCGGCCATCGCGCAGTTGCTGGGCGCGAACGGGTACAACGTTGCGGTGAATTACGCGCGCGACCAGGCTGCGGCCCGAAACGTGGTGGATTATCTGATCGCCTCAGGGTCGCGAGCGGTGGCCATTCAAGGCGATGTATCGCAGGAGGCGGATGTCTTGCGGCTCTTTGAAACGGCCGCACGCGAGTTGGGCCCCGTAGGCGCGCTGGTGAACAACGCCGCCGTCACCGGCGGTTTCGCGCGCGTGGAAGACCTAGCCGGCGCGGCTCTGGCCCGGATGCTGGCGGTGAACGTGACGGGCACCATATTGTGCGCGCGCGAAGCGGTGCGCCGCATGTCGACGCGGCGGGGCGGCCTGGGCGGAGCCATTGTGAATATCTCTTCCATCGCGGCACGAACCGGCGGAGTGGGCGAATGGGTTCACTATGCCGCATCGAAAGGCGCGGTGAACACGTTTACCATGGGGCTGGCGCGCGAGGTTGCCACCGAGGGTATTCGCGTGAACGCCGTCGCGCCGGGGCTGGTAGAAACCGATCTTCATGCGGCGAATGGCGAACCAGGGCGGATCGCGCGAATTAGCCCATCCATTCCGATGCAGCGCGCGGGAACGCCCGATGAAATCGCCCAGGGCGTGTTGTGGCTGCTTTCCGATGCGGCTTCTTATACAACGGGGACGATTCTAGAAATCGGCGGCGGGCGATAAGCACTGGGCCTCGAGCTAGTCTAGTAATGTCTGAAATCTGCATGGATGAAAGAACAAGGCGCGCCTGGTTACCATGAAACTTCGACAGGCGGCTGATTAGATGTCTCTCGCGATGCAACACGATTGATACTGACGGCATCGAACGTGACCATAAAGGGTTCCATCGTGAACTCCCTTCCAACTCCCACAAAGCTAACCAGCGTCCCCGGGCGAAAGGGCTTCTCCAAGCGCGTGTTGAGCCTGAGTTTCACATCGGGCGTTTTATTGTCGTCCATGGAAATCAGGAATTCGCTTGGGTGCGCTTTCGGCTTGCTCGAGACGACCGTTCCCACCAATGGCGGCATGATTGCATCCTTTATGGTCATTTCAAAGTACTCCCTTCCTTCTAACCGCAGCAGCGTCGCTCTAATCCCTTTCCACAGTGCAGATGGTTCGATAGCCTGTGAAACGAGAGGGCGTTGAACGGCCATGACAGCCAAAATGATTGATAGGGACCAAACGCGCACCGAACACCTCAAGGGAACGTCAATTCGAGACTACGTTAAACAATCGCTCGCTATGTTCGATCAACCCGGATTTCAGACAATACCCTCGAGCTAGGCAATCGTTTCCGAACGCGGATCCCAGCGCACCGTGCGTCCTTGATGGAAACTTTCCAGCGCCATGCGGCAGGCGATTGAAACACGGTAGCCAAGTTCGAAGGGGCAATGCGGTTCCTTGCCAGACCGGATGCAATCCACGAAATTCTGCATGTGCGCGGTGGGGAAGCTGGCCACTTTGCCCGCGATCTCGGCGCCTGCTGGACGGTTGACTTTCTGCGGCAGGTAGCGAATACCAGAGGGACTGCGCGAGATAGTGCCGTCAGATCCCAGCACATCTTCGGTGATGCCTAATTGGCTGTTGCCCAGCCCGGAATCCCAACTCACCAGCATTTGCTCGGCCTGTTGCAGCGTCACGTTCATGGTGTCGGGAACGTCGCGGCCGTCCTTCCACAGATACAGCCCGCCCGTCATGGTGGCGGCCTGCGGAATTTGCAGATTGAGCGCCTTGTACCAGAACGCGAGCTGCTGGCTCAGGTTTTCGTACACGTTGCCGCCGGAATAATCCTCGAAAAACCGCCAGTTGATGAAGCGATGCGGATCGAATTCGCGGCGCGGCGCGGCGCCCAGAAATGCGTTCCAGGCGATGTTCTCAGACGTCATGTCGGGATAAACCGGCCGCGCCCCCTGCGCCTTGCCATGCGGCGTGTTGCGATACCAATGCATCCGAATCGCTGTGATTTTGCCCACGTGGCCGGTGCCAAGAAAGCTGACCGCGTCGCGAATCTGGCCCGAAGAGCAGGACTGATGCCCAATCTGCACAGTAACCTTGGAGGCTTGGCGGTAAGCCGCGCGCATCCGCCTGGCATCGTCCAGCGAGAAGGCCAAGGTCTTTTCCTGGTACACGTGCTTGCCCGCTTCGAGTGAGTGCACGAAATGCTCGCAGTGCAGATGCTGCGGCGTGGCGACGATCACCGCGTCGATACTCTGATCGTCCAGAAGGCGGCGATGATCGCTATAGAACGCTGCCGTTGGAACCAGGTTGCGTGCATCATCCAGGCGCTTGCTGTAAACGTCGGCGAAGGCGGCCAGCTCGACATCCGGGCAAGCGATAGCCTGGTGTACCAGTTCCACGCCGCGCTGCCCCGCTCCGATGACGCCCACCCGCACGCGATCGTTCGCACCCAGCACACCCGCCGAGGACGCGAGGGTGGAAGCCAGGCCAGAGGCCATGGCGCCGATAAATTTGCGGCGGGAATCCATTTTTACGACTCGGCCAGCGCGGCCCGGGTTTCCCGGATCTGTTCGGCATGCCGCCGGGCGTGGCCGGCGATGATGATCAGAAACTCCACGCCATTCATCGGCCCGAACCGCGGATGCGACAAGGCCAGGCAATAAAGATCGTCACAGCGGCCCTCGGCAAATTGAATGCTGCGAGTGCGGCCGGTGTTGAATTGATCGATCGCTTGCTGTAGGGAAGTGAAGCGGCCGGAAGGCAGCACCGCCTCTGGAGCCTTGACCCGGGTGGAACGATCGGGGATGCGCTCCATCAGGCCGGACTCTTTTTCCTTGTCGATGCGCGGAGCGTCCAGCTTTTGGGCGGCTTCCAGCCAGCCCAGAAAGCGCTCCTCCACACTGGTGACGTGTTCCACGCAATCGAGCACCGACCAGCGCTCCGGATCGGGCCTGGCAGCAGCCTGCAACTCGCTGAGCCCGGCCACCGCGGCCATGAACTCCTGCCGGCTGCGCTCCAGATTCTCTACGATCTCAGTTCGTTCTTGCGGCGCCATTGATTTGCCTCCTATGAGTTCATTCCGCACTGCCAGAGCGCGCACAACGAAGTATTGTACAGCGCCAGCGCAGTGGTGATTTGTCCAAGATGATTGTCGTTGGTGGAAAGATAAGACGCTCGCTCCGCCACGTCGGGGTGCAGGTTGCCGTCGGTGGAACAATCGATCACCACGGCTCCCGGCTTGATGTCCCGTATCAGGTCCGCTTCCGAACTCGCGGGGAAGGCCGTCACCACGATGTCGGCGGTTTCGAGGAAATGCCGCCGGTCTTCCGGCCTGGTTTGGGGATGCACCATCACCGCGGTAGCGCCAATGCGCATGAGCATGCTTTGCAGCGGAATGCCGATGCGCGAAGAACTGTTGAAGATAACCGCGGTGGGGCCAGGCTGGCTCATGTCGCGCGGGAACATTTTCTTGATGGAGCTGTGCTGGGACAGCAGCGTCAGAATGGCGCGCGCGGTGCAGGGCACCACGCCCTCGTACTTTTCTTCCTCGTCCACGGTGCGGATGTTCAGCGCCATGCGGCCGGTGTTTTCCACGGTCAGACCTTCGATATCCTTTTCGGGCCGCACGCGACGCAGGAAATAATCTTCGCTCTTGTCGAACGGCGTGGGGAAGAAGATAAAGGTTCCGTGGATCTTGTCGTTCACTTGCGCGCCCATGAGCAGCAATTCCAACGCGTCGGCGCTGTGGGCTTCTTCTATGCGGAAATCCAGGCCATGCTCGCGGAATTTCTTGCCCATATAGCTGGCGTAGCGGCGGGCGCCGCGGTCCAACGGCATCTCGGGCAGACGGGGCAGGAAGGCGGCCACGCGGACACGCTCCCGGTCCAGTCCGGTTCGTTCCACCTGGCTGAGCTTGCGCTCGGCCAGTGTGAAGACTTCGCTGGCGACGGTGATGCAGTCCAATCGTTTTGCCGCCGGAATGCTTTTGGTCCAGCTCATATCCGGCATGAACGAAGACGGGGATGGCGCGGCCGGGTTCGCCCCCGGCAATTCAAGTGTGGTCATGGGCTCAATCTAATTATCGTCTGGAGCAGACCCGGGCGTCAGCCCCGCCCGGCCGGGCAAGCGGCCCGGGCCCAAGTTGTTATGATCGATCCTGAAGGTTACTGCAAGCAATCCAATGAGGAGAACGGAATGAGAGTCGTCTTATACGGCGCCACGGGCAGCATCGGAAGCCGGATTTTGAAGGAGCTGCTGTCACGCGGCCACGTGGTGACGGCGGTAGTGCGGGACCCCTCCAAGCTGACGCCGCAAAACAATCTGACCATCGAAAAGGGCGACATGCTGGATGCCGATAGCATCGCCAAGGTGGCCAAGGGAGCGGACGTGGTGATCAGCTCTTATGGTCCGCCCTCCGGCCCTCAGGGACCCGATCCAGCCAAGGCCGGCCAGCTTTCGGAGGCCACGCGAGCGCTGATTGCGGGCGTTCGGCGGGCGGGCGCGCCCCGCATCATCATGGTGGGCGGCGCAGGCAGTCTGGAAGTTTCACCGGGGCTGCAGATTGTGGATGCGCCCACGTTCCCGGATGCTTATAAGCCGGTGGCCCTGGCGCATCGCGATGCATTCTACATTTTGCGCGAAACCGATTTGAACTGGACCTACTTCAGCCCTGCCATGATGATTCAGCCGGGGGAGCGGACGGGAAAGTTCCGTCTGGGGAAAGACTCGCTGGTGTCAGACGAAAAGGGCAACAGCTCGATTTCGTCCGAAGACTACGCGGTCGCGTTGGTGGACGAAGTGGAGCAGGGGCGTCACACCAAGCAGCGCTTTACAATCGGGTACTAAGCGGCGGTTAGGAAACAGATGGATCCGATCCAGCAATTCAAGCAGGCGGCGGCGGAGGCTGCGGTCGCGCTGGTGGAGAATGGCATGGTGGTGGGCCTGGGAACAGGCTCCACCGCGTCTCTGGCGGTGGACGCGCTGGGCAAACGCGTCCAACAGGGCTTGAACATTACCGGCGTACCCACGTCGGAACATACCGCCGCCCAAGCCTCTGGGTTGGGTATTCGAATTTCCTCACTGGCCGAACAACCCGAGTTGGATCTGACCATCGACGGCGCCGACGAAATCCTGCGCGGGACGTTGGATCTGATCAAAGGCCGGGGAGGGGCGTTATTGCGGGAAAAAGTGGTGGCCAGTGCCAGCCGGCGCTTGATCATCATCGCTGATGGAAGCAAGCTGGTAGACCGTCTGGGCGCTCACTTCGCCGTCCCGGTGGAGGTGGTGCAGTTTGGCTGGCAGGCGTCCGAGCGAAAGCTGCAAAAGTTGGGCGCCAGTGCCAAGCTCCGACAGGGCGCGGATGGAAAAGCGTTTGTTACCGACGGAGGCAACTTCATCATCGATTGCAGCTTCGGCCCCATCGAAACGCCGGCGGTGTTGGATCAGGAATTGAACAGCGTGGTGGGCGTGGTAGAACACGGGCTATTTCTGAAGATGACTTCGCAGGCGATTGTGGCCGGCCAGAACGGCGTCACGGTTCTGGCGCCAAAATAATCCAGGCAGTTCCGTAACTTTCGCGGGGAGCCGGCTGGTTGTAGCCGCGCAGGCGCATGTTTGGGAAATAATAATGCAACGTGGGCAGGTCCGCTTGCGGCGCCAGGATTGCCTTGTTCTCCAGTTCGTTTTGGTGTATATATGTCACAACCGCCGCCGAACGGGGATTTGGATTGTGGGGCTGGCGGGCCGCCTGATACCAGGCGTTGCCGTAGAGTCCCGCAACCACAAGACTTACGACGGCTAAACTGGCTGGCCTCCGCAAGGGACCGAGATAAGGGACCAGCGCGAGGCCAGCGAGCAGATCAAGCGCGGGCACGAACGCCAGCGAATAACGCGGGGTGACGGTGAGAACGCGCAACGTCGACACCAGCGCTAGGGCCGCGAAAAGCCCGATGGGATAGATGTTCCGGCGCTGCTTGCCAGCCCACAGCATCACAGTGAGCAGCACCAGCAGCCATTCCAGCGGCGAATCGAAGATGCGTGCGCGCCAAGTGTCTATGAATCCGGAATGGCCCCACGCGGCTTCACGCAGCAGCATGAGATAGGCCAGCACCGCATAGGCTTTCAAGAACGATAGCCGGTAAATGGCCGCCGGCCAAACCATCAGCACCGTTGCCAGAAACAGCGCGGCCGATTTCACCACGAAACTGCGGTCCACGCGCCATCGGATGCGTTCGATGAGACAGCAGAGGGCGAGCGTGAGCAGCAACGCGCTGGCGATTTCAAGCGTACAGAATGCCAACCCAGCGGCGAACACTGCGCCATACCAGTAGCATCTCCGGCCAGTGGCCACGGCTTTCAAAAGCAGAATCAGGCTGGCCAGCGAGCACAGCGCGAACAACTGATGAGGCGCCAGTTCGGTGGAGGCGATCACTGAATAACTGGACAAAAACAGTGTTGCGGCGAGGAATGCGGTGGTCCCTGCGGGAATCAGCCACAGGCAACCGAAATAGACCACCGCCAGGCTGGCAACTGGAATGGCGAGCATCGCCAAACGGACACGCCTTTCGCTCAAGCCGAGCCGCGACACGGGGATAAGCAGGTAATGAAAAAGTGGTCCATGGAAGTGGCGATAGAACAGCACATCGTTGCCGGCGCGAATGCTCTGGGAAAGCGCCTGAGTGCTTCCACGCCGAAGCCCGGCGCGTACGAAATCCGTCAGGGGAATAGATGGCGTGTCGCTCCAGTTGGCGGCCACACCCTTGGAAGCCGCGTACATGTAATCGGCCTCATCGTAACCATATGGCTCCGATGAGACATTGCGGGTGATGAGCACCAGAAATAGCGCCAGTAACGCTCCAAAAACCGTTAGTTCGCGCACGCGTGCCATCCACTGGCATTAGTGCTCCGAGGGCGGAAATTATCGCATTTGCTGCAGGTGATGAATCAGATGCACCAGATAATCCTCGGCCAGGAACTGGAGCGTGACTGGTTCGCCGGAGCCGATCCGGCAGGGCGACTGGAGCGCGCCTTCGGGCAGGTTCCCCAATACGTGCGCCAAATAACGGTTGTAGCTGGCCCACAGGGCGATCAAGTTTGCCCAGGGCATCTGCTGAACACCTTCAACCCGGACCGAGCCTTCCTGATCGTAGCCCGGGAATTCAAGAGAACCCTGCAGCGTGGCGCGAACAAAGCGCTGATGATTGTTGGACGCCGAGTCAATCAGATGCCCGATCAACTGCTTGCGCGACCATCCGCCGGGGCGCAGTGGCACGCCGCTGTCCGCCTCGTTAATCTTTTTGAGGCTCGCCTCGGTCGAATCCACCAGGCACGCCAGTTCGGCGCCCAGAGCCTTCACTGGATGTCCAAAGTGACCCGCACGTCCACCGTGCGCGGGGGCAGGCATTCCTTGTTGTTGCAGGCCTGATAACGGAGCTTCCCGTTCATGAACGCCATGCCCGGCATGGCACTCGCGGGCGCCTTGAAATGCGTTGCTATCTCAAAAGTACCGGTATAAACGGAAATTGGATTGGGCGAAAACGAAAGCTTCTCCATCTGCGGCTTGGGGTAACTCACCTGCCCGGCTTCCAGCGGATCTTTATTCCAGGTAAGCCTGATCGGAATCAGATAATCGTCGCCCGGCATGTTGCTGTTGACGTGAAAGCCAGGTTGCAATTCGGCCTTCAGCGTAAAATCGGCCGCCCCGCCGCGTTGGATGGTCAGACGCGTGGCAGGCGCTATGTTCAGCACCGAGTTACCGGGCGCCTGGGCGTGCAAGCAAGGCCAGGGCGCGGCCAGAAGCAACAGCAGCGTTGGCGCGTGGCGCGTTAAGCAGTTGAACGATGGCATTCTTGAATTCCTCTTTCCCCATGGACACACCCACGTGCACTGATGCGATCTTCCCCTGCCGGTCAATCAGCAGCGTGGTGGGCAGCGAATCCAGCCCACCGTAAGCTGTGCTGACAGCGTCGTTGCCCAGCAGGATGCGATAGTTCATTTTCATATCCCGGACATACGGCTTGATGGCGGTCCAACCGTCCTCATCCATCGATACGCCCACCACGGCGAACCCTTGATCCTTGAACTGCCGCTCGAAATCCATAAACCAGGGGATTTCGATCTTGCAGGGGCCGCACCAAGTGGCCCAGAAATCCAACAGCATCACTTTGCCCTTGTAGTCCGCCGGATGGACGGTCTGGCCGTCCGCATCTTTCAGCTTGAATTCGGGCATGGGCTGCCCCACGGCGTCTTTCAGAACGAATTGGGCCGCAGTCTGGTCCGGCGCCTTTTTCTCAACCTTCGCCGCGGGCTTGGCCGGGCCAAAATCCGAGCATCCAGTCCACAGAAGCGCGCAGGCAAGCGCCAAACCAACGCCGATCACCGAGACAGTCTTCGACACGGGTATCTCCTCCTCCATTATATCGGGCATTAGGTTTGGATTAAGCCCCTCAGATCGCAATCGACCGGTGCTGAAACACGGCCCGGAACCATTCCGCTCTGCGATTACGATGCCTTGCTGCCAGCGTGTATTCAGGATGCCGGCGCACGCCCGAGTAAATCCAAGCGGCGGTATCGCAAAAGCTCTCGCAAAGATAGTCGCGCCATTGCGGATGGGCGCCTATACGCTGCCCCAGCACGCGTTTACGGGATTCTGCGGACCAGCCTAGTTCCCCCCGTGCCCGCCGCTTCCACTCCTCCCGCACCAACTCCTCATACGAGCTTCGCGTGGGGTTGCCCAGCCGGACCCATGCGAAGTGAAACAGCTCATGCACCAGAATGCGGGCCAGTTCTTTCGGCTGGCGCTCCAGTTCCAGGTCCAGCACGATCTCGCGTTTTCGAATAAACGATCCGGCGTAAACGGGCTCGCCCTGTGTGCCATCGGAATATAAGCGCCGCCGGTCTGCTGTCAGCGCAGGCAGGAAACGCAGATAAACACTTCGGCCCTCCAGCGCCACCAGCCGCCTTTCGACGGCTTTAATGGACCTGCTGCAGTTGCGCGGGTACCCGCGGAGCAAAATAGGCCGGGTTTTCAATTTTCACGCTGTATTGGGCCTGCAGCCCCTTGAGCCACACTTGATACTTCGCCTGCTTCACCGCTTGGACAATCTGCATGAAGGCGTCATTAAAGGATTGCTTGCCCACTTCGTCGGCACGAATCAGGTAAAAACCATTGGTCTGTTTGAGGGGTGCGCTCACTTCTCCCTGCTTCAGAGCGAAAACCGCGGTTTTGATGGGCTGCGGATAGCTGCTATCCAGCTTCACGCTTCCGAAATCGCCATCCTTGGCGGCGGACACCTGATCGTCGGAGTTCTCGCGCGCCAGCTTTCCAAAATCGGCGCCGGCCTTGATTTGTTTTTCCAGATCCTCAACCTTGGCTTGCGCCTCAGCTTCGGTGGGCAGCTTCTTGCCGCCCGCGGCAGCCTTCCCCGGCGTGGGATTGAAGGCGACATAGATCACCCGGACTTTCACTTCCTTGAATTTGTCGGGATTTTCGTTGTAGTAATTCTGCTGCTCCGCCTGGGTAATTTCTATCCTGTTGTTGACGTCGGACAGCTCGGCAGTGGACAGCGTCTGCATCCGCGACATTTCCAGCTGATCCTTGAAGGGAGGTTTTTGATCCAGCCCAGCCTTTACCGCGTCATCGGCCAAGCGCTGCATGAGAAAAACCTGGCTGAGCAATTGAGGCTGCGAGCGGGCGGCCTGCTGATATTGCGCCGGAAGCATGTTGATTAACTTGTCCAAATCGCCGGCCGTATATTTCTTGCCGTTCACTTCCGCGACCACGGTTTCAGGCGGCAAGGGCGCGGGCGCTGCGTCGGCGGGCGCGGTAACGGCGGGAGTGCCGGGAGCCACCTTGACAGGCTCCGGAGTTTGCACGGCGGCCTGGCCGTATAACAGAGCGGACAATAGAAACGCAATAGCGAGGATCTTCATTTGAATTACTTCCAGGACTCTGGAAGCATTCAGTTTATCATGCGGTGCCCGGCGCTACGGTTCAGCATCCGGATGTACATCGGCGGCGCCGGCCTTCACCTGAACGTGGCGCGGCTGGCCCACCGGATTCCCCTTGCCCGCCAGGCCAGCTTGCTCGGACACCTTAATGTTATTGAGAACCTGAAGCGCGCCGGCGGCTTTCGCCATGCGCGTGGCTGCGCCCTTGTGCTGCATCACCGTGGTGGTGCCGTTCCAGGTGGCCACACGATCCTTCACGTGGACCTGAAAACCGTCCTTACCGATCTTGGATTTAGCCAGTTTTGCCCGGATGGTGGCTTCGATTTCAGCATCGCTGAATTTGCCCTGGCTATGTGAAGGCGATAACGGTCCTGCAAAGAGCGACCAACTCCAGGCCAGCAGGCCGAGCATGACACAAGCTTTCTTCATGCCCTTGAGTGCGTCTCACAAGCCGGAATTCGCACCAAAAAAAAACGGCTACTCAGGGTTGAGCACCCGCGCCGCGATTTTCCCGTGCGCCAGCCGGATATCCACTTGGGAAGCGCTGGGGGCGTCGGCAGGCTGTTTCACAATGGCGCCGTCCTGGTTGGTGACAATCGCATAGCCCCGGTCCAGGATCTTGAGCGGGCTGAGCTGGGTGAGATGAGCAATCAGCGGATTGAGCCTTCCCTGCGCGCGCGTCAGACGACGATGAATCAGTTGGGCGGCGGCCGTCTCTGCAGTTTCCAGCCTGCGGCGCGCGTTGGCCATGCGCAAACGCAGATCCAGGCTGCGCAGCCGGGCTGTTAACTCGTCCAGACGCTTGCGGCGGATGGAAGCCGCGGTGTGGGCGCGCCCTCGCATGCGGTAATCCAACTCATCCACTCGCTGCTGCAGCCGGCCCACGTTGCGGTGCAAGACGGACGAGGCGCGCTCTACTCCGTGCTGGTGCAAGGCGCGGGCAGCCATCGCCAGGCGGTAACGCGTGGCTTGTAGCAGCTTGTGATCGAACACGGCGAGTTGATCGAAGACCTGCTCGCGCGGACAGATGACCAGTTCGGCGGCGGCTGAAGGCGTGGCGGCGCGCAGATCGGCGACAAAATCGGCAATGGTGAAATCGGTCTCGTGCCCCACGGCCGAGATAACTGGCACCGTGCTGGCCGCGATGGCGCGCGCCACGGCTTCTTCGTTGAATGTCCAGAGGTCCTCAAGCGATCCGCCGCCGCGCGCCACGATCACCACGTCCGGCCACCCCGAATTGCTGAAATATTCGATGCCGCGGCAAACCGCTTCCACCGATCCTTCACCTTGCACCAGCGCCGGATAGATGCGCAGATGCAGCCCGGGAAATCGCCTGGAAAGAATCTCGGTGAGGTCGCGGACTACCGCGCCGCTGGGCGAGGTGACAATGCCGATACGCCGGGGAAGCTTGGGAAGAGGGCGTTTGCGCGCCGCTTCGAACAAACCTTCGGCCGCCAGTTTCTTCTTCAGTTGTTCGAAGGCGAACTGCAGCGCGCCGTGGCCCTGCGGCTCAATGGCTTCCACCAGTAGCTGATAATCGCCGCGAGCTTCATAGACATCGATGTGGCCGCGCGCCAGCACCGCCATGCCATCCTGCGGCTTGAACTTGAGGTACCGCAGATACTGGCGGAAGCAGACGCAGCGCAACTGCGCGTCCTGATCCTTCAGGGTGAAATAGCAATGGCCGCTGCTGACGGTCTTTGAGCCCGAGATTTCGCCCGCCACCCAGACGTCGTCAAATTCCCTGCCCAAAAGGCCCCGGATGCGCGCGCTCAGTTCCGAGACGGTGAACGTTTTACGAACCGGGCCCCACGTGAGGGCGAGCTGTTCCATCTTAGCGGGGCAGCGTTTTCAGGTATGCCAGCACCGCTTCGGCATCCGGACGCGTCATGCGAAACGGAGGCATGGGCGGATTGGGAGGACTGCCGGTGCGCGAAATTCCGGTGGTGAGCAGCTTGATGAAATCGGCATCGGTGCCCGGCGGCCGGCCGGCGATGCGAGGCTCCACGATGGCCCAATATGGCGACGGATAGGCCGGCCTCAATTGCGCCGGACCGCCCATCAGCCAGTGCCCGTGGTCCGGATCGCCGGTTGCGGTGCGCGGCGTGTGGCAAAGTTCGCACATCGCAACATTTTCCACGATGTATCGGCCCCGTTCGACAAGCGTTTGGCCACCGGTGCTGGCGCCGCCCTTGGCGCTGCCTTTTTCCTGGGCAGCCGCAGAAAACACTCCAGCCACCAATGCCAGGGCGGAGATCAATGAAATGCGATTCAGTTTTCTCATAAAGGTCAGTGAACCATCCCAGCGTATCATCGCTGCCTTGCGTTGGCGCGGCCGCCTGGAGCGCCGAACGGCTTAGAATGAATAGACGCGCAAATCGTCCATCGGCCCGGGTGGCGAAATCGGCAGACGCAAAGGACTTAAAAGTCCGATCGGGTCAGTCGTTCATTCGTGCTACGTTTGAAACTGTGCGGGCGTGGCGAAATGGCATACGCACCGGACTTAAGCGAAAACTTGGGTGCTCGCCGGGAAATCGGCGATGCAGAACTGCTCAAATTCGGGGAACCCTGTAACATGGCGATCCCGAGCCAAGCCCGGCTGGAGCAATCTGCGCTCTGGTTGGGAAGGTGTAGAGACTAGACGGGCAGCGCCTAATCCCGGGATTGCTTCGGGGCATGGCGAAGGGATAGTCCAGACCCCAAACCCTGCGCAAGAATGCAGGGGCGGCGAAAGCCGTAGCAGGGTACGAAAATCCGTTGGACCGCAAGGTCCGTGAGGGTTCAAGTCCCTCCGCCCGCACCAGACCAAAAGTCGTCGAGTCGGCCCTTGTGCCGAAACCTAGTGGGGGCATGCTAAGGCACCGTGTAAGTGAACCGAGCTTTGCCGGAAGTATCGATATAAGCAAACCTTCCAGACTGAAAACTTCCGTTCAGTTGAACGTGTGCCAGACCGCGGTAGAAGTTCGTTGCGTCCACGAACGATCCGCGAAACGCTTGCTTACCTTTGTGATCGATGTAGCTGTATCCCGCTTCGGGGCCACCAACGTAGGCGAGCCCTTCGTGGAAATCGCTTGCCTGTTTGAATTGGGCCGG